>JANLWK010000173.1:0-32229 GCA_031364505.1 Candidatus Eiseniibacteriota bacterium | reverse complement strand
CGAGCCGTCCGACTGGTACTACCCGGTGCGCCACGCGCTCGGCGCCGTGCTGCTGAACGCGGGCCGCGCGAAGGCCGCGCAGGCCGTCTACGAAGCCGACCTCCAGCGCAACCCCGAAAACGGCTGGTCGCTCACCGGCCTCGCGAAGAGCATGCGCGCCCAGAAGAAGGCCAAGGAAGCCGCGATCGTCGAGCTGCGCGCCGCTAAAGCCTGGAAGAGCGCCGACACGAAGATCGCCACGAGCTGGCTGTAGGCGAACGGACGCGCCTGTTCATCCTGCGGGCCGCGCGAGCTGGTACACGTCGACCAAGTGAACTGTCCTCGAGGACAGTTCCGTATAGCGCGATCGAACGAAACTGTCCTCAAGGACAGTTCGATATTCGCGCACCCCGCTGCGCCCTATCCCCCAGAAGCCGCCGCGCGTCGGAACGATCGAGCGCCGGAGTGCTCCAGCGTCGTCGGGGCATCCGGAGGCGCGCGGACAGGGCACGGGCCTGCCGAGCGTCGCGTGTTGAGCCCGATCGAACGAAACTGTCCCCGGGGACAGTCGCGTTCAGCAACACGACATCGCGCTCAAACCAACGGAGCCCGTCATCGAGCTACCGTCGAGGACCGTTCGGTCCCTCGTCATTCGCTTCTGTTCAATCCAGCAGCGTCAGCGTTCGAGTGAACGAGCGGCCCCCGGCCTCCATGCGGACGAAGTAGACGCCGGCGCGCACGCTCCCGGGCGCGGTCCATCTCAGCACGTGCCGTCCGACGGCCTCCGTGCCCGACGCCGGCACGTCGATCCTGCGCCCCTGTACGTCGAGAACACTGATCCGAACCGGCATCCCCGCCGGCAAGGAATACGTGATCGTCGCGGTGCTTCGCGCGGGGCTCGGAGCGATCGGCGCGAGTGCGAGTTCAACAGCCGGCACAGTCGGCGCGGGCACCGGCCCGGGATCGATCGTGCTGGTCGGCAGATCGACGCATCCGATGCCTCGCGCGCCCATCTGCCCGCAACCCGGAGCGTTGAGCACAGGCGAGTCGGACCGCAGCCCCACGGAATCGCTCGCGACATCGCAGAACAGAGGATCCACGCTCGCGTCGTCGGGGGCCGTGTCGGGGCCGGACACGGGCCCGGAAGCGTTCAGATACCAGTCGTTACAACCCGAGACGGGCGTGTCCGCGCCGCTCCACCGCATGCCGTAGCCGCCGTTGGCGTAGGCGATGTTGTTCATGACTCGTTTGCTCTGGCCAACCGATCCCTTCGTGAGTTTCGCCGGACCCGTCAGAACGAGGCCGTCTCCCCGGTTCAAGTAGCTTGTGTTGCGGCTGGCGATCGCCGCGACGATGCCATTTCCTCCGCATCGTCCGACGACGTTGTCCGTGACACTGTCGCCGCCCTGGATCCCATCTCCAGTGCAACGGAGGACCAGATTGTGGAGCGTAGAACTCGGGCCATGAGCGAAGTCGGCTACGATCCCCACGCCACATCCCTCGACGACGTTGTATTCGGCTCCCGCGTCCATCGTCCTGATGCCGACCTCTGAGCAGTCACGAACGTGATTGTCGGACACATAAGTGCCCCAGTTGCACAAGATTCCGACCTCGGTGCCGCGCACGTCGTTGCGCGTGATGCGCGGTCCGCCGCTGCCGCCGGTGACGATTCCAGCCGCCGCCGGGCCGATGACGACGCAATCGCGGATCGTCGTGCGGCCGTCATCCGCAGCATGTATGCCGCCTCCAATCACGGTACAGGCCGTCACTTCCGTCGCTCCAGCATCTGCGCGGAGATCGCCAAACACGATGCAGTGTCGGATATGGATGTCCGCGAAGCCAATGGGCCCGATGTCGAGTCCCGAGTCGAATCGGCACCCTTCGATGCGATAGCGAAAGCTACGCGATTGGGACGCTCGGATGACTACACTTCCCGTGAAGTGAATGCCTCGAATGGTGACGGTGTGCCATTGCGTTACCACGTTCTCCAGGCCATCGACGCGGGGGAAGGCATCGTCGCCCGAGTAGATGTCGGCGAAGTGACTCGGCTCGGGCTGGATCACGACGTCGCCGATAATTCGGAGCCTTTCGTGATAATCACCATCCGCCACGTATATCGGAGTCGCCCCCGCGTCGATCGCGGCCTGGATCGTCGGATAGTCGGCGGGGACATGCGCCTCCTGCGCAATTGCGGCGAGGGGCGCGAGGGACAGCGGTACAGCCAGCCACAGCACGGCCAGGGGGGAGCGCATGCGAGACCTCGCGATGGCACCCGCCGCACGCGCGTCATACGCGAACCACGCGGCAGGTGTCGGCCAGAGCGACACTCCGGCCTCCAGAAGGCGCCGGACGCGGGCGCCAGCGCACGAAGCGGGCCAACCGGGCCGCAGCGACTTCGCGCGGCGTTCGACCGCAAGCCGTGAGAGTGAAGCGGCGCTTAACTCGCATCGACCGGGCACCACGCGCGCGCTTCAAACACTCGGGGCCGGCCCGCGGTGATGCGAGCCGGCCCCGATGCGTTCGCCGGAGCTGCTACGCCTCGGGCGCTCCGAGACGGCGGCGCAGTGCCACCGCGCCGGCGGCGGCGACGACGAGGCTCAGCAGTGCGAGCACGCGCGGCGTCGCTGCGGGCGCGGGCGGCGTGTTCACGGCGGTGAGGTAGACGCGCTGCTTCTTCGTGCCGACGCCATCGTCGGTGCGCGTCTGGTCGTAGCCCGTCCAGCCGACGTACGCGACGGTGTTGTCGTCCGTGCCCGTGGCCTGGAGCTGCATGTAGTCGCCGAGCACGTCGTAGTCGACCGAGCCCCACTGGAGCGGCGGATCTTCCATGCTGAGCGAGTGCTCCGTGCTGTTCACCTTGACCGGCGGGCTCCACGTGACGCCGCCGTCACGCGACACGGTGTAGCACAGGTCGACGACGCTGGCGTTGAGCACGCCGCCATTCTGGCTGCCGATCTCGTTCTGGTAGTAGGCGACGTGGATCCAGCCCTGGTCGTCCACGTCCATCATCGGGAAGAACTGGGTCTGCCCCGAGGCCGACGGCAGCTTGCGCGTGAACTGCCAGCTGCTGCCGAACGTGAACGAGGTCGAGACGAACAGATCGCCCTGGTCCAGCGCGGGGTTCGCGGGGTTCGGATTGCGGTTGGTGATGAAGTAGAGGTAGCCGCGGCGCTCGCCGTTCGAGCGATCCACGTCGAGGAAGCCGCGCTCGTCGACGCGGTGTCCGTTGACGCCCCGGTGCGTGGACGAACCCAGCTTCTGCCCCGCCGGTGCCCACGACATGACGGACTTCGAGAACTGCGTGCCGCCGCCGCCGCCGCCGTCGATCTGGTGGAACGTCGCCGTCACGGTGGCGCCGCCGTTCGCGAGCGAGTTGCTGACGAGATAGATGCGCCCGTCCTCCAGGCCCGCGACGGGCTGGAACTGGCTGCCGCGGAACGACGCCCCCGGCGCCGACAGCGTGATCTCGCTCAGCAGCGAGCCGCCGGTGCCGAGCACATCGAGGTACGAGCCCGTGTAGCCGCTGCCGCCGGTGCCCCAGTCGTCGAAGCACAGGTAGACCTTGCCGTCGTGAGCGCCGGTCGTGGCGCCGCGCGCGGCGGGGCGGTCGACGTCGAACATGGCGCGATCCTGGCGCACGTTGCGCGGCACTTCGTAGAACGTCGAGAACGTGGCGCCGCCGTTGGTCGAGCGCGTGAGCAGCGTGTGCGTGTTGTCGGTCGGGTACAGGTCCTCGCGCTCGAGCGACACGAACAACTCGTTCACGTTGTTGCCCGCGGCGGCCCAGGGCGTGTGCGGATAACCGCCGAAGATGCCGCTGCCCGGCGGGAACGCGACGCCGTTCCAGTTGGAGGCGCTGCTGCACAGCGGGATGTCGGGATCGAAGTCCCAGCCCTCGTTGAAGGCGACCATCAGGCTAGCGGGCGACGTGGCGTTGAGCGCCACGACCGGCGCGGCACCGTCCTGCATGTACGTGTCGTTCGCCGTCGCGAGCAGTGTCCCGGGCCCCGAGGTGAGGCGCGCGCCACGGGTCACGACGCGATTCGAACCCGGCATGCGCTTCGGCGCGGAACGCGAGAGCGCGGGCGCTGGAAACGCATCACTCGGCGCCACGGTTGCCGTCACGACGGTCACGTCGGTCGCGCGTGCCGCGTCGGACGGAACGGCGCCCGTGAGGCATGCGAGGGCGAGTGCGGGCACGAGCGTGGAGCGGGGGACGCGGGGAATCATGGGGACGGTCCGACGATCGGGGCAGAACTCAGGTTGCGGGATCGGAGGGGCAAGTCGTGCAGCCAGCCGAATTTACCACACCGAGGCGTCGCACCGCGACGGGCGATTCGCCTATCTCGCAGTTGGAGGAACGCCGGGGACCGGCCCTCCGTCAGGAGGTCGCGTCCGACTCCAGCCGGCTCCGATCCGCCCACCAGACAGCGACTTCGGCGGCCGTGGTCACCCAGGCATCCCGCCCCGCGAGCCATGCCAGCACCCGCCGGTAGCACTCCATCCAGCCGGGGAACCGCCGCTCGTCGGCGACGTTCGGATGCCACAGCAGCACCGCCAGGCCACCCGCCCGCTCCACCGTTTCCAGCAGCCCGGCGACACGCTCGGTGGCGCGGCCGGCGTCGAGGCTCAGCGTGCGGAACAGGGTCCCGTCCATGACGGTCAGCGGTAGCTCCCAGAGTGAATGGGGCTTCCGCCCCACCGGATCCCACGGCCGGAACGGTGCGGCGATGCCGGCGCGGAACCCGAGCGCCTCGTTGTAGCCGAGCGTCGTGTCATACGCGAAGCCCGCCTCCGCCTGCGCGGCCCACGTGGCACGCGGATCGAAGCGCAGGAAGTGCTGGCGAATGCCCGGGGGCGCGGCGCCGATCGCGCCGCCGATCTGCTCGCGCTGGCGCAGCAACTCGGCGGCATCACGATGGCTCATGTAACTGCCGTGGAGCCCCACCTCGTGGCCGCGCGCCACCATGTCGCGAATCAGCTCGTCGACATGTACGTGCCGGCCCTCGTACCCGACGATGTCGCGCAGCGTGTAGAGCGCGTCGTATTCGTGACGCTGTGCGGGATGCGGCGGGCAGACGTACCAGCTCGAATGGAACCCGTGGCGCTCCTCCTCGGCCATCCAGCGATCGAACGCCCAGTACGGGTCCGACTCCCACGAGTGGATGAACCCGCGCGCGAGGCTCGCGAGCCCGGCGCGGAACGCGTACGAGTGGATACCGCGCGCCTGGCGCAGCAGCCGCATGCTCTGCGTGAGCGAGCGCTGCGTCACGTCGTCGACGTCGTGCGTGAGCGCCACGGCGAAACGTCGCCCGCCCTTCCACCGCGGCCGCGATTCGAGCGTGACGCCGCGTGAGGCGGCGTGGCGTTCGAGCCGGCCACGCAGCGTGGTGGCGAGGTGGTTGAGCGACGGGCGTTCGAGCAGCCCGATCTCGCCGAGCCGCGTGTAGGCGCCGCTGTAGCACTCCCACTGGTCGCGGCGCGGATCGTCGAACTCTTCCTCGCGGTGGAGCAAGTGCGCCGCGGCGCGGAGCCACTCTGGCGGGAACGCCGATCCCGCATCGTCGCTCGCGGCCGTGCCGGGCGGGCACGCGAGCGGCTCGCCGGCGACGCGCGTCGCGACGAGCGTGCGCGCATCCCAGCGCGGCCAGCCCTCGACGGCGATCGTCGCCGCGGCGGCCGGTGCGGTGTCGCGCCGGCCGACGTGGACGAGCGCCTCGTCGGCGCCGGGCGCCGTGCCGGGAGCGCCCACGCGCCACGGCGTATCGAGCAGCGAGGCGAGCGTGGCGACCGCGTGACGCGCCTCGGGTGTCTCCCACGCCGCGGCGTCGTACACGAACACGGGCTTCATCGCGGCAGCGCCTCGCGCCGCGCGCGCGCGTCGATCTCGCGATAGGCGGCGAGCAGGGTGGCACCCACGACGCGCGTGTCGTGCGTGCGGCTCACGTATTCGTGGCCCGCGCGGCCCAGCTCCACGCGGCGAGCGGGGTCGCGGATCAACTCGCGCAGCACGTGCTCGAGCGATGCCGGCTCGGCGTTCTGCACCGGCAGCCCGGCCACGCGATCGCGGAAGTCGTCGCGCAGGTACGCCACAACCGCCTTGCCCTCGGCCATGCCTTCGATCGCGAGCAGGCCATACCAGCCCATGTGGAGCTGGTCGACGAGGATGTCGCAGCCGGCGAGGAAGTCGGGCATCTCCGCCCACGGCTTCTTCTCGATCATGCGCAGCTCGAGCGACGGGAACTCAGGCTTCAGCCGCGCGACCGCCGCGACGACGTGGCGCGTGCCCTTGATCAGCCGGTTCGTCGGCGCGTGCCCGATCACGACCGGGCCGTTGATGCCGTTGCGCCGCATCAGGTCGGGCGGCGCCTTGCGCGCCGCCGCGTCGGCCCAGCGCGCGGTCTCGATCGCGAGCGGCAGGTGCTCGCCGCCGGGAATCGACTCGGCGAGATCGAGCGTCGAGAAGAACACGCGATCCGCGAGCTTCGCCGTGCGCTCGCGCAGCCACGCCTGGTGGAGCGGGCGGCAGAACGGGTCGCAATCGGTGCACGTCGAGAGCCGGTGCGTCGCGAGCATGTGCTTGCGCTGCCGCGCCTCGCAGCCGTGGAAGTGGAACACGATGGTGCGCCCTGTGGCCTTGAGCACCGGCACGTCCAGCAGCCGCGGCAGGAGGCTCGTGCCGAAGTGGAAGTGGAACACGTCGTACTTCGGGGCCAGCTTCGCGAACGTCGCGAGCATCGCGAACCCCCGGCGCGCCGGGTCGCGCTGTGCGTCGAGATCGACGACGTGATCGCTCTGGCGCGCGTCCCAGTCGACGCGGTACGACAGCGAGTGGGCGACACAGCCCTGCTCGCGCAGGGCCTGGGCGAGCATCATCCCCTGCCCGGCGATCTCATACGCGCCGTGCAGCACGCGCGGCAGTCGGGCAGTCATCCGAGCCGGTACGCGCCGGGCTTGATGACGCGGCGCAGCGCGCCACGCGCCAGCGTCCACGCGCGGCCGAAGTCCGGCTGCTTCAGGAACCGCACGCCCTGGCTGCGCCACTCGTCCCAGCCCGACGCGGGTGCCGTGTGGAAACGCGGAGTCTGATCCAGCAGCGCGCGCTTGAGCGCCGCCTCGTCGGCCGGCACCGCGCCGTCGTACTCGTTGCGCGCGAGCCCCACTTCGCCGAGTCGGTGCGCGTCCGGGCCGACGAGCGCCCGCGCCCCACGCTGCCGCGCGAGATCGGCCGCGCGCGCGTTGTCGGCGCGCGACGTGCGGGCGTTGAACACCTCGATGAAGTCGACGCGCTCGAGCAGCGCCTCGTCCAGCCGGTGCCACTTGTAGGGATGCGGCAGCAGCACCAGCCCGCCCTGCTCGTGCACCGCATCGCAGAAGCCGCGGGCCGAGCGGATGCGCAGGTCGTCCCGCAGGAATAGCCCGATCAGGTCGCCCTGGTCGGTGGCGAACTCCGAGGCGATGACGACGCGCAGTGGGGCGTTCGTTCGCGACACCTCGCCCAGCGTGTCGACCGCGCCCTGCCACGTGTCGTGATCGGTGACCGCGAGCACGTCGATGCCGAGCCGGACCGCGTGGCGCACCAGCGCATCGGCGCGCGTCAGGCTGTCGAACGAGCGCCGCGTGTGCACGTGCACCACGAACGTCCAGCTCAAGCGTCGACCCTCATCGCCCTCATCCCATGGTCCTCGCATCGTGCAGGGCGCCCGGCGCCGAACGCGCCCATTGCGCCAGCTCGTAGAGGTGCGGCAGCGGATCCGACCAGCGCACCGTGTGCGCGACCCCCGGCCAACACGCCTCCCACAGCACGCGTGGCAACGCGGCCGGCCGGGCGAGACCGTGCCACAGATCGCCACCCAGCGGCCACGTGATGCGCATAGGCCGCACCGGCGGCTGCGGCGGCAGCGAGCCGCCCTCGAGCAGCGTGACGAGATCGGCCGGCATGTTCACGCCCGCCGCGAGCGCCGCGTCGTGCGAACCCCAGAACTTCGCGTTGATCTCCATCAGCGCGAGCCGCCCGTTCACGTCACCCTTGAACTCCACCATCGCCACGCCATGCCACGCGAGCGTGTCGAGCAACTTCGTCCCCGCCGCCTCGAGCGCGGGCGCGACCGGCAGGCTGTCGGCCGCCGTACTCGCGCCACCCGTCGGCGGCCACTCGCGCACGCGCCGGTGCATGAAGAAGCGCTGCCGCTTTCCCTTCCAGTAGAGCGCGCTGAACCCGTACCCGTCGCCCGCCACGTACTCCTGCGCCAGCACGCCATCGCTCGCCGCCGCCCGCACCGCCGCGAATGCCGCATCGGCCTCATGCGGTGCCCGCACGTAGCGCAGTGCCTTGATCCCCTCCTCGCGCGACGACTTGAGCACGATCGGTGCCCCGAACTCCGCCAGCACCGCCCGCACTTCGCGTGCGTCGATCACCCCGCGCTCGCGCGGCGTATCCACGGCGATCACTCGCGCGACGGCGGCTGTGCGATCCTTGCGGTTCGCCGTGGCGAACGACTCGGCCGACGGCAACGCGATGCGCACGCCCTCAGGCCAGCGCGCCCGCAACCGATCCGCCGCCGCCCACGCCGAACTTCCCACGGGGACGACGCTCACGGGCGCCAACGCGGCGGCGCGCGCGAGAAACGCCGCATCCAGCGCCTCACCGGACGCCGGCGCCTCGTACCACGCCCGCACCGCCCGCGAATGCACCGCCGGCGCCCGCCCCGACCGCGCCAGCAAATGCACCTCGTGCCCCGCATCCGCCAGGGCACGCACGATCCCCAGCGTATGCTTGAACTCGCCGTCCGTGACGAGGACTCGGGAGCGTTCCGTCATGGCCTGCACAATACGGCAACGCGGGCCGTCACGGTCAGCCGGGCCGCGCCCGGTTGGCTACGCGACGATGCCGGTCGTGAACCGCACGCCACGGCGTTCCATCGCCTGGACGATGTAGCCGTGGAACGCAGGATCGCGGCCGAGCAGCTCGAGCGGCTGCACACCCGGGACGCGAACGCCGCCCTCGGCGGCCAGGCGGGCGACGGTCGCCGTCGTGAGCGCCGTCGTGCGGGCCATCGCCGTGAGGCCGGAGGCGTCGTCGTAGCGGTCGACCATCGTCGTCTGCTCGACACGCCCGTCGAACCGCAGACGGACGACGAGCGCCACCAGGTCGCGCGCGGGCACGTGGGTGCAGCGCGCGCGCAGCTCCTCCACGAGCCGGCCCGCAGCCAAGAGCGGCGCGACGGCCTCGGCGTGACCCGGCCAGCGCAGGGTCTTCTCTCCCATTTCGCGCACGCCCGGCACCGTGACGAGCAGCGTGCGCAGGCCGTCGCTGAGAAACGCCTCCATCTCGCCGACGCCATCCACGGCGAGGCGCTCGAGCTCGCTGAACGCGGGCACGGTCGCCTCGACGCCGTCGCGCACGATGCGCGCCGGGCGCGTGTACTCCTCGAGCAGGTCGTCGAGCGACCAGGTGACGACGTAGCCGTAGGGAGCGGAGCGGTCCTCGGCCACGCCGCCGACCATGACGAGGATCTCGTCGGGTGTGCGACCCGCGGTGCCCGCTCCGACGAGCAGATTCGAGAGTCCCGGCGCGAGGCCGCAGTCGGGGACGATGGTGATGCCGGCGCGCTTTGCATCGGCGTCGAGCGATAGCGCGTCCTCGGCGCAGAACGACACGTCGACGAGCGGTCGCCGCGCCTCGATCGCCGCCCGCATGACGCCGAACCCGTACCGCGAGGGCAGCGCACCCACCCCGAGGTCGTACCCCGCGAGCAAGCGAGCCACCGTGTCCGGCCGGGAGCAATCGGCCTCAACAAAGTCCAGGTTCGCCCGCTCAGGAAGCGCCGGCCGCCGCACGTCCGCAACCGTCACGCGAGCGCCCGGCAGCGCCGAGGCGAGATCCGACGCGATCACGCGCCCCTGGGCACCACCTCCAAGCACGATGATCCGGCGAGCGGTCATATGGACTTCCTGGGCAACTTCGCAAAGCTCTGCATGACACTCCTCACTTGAGCATCTCGGCAGCTCGTCTGGCCAACGCGGTCAGGGGTACTCGGCCGGCGCCATGATTCACGAATCGCGCCGGACCGCGAGCCTTGCCATCAATCAGCTCCCCCCGCCACAGCGCCACGTTGATCTCGCGATGCGTGATGCGGTGCTTGAGCGTCTGGCGCATCGGCTCGCAGCGCGCCTTCACGCCGAGGCGCGCGAGCTCGGCTTCGAGCGCGGCGCGCGCCGATGCGCCGTTCGTGAGCTCCACGCCGGGTGGTTCCCACAGGCCATCGAGGAGGGCGCCCTCGCGGCGGACCATCAGTAGCGCGCCTTTGCGTTCGATCAGCACGATTGCGCGGCGCATGTGGGACGTTGCGCGGCGCACGGGGGTGGCCGGGTACGCCTCGGGGGTGCCCTCCGCGAAGGCGCGGCAGTGCTTGCGCACGGGGCATTTGTCGCAGCGTGGGTTACGCGGGGTGCAGATCGTGGCGCCCAACTCCATCAGCGCCTGATTCCATTCGCCGGGTTCGCGTTGCGGCATGTCGCGCTCGGCCAGCGCCCACAGCGTTCTTGCGCCCTTCGGATCCCGGATCGAGATATGCAACGCATGGATTCGGGAGAGCACCCGCGCCACGTTGCCGTCGAGCACCGGGAGCGCGTGGTCGAATGCGAGCGACATGACGGCACCGACCGTGTAGCGGCCGACGCCGGGGAGTCGCGCGAATGCGTCGGGGTCCGCGGGCAGGCGGCCCGCGTGCTCGCGCACGACGACGCGCGCGGCGTCGTGAAGGTGGCGAGCGCGGCGGTAGTAGCCGAGCCCCGCCCACGCGGCCAGCACGGCGTCGGGGCGGGCGGCAGCGAGCGAGTGGAGGGTGGGAAATCGAGTGAGGAACCTTTGATAGTATGGCGTGGCGGTCGCGACCTGCGTTTGCTGGAGCATGACCTCCGAAACCCAGATCCGGTATGGATCGCGGGTCCGCCGCCACGGCATGTCGCGCCGATGCTCGCGGTACCAGCGCCTGAGCGCGCGCTCGAAGCCTCTGGGGAGGGGCGGGCCGGCGGAATCCTGACGCGACGCCCCGGCGTTTCGTGAATCCAAAGGAATGGACCCCTTACGCGCCATGACCGACCCCGACGAGCCTAGCGGCGATTTCGCCGACCTGGTCCAGCGACCCGATGAGTCGCTGGAGCTTGCGCGTGCCGCCCTGGTCGTCGCGGCGCGATGCGACCCGAACGTCGACGTGGACGGCGAGCTGGTGAAGCTCGACCAGTGGGCCGCGGAACTGAGCCGCCGCATCGATCCCGAGTGGAACAACCTGCAGCGCCTGGCGAGGCTGCGCGCGTTCCTGTTCGAGGAGCTGGGCTTCCGCGGCGACCGCACCGACTACTTCAGCCCCAGCAATTCGCTGCTCCACGAAGTGTTCGACCGCCGGCTCGGGCTGCCGCTCACGCTCGGCATCATCATGCTCGAGCTGGGCTGGCGCGTCGGCATGCCGCTCGAGGGCGTCGGCTTCCCCGGGCACTTCCTCGTGCGCCTCGCGGGCGAGCCGCGCGACCTGCTGCTCGATCCGTTCTCGCGCGGCATGGTCGTGCGCGAGGAGGACTGCCGCCGGATGCTGCAGGAGACCTCGGGCGGGCGGGTGTCCTACGAGCCCGACATGATCGCGTCGGTCGACAAGCGCACGATGCTGCTGCGCCTGCTCAACAACCTGAAGACCGCCTACCTCAGGTGCGAGGAGCACGAGCGCGCGCTCGCGGTCGTGGACCAACTCCTGATCCTCACGCCCGGCGATCCGACCGAAACGCGCGACCGCGGGCTGATCCTGTTCCGGATGCAGCGCTACGCGCGCGCGCTGGAATGCCTGACCGAGTACCTCGACACGTCGCCAGCCGCGGCGGATCGCGAGACCGTCGAGAAGCACTGCGCCGCCCTCCGGCACCTGATCGCCAGCCTCAACTGAGCGCCCGACAGGCAGCCTCTCAGGGCGCACGGAACACCAGCTCGTAGATCGTGACGCCGGGGGATTCCGGCGACAGCTTGAGCACGTGAGGCCCAGCGCCGTTCGTGAGCGAGTACAGCCGCGGTTCCGAGACGTCGACGAACGTGCCGTGGGCATCGCCCACCACGTCGTTCCCGCGTAGCGAGTCCGGCATCCACGCCTCGTCGCACAGCACCCACACGCGCGTCGTCGACGCACTCCCGGCGCTCATCACGGCATACGCGGCGCCGCGCTCAGAGCGGACGGCGAGGTAGTCCGAGGCGCCGCCGCGCGCCGCCATCACACCTTCGGCGCTGGACGTCCATCGCCCGACGGGATACGGCGTGTTGATCTCGCCCTGCTCCTCGTAGCGGAACTGGGCGGTGTAGATCTCGGTGTGGCCCGGCGCGGCATGCGCCAGCGGGCCGGCGGAGACGCCCGACACACCGCACAGCACGCGCGTCACCGTCGCCTCGCCGGCATCGGACGCCTCGGGCTCGGGTTCGGTGAGCCCCGCGTCGGGCTGCTCGCGGCGGACGAGTGCCAGGATCGCCGCGTGCACGCGCTCGGCGGCATCGCCGGTGGCGCGGAACGCGAGGCGTCCGCGCGAGTCGGCGAGCAGCCACAGCGGCAGGTGTTCGCCCGCGCCGAGCCGGGGTGCCACGCGCGCGCCGGCGTCGAGCGCCACGGGAAAGCGCACGTCGAGCCGCTGCGCGACGAGCGCGGGTACCGGCGGGTCGGCGGCGAAGGCGTACTCGGGCACGTGCACGCCGACGACGCGCAGACCGTAGCGGCCGTAGGCGTCGAGCCAGCCCTGCGCCTGCGGCAGCGCCGCGAGGCTCAGCGGATCGGTGTCCGACCACACGACGATGAGCGCCGGCGCGCCGCGCAGCGAATCGGCGACGCCGGGCCCGCCGTTCAGCCACCCGGACGCGTCGTCGAGCGCGTCGAGTGCCACGGGCGGATGCGCGGGTGCCAGGGGCATGCGGCGGGTCTTCCACACGATGGCGGCCGCGATCGCGACCGCGAGCAGCGTGACGACGAGGACGATCCGTGCGCGGGGGGACATTCGGCTGAGTATAGGGGCGCCCCGCCGCCAGCCCGAATCGTGACGCGCGTTCGGACGTGCTGGACGCGGCGCGTGTCGGCGGAACGCTGTGCTAGACTCGCGCGCCGATCGGGCATGAGCCCCGATCCCCCGATCCAACGAGGTCACGGCTCTCGTCCCACCGATTCGCCCGGCCGTCTGGGCACGGAGTGAACTCCATGGTCCACCGCCGCATCGCCTCCCTCCTCGCCGCCGTCGCGCTGCTCGCCGGCTGCGCCAAGAGCACGCCCCAAACCGCGACGACCGCGGGCGACCACCCGTTCAAGATCGGCGTCATGACGGGCACGGTGTCGCAGGGCGAGGAGGACTTCCGCGCGGGGCAGCAGATCCAGGAGAAGTACGGCGACCGGGTGAAGCACGTCACCTACCCCGACAACTTCATGAACGAACAGGAAACGGTGATCGCCCAGCTCACCGGCCTCGCCGCCGACCCCGAGGTCAAGGTCATCGTGATCGCCCAGGCGATCCCCGGCTCGGTCGCCGCCGCGCGCAAGATCCGCGAGCAGCGCAAGGACGTGCTGATCGGTTTCATCGGTCCGCACGAGGATCCCGACGTCGTCGACCAGGCGTGTGACATCGCGATCCAGGCCGACCAGGTCCAGCGCGGGCACACGATCATCGCCAACGCGCAGGCGATGGGCGCGACGAACTTCGTCCACTACTCGTTCCCGCGCCACATGTCGCAGCTGCTGCTGACGCAGCGGCGCGACGTGATGAAGCAGGAGTGCGAGGCGCGCGGGATGAAGTTCTACTTCGTCACCGCGCCGGACCCGATGGGCGAGGGCGGCCTGCCCGCCGCGCAGCAGTTCATCCTCGAGGACGTCCCCCGGCAGGTCACGAAACTCGGCAAGCAGACGGCGTTCTACTCGACCAACGACGGCATGCAGGAGCCGCTCATCAAGGCGATCCTCGCGAGCGGCGGCCTGTTCGTCGAGCAGGACACGCCCGCCCCGACCGCGGGCTTCCCCGCCGCGCTGGGCATGTCGATCCCGCCCGAGCACGCGGGCGACATGCCGTGGATCAACGAGGAGATCAAGCGCCTGCTCGCCGAGAAGGGCGCCACGGGCCGCTTCGGCAGCTGGGTCGCCCCGATCGACATGGTGACGGCGCGCGCGATCACGAACCTGCTCGTCGACGCCGTCGACCACAAGGCCGACATCGGCGACTCGACGACGGTCGAGCGATATCTCGTCGCCGAGTGCAACAACCAGCCGGTGAAGTTGCGGCGCTACGGTCCCGGCAGCCACCAGTGGCTGGTGATCCTGGACCACATCACGTACTGAGGCCCAAGCGCGGGTCCGTCGACCTCGACGGGCCCGCCTCACGCGGCGCGTCCGAACCCCTTGGCACTCCGCGTCGCGCCCCGACGAGCCCCATGCCCGACGCCCTGCTCGATCTGCGCCGCATCTCCAAGTCGTACGGCGACAATCGCGTCCTGAAGGACGTTTCGCTCGTCGTGCGCCCGGGCACAATCCACGCGCTCGTCGGCGAGAACGGCGCGGGCAAGTCCACACTGATGAACGTGCTGTTCGGCATGCCGGTGATCCGCGACACCGGCGGCTTCTCGGGTGAGGTCGTGCTCGACGGCCGCGCCGTCACGTTCGGCTCGCCCGCCGAGGCGATGGCGGCGGGGCTCGGCATGGTGCACCAGGAGTTCATGCTGATTCCCGGATTCCGGGTCGCCGAGAACATCAAGCTCCACCGCGAGCCGACGAAGACGTCGCTGCTGTCGCGCGTGTTCGGACCGCGGCTCCGGGGCCTGGACCGCGAGCGCATGGGGCGCGATGCGCGCCAGGCGCTCGATCGAGTGGGACTTGGGCTAGACGAGTGGCTGCCGATGGCGGGGTTGCCGGTCGGGCACAAGCAGTTCGTGGAGATCGCGCGCGAGGTCGACAAGCAGAACGTGAAGGTGCTCATCTTCGACGAGCCGACCGCCGTGCTCACCGAGGGCGAGGCCTCGCGCCTGCTCCAGGTCATGCGCGACCTCGCCGCGCGCGGCCTCGGGCTGCTGTTCATCACCCACCGGCTCGACGAGGTGCTCGAGGTCGCCGACGACATCACGGTGCTGCGCGACGGCGAGACCGTGGCTCGGCTCGATCCGCGCGCCACGACCGTCGAGCGCATCGCCGAGCTGATGGTGGGCCGGCCCGCGCGCGCCAGCGTGCGCGGCGGCCCGAATGCGCGCCCGGGCGAGGCGCCGGCGCTCGAGATCGAGGACCTCCACGTCGACATGCCCGGCGAGGAGGTGCGAGGCGCGCGCCTCACGCTCGAGCGCGGCGAGATCCTCGGGCTCGCGGGCCTCGCGGGCCACGGGAAGGTCGGCATCGCGAACGGGCTCATGGGCCTCTCGCCCGCCCGCGGCACCGTGCGCCGCGCCGGCTCCCCATTCCGGCTCAACGACCCGCGCGGCGCGATCCACGCCGGGCTCGCGTTCGTCTCCGAGGATCGCCGCGGCGTCGGCATCCTCCCCGACGAGAGCATCGAGCTGAACATCGTGCTCGCGGCGGTCGAGACCCAGAACCGCTTCCTGCGCCCCGGCCCCGTGCCCGCGCTCCGGCTGCTCGACGGCGGGCGGGTGCGCGCGCACGCACGCGACATGATCCGGCGGCTCGACATCCGCTGCTCGGGGCCGCGCCAGCGCGTCGGCCGCCTGTCGGGCGGCAACCAGCAGAAGGTGTGCCTCGCCCGCGCGATGACGCTCGAGCCCGACACGCTGCTCGTCTCCGAGCCGACACGCGGCATCGACGTCGGCGCGAAGGAGCGCGTGATCGAGCTGCTGCGCTCGCTCAATCGCGACGCCGGCATGACGCTGCTCGTCACCTCGTCCGAGCTGGCCGAGCTGCGCGCGCTGTGCGACCGCATCGCCATCGTCTACGACGGCGTGATCGAGACGATCCTGCCGCCGGACGCGAGCGACCGCGACTTCGGCCTCGCCATGGCCGGCGAGCTCGAGCGCATGCGGAGCCCGCGTGGCTGACCCGGCCCCGGTGCGCGAACCCGTGGCGGAACGCCGCACCGGCGTGTTCGCGTCGCTGCGGGAGTTCGCGCGCGAACTCGGCATCCCACGCCTGCTCATCGCCGTGTTCGTCATTGCGCTGTTCGGCGTGGCGGCGGCGACCCACATGGGGCTCGCCGCGCTCGTGTCGGACTCACTCGTGCGCGTGGCGCGGAACGGCATCCTCGTTCTGGCGCTGCTGCCGTCGGTGCAGGGCGGCCTCGGGCTCAACTTCGGCCTGCCGCTCGGCATCGCCTGCGGGCTGCTCGCGTGCGTCATCACGCTGAATGCCGGGCTCGGCGGCTGGGCGGGGCTGGCGCTCACGGCCGTACTCGGCGCCGCGATCGCCGTGCCGGCGGGGCTCGCCTACGGCTGGCTGCTCAACCGCACGCGCGGCCAGGAGATGATGGTCGGCACGTACCTCGGCTTCGCCGTCGTCTCGGGCATGAGCATCTTCTGGACGATGGCGCCGTTCCACAATCCGCTGCTCGTGTGGGCGATCGGCGGCCACGGCCTGCGCACGACGCTCACGCTCACCGGCTACTGGGACAAGCTGCTCGACCGGCTCGGCGCCTTCACCGTGGCCGGCGTGACCGTCCCGACGGGCACGCTCGTCGTGTTCTTCGCGATGTGCGCGCTGGTGGCGCTGTTCCTGCGCACGCGCGCCGGGCTCAGCCTCGCCGCGGCGCGCAGCAACCCGCGCTTCGCTCTCGCGGCCGGCATCTCGGACACCCACACGCGCGTGCAGGCCACCCTGCTGTCGACCGTGATCGCGGCCGTGGGCATCGTCGTGTTCTGCCAGTCGTACGGGTTCGTCCAGCTCTACACGGCACCGTTGCTGATGGCGTTCCCGGCCGTGGCCTGCCTGCTCATCGGCGGCGCCAGCGTGTCGCGCGCGACGCTCACCCACGTGATCGTCGGCACGCTGATGTTCCAGTCGATCCTCACCGTGGCGCTGCCGGTCACGAGCCAGGTCATCGGCGGCGACATCTCCGAGACCGCGCGGCTCGTGATCCAGAACGGCATGATCCTCTACGCGCTGACACGCCGTTCGGACACCACGTGATCCGGCGCTCGATCCGGCACGGCGCGGTGCCACTGCTGTTCCTGCTGCTGTGCGTGCTCGGCGCGTGGGCCGCGCACCTGACGCCGCAGTTCCTGGTCGGCGAGCTGCTCGCCCGCTTCGGCCGGAACGCCGTGCTCGTGCTGTCGCTGCTCGTGCCGATCATGGCGGGGCTCGGGCTCAACTTCGGCATCGTCATCGGCGCCATGGCCGGCCAGATCGCGGCGATCCTCGTCACCGCGTGGGGCGTGACGGGCATCGGCGGATTCGCCCTCGCCTGCGTGCTCGCCGTGCCGCTCGCGATGGCGTTCGGCGCGCTCACCGGCGCGCTGTTCAACCGCGCGAAGGGCCGCGAGATGGTGACCGGCCTGATCGCCGGGTTCTTCGCCAACGGGATCTACCAGCTCGTGTTCCTGTTCGCGCTCGGATCGCTAATCCCGTTCCACGTCACGCGGCTGCTGCTGCCGCAGGGCTTCGGGCTGCGCAACACGATCGACCTGACCGGCATCCAGTACGCGCTCGACGACCTGTGGACGGCGCGGATTGGGCTGGGCGGCCAGCTCCTGCGCGTGCCGGTCGTGCCGTTCGCGCTGATCGCGGCGGTCTGCGCGCTCACGCTGGCATTCCAGCGGACCAAGCTCGGCCAGGAGCTGCGCGCGATGGGCCAGGACCCGCACGTCGCCTCGACCGCGGGCATCGACGTCGACCGCAACCGCGTCATCGCGACGATCATCTCGACGACGCTCGCGGCGTGGGGCCAGCTCGTGTTCCTGCAGAACCTGGGCACGCTCAACACGTACAGTTCGCACGAGCAGGTGGGCATGTTCTCGATCGCCGCCCTGCTCGTGTCGGGCGCCACGGTGTCGCGCGCCACGGTCGCCCAGGCGCTGATCGGCACGCTGCTGTTCCACACGCTGTTCGTCGTGTCGCCGCTCGCCGGCAAGGCGCTGCTCGGCGATGCCCAGATCGGCGAGTTCTTCCGCGTCTTCGTGGCCTACGCCGTGATCACCGTGGCGCTCGTGCTGCACGCCTGGCAGCACGCGCGGCGCGACCGCTGACCGGCCGCGACGCTATTTCAATCCGCCCGCGAGCCACCTCAGCACGTTGAGCGCGAACTGGCGGTTGTCCTCGGCGCCGAGACCAACGCGGTAGGTGAAGGTTTCGGACACCTCCATGATGCCCGCCGACAGCATCGCGCCTTCGCCGAGCACGACCACGCGGCCCTTGCCGAGCGTGAACGCCACGCCCTGGGTGCGCCCCGCCGCGGAACGGACCAGGCTGTCGGGAATCGGGCCCGGCGGGCGGCCGACGCGGATCATGTTGTCCCTGGCGATGGGCGACAGCACGAGCAGCGGCGCGCTGCCCGGCGGGCCCTTGATCGACTGTCCGGTGAACGTCTTCACGCGGTTCACGCGCTCGGTGGGCTTTCGCCCGAGGGTCACCGGGTGATCGCCGATCGAGCCGCCATCGCGCGAGAAGACCAGCGTGCTGCCGCCGATCATCGAATCCTGCAGGGCGGGATCGCTCAGGAATCCCGCGCTGAAGTCGACGCCGAGCTGACTCGCAAGCCCGAGGGCCGCGTAGCCCGTCGGCGCGTGCTCGGCGGCGAACAGCAGGCCACCCCCGGCCTTGATCCACTGGATCAATGCGTCGACCTCGGCGTGGGTGAACGCCGGGCTCTCGGCGGACTCACTCATCGGATCCTTGGAGCCGACGGGGTCCGAGATCACGAATACCTTGGCGCGGCCGAGCGCCGCCGGGGTGATCGGCAGCACCCTCTGCTCGACGCCGCACCCATCGTTACGGGCGAGCAGCGAGAGCCCGATGTACCGGTCGTTCGCCGTGTAGAGGTTGTTGTGGGCGGCGTCGAACATCACCAGCGGGTGCCGATCCTTGAACATGGGATCGGCGACGCGTGGATCGAAATTCGGATCGGGCTTCTGCTGGGCGGCCGCGGACAGCGGCGCCAACACGGCGAACGCGGCGGCGAACAGGAGGTTACGGACGTGTGGCGTCATGGATTCCTTGGGACCCTTCCTTCGGCGGGGAGCATCGTATGGAGGCCTAAGATCGTGACGGGAATTCCACGCCCGTGCAAGCCCCCGGTCACCGGATTTTCACGCCCGGAACGCACCCCAGGCGCGCCCCAGGAGCGCACAACGCAACGCATGATTGGCCGGCGCTTCCGGGGGACCGTATGATGAGGGCCGAGTTCACTTCGCCATGACCCATCCGCCACTCATCGACACCCAGGGCCGGGTCGTCCGAGACCTGCGCATCTCGGTGACCGACCGCTGCAATCTCCGCTGCGTCTACTGCATGCCCGCCGAGGGCATGCCGTGGCTGCCGAGGCAGGATCTGCTCACGTACGAGGAGATCACGCGGTTCGCCCGCGTGTGCCTGGACCTCGGGGTCACGGGCATCCGGCTCACCGGTGGCGAACCGACCGTGCGGCAGGACCTGCCGGTGCTCGTGTCGATGCTGTCGTCGCTGCGCTCCGGGCTCGATCTGTCGCTCACGACCAACGCGCTCAAGCTCGAGACCATTGCCGAGCCGTTGCGACGCGCGGGGCTGCGGCGCGTGAACGTCAGTCTCGACACGCTCGATCGCGCGCGATTCCACCAGATCGCGCGGCGCGACCGCTTCACCGACGTCATCGCCGGACTCGACGCCGCGCGGCGCGCGGGGTTCTCGCCGATCAAGGTGAACGTCGTGCTGATGCGCGGCTTCAACGAGGACGAGGCCGTACCGCTCGCCCGCTGGGGGCGCGACCACGGCTACGAGGTGCGCTTCATCGAGTGGATGCCGCTCGACTTCCAGAAGCGCTGGGAGCGCGAGAAGCTGGTGCCGGCCGACGAGATCCTGGCGCGGATCGGCGAGGTGTTCCCGCTCGAGCCCGCGCCGGGGCAGGATCCGAGCGCGCCGGCGACGCGCTACACCTACCTCGACGGTGGCGGAACGGTGGGCGTCATCGCGTCGGTGACCAAGCCCGTCTGCGGGCACTGCGACCGGATCCGGATCACCGCCGACGGCCAGATCCGCACCTGCCTGTTCTCACACCGCGAATACGATTTCCGCGGTGCCATGCGGTCGGGCGCGCCCGACGAGGAGATCGTGCGGCTGCTGCACGCCGCGGTGTGGCGCAAGGCGCCCGGGCACCTGATCAACAGCCCCTACTTCCGCCAGCCCGAGCGGGGCATGAGCGCGATCGGCGGGTAGGCTGTGCCTCGCGCGGGCTGCCGGCGAACGACTTGCCCGTCCACCTGCACTCTGTGCGTGGAGCCGGGCGCGACGAACAACGGCCCGCACTTCAAGTGACTTCTCAACTGGAAGCAAATCCAGTTGCGCTTGGGGTGATCAACGCGCTCCAGAGCAGGTGATATTCAGCGACATGAAACGAAACTGTCCTCAAGGACAGTTCTGTTCGATGCGACTGATCTCATGCGTCAACGACGTTCACAGTCGCTGTCCACGTTGTTACCTGCCCCAGGGCAGGTTCGTTCGATACGCATGAAGGCGTGCGGCCGTTAGCCGTTGCAGCGGTTCAAGCGGGTGGGCATGTCGTTCGCGGGCGGAGCGAAGTAGCCTCCTCTGCGATCGAGAGCGCAGCACGCGGACGGCGTGCCCACCCGCGGGTTCGAGCACGACGCCGACTCGACTGGCTAGAGCGTCGGGCGCGTGTCTCCGGGGCGTTCGCCGAGGAACATGACTTCCTCCTCGAGCTCGACGTCGAACTTCTCGCGCACGCGCCGCTTCATCTCGGCGGCGAGCCCCAGTACATCGCGCGCGGTGGCGCGGCCGGCGTTGATGATGATGTTGGCGTGCTTCGCGAACACCATGGCATCGCCGACGCGCAGGCCGCGGCAGTCGCACTCGTCGAGCAGCTGGCCCGCCGCAACGCGGCGCGTGCCGGGCGAAAGCTTCGCCCCCGGCATCTGCCAGTCGGGCGGCAGGTTCTTGAAGTACGAGCCCGCCGTCGGCTCGACGCGCCACTGCGGATGCTTCACGCGGCGGATCTCGAGCTTCTCCTCGACGATGGCGCGGCTCGCCGTGATGTCGCCGGACTGGAGCCGGAGCAGGCACGACAGCAGCACGCGCGGTTCGCGCTTGAGCCGCGAGTCGCGGTAGGCGAACTGGAACCACGCCGCCGGCAGCGTCTCGACGCGCGCGCCGTCGGGAGACGCGACCGTGCACTCGACGGTGTAATGGCCGATGTCGTCGCCGTAGCAGCCGGCGTTGCCATAGAGGGCGCCGCCGACCGAGCCGGGAATCCCCGCCGCGAACTCGAGCCCGGCGAGCCCCTGGTCGACGCAACGCAGGATCAGCTCGGTGAAGTCGGCGCCACAGCCCACGTGAACGGCGGTGCCGGCGAATTCGATCGCGTCGCACGCGTTGCGCACGACGAGCCCGCGGAAACCCTCGTCCGAGACGAGCAGGTTGCTGCCGCCGCCGAGCAGGAACACCGGTACCGCCGCCTCGTGGCCGGCGCGCAGCGACGCGACGAGCTGGTCGGGCGTGCGCGCGGCGAAGAAGAAGTCCGCGGGGCCGCCGATCCGGAACGTCGTGTGATGCCGCAGCGGCTCCTGCGTCAGCAGGGCGGCGCCCAGGGTCTTGCGCAGCCGATCTTCGAGCGTGAGCGTGTGTCTGGACATGGCAGGTCGCGGGCTGGGGTGATTCGGCGCGCCGCGCGGGTCGCGGGGCGGGCACGTTCGAGTCGCGCGGCATCGTTGCGCACCGCGGGACCCGGGGTCAACGCGGTTATCGGCCGGGCATCAGCCGAGCCCGAGCGTGCTAGAGTAAGCCCGGATCCACACTCCCGGAGGACGCCGCGATGAAAATCGAGATCACCTACTGCCAGCAGTGAAACTACCTTCCGAGAGCCGCCAGTCTGGCGGCTGAGATCAAACGGTCGCGCGGCCTCGATGCGACGCTGATCAAGGGCAGCGGCGGCGTGTTCGAGGTGACGCTCGACGGCCAGTCGATCTTCTCGAAGAAGCAGCTGGGGCGCTTCCCCGAGGCGGCCGAGATTCTCGAGCGAATTCCGACGGCCTGATCAGGTCGTCTCGTCCGCCGGGCTCCCCCCCGCCGCCGCGGGCCGCTCGCGCCGCAGCGTGAACGACCGCTCGCCGGTGCGCTCGAACACGATCGCGTCGCCGACCTCGAGGCCGTGCTCACGGCACCAGCGCATCATCCCCGGCTGTTTCGGCGAGCGCGGCCTGAAGATCCACGAGCCGTACTGGATGTCGGTGTCGAAACCGAAGCCCAGGTCGGTGTCGACGTGGATGGGCAGCACTGCGTAGGGCCGCGGCGCGTCGGCCGGGCCGCGCGGGCCGACGCAGTCCGCCGGGAAGAAGTCGAGCAGGTCCCACAGCGGGACGTTGCGCTCGGTGAACGTCCAGCGATCCGCGTCGGTGCGCACGACGATGCGCCTCGTCTCGCCCATCAGCGACCCTCCGGCCGCGAACCCTCGCGGCGGGGGGCCGTCACGGACGCGGCACGCGCGGGCGCGCGCGGTGCACCACGTCGCGCACGATGGTGTAGGCATCGCCGCCGAGGCGGCCCACGGCGCGCAGCTTGAGGGGATCGCCGAGATCGTCCGTCAGCACTTCGTCCGCGGCGTGCCCGCACACGATCTCACCAATCACCAGCGTCGTGGTCTCGAGCGGCAGCTCGCGATACAAGCGGCACTCGAACCGCACGCGCGACTCGGCGACCCCCGGCGCGCGCACCAGCTCCGAGGCCACGGGCGTCAGCCCGGTCAGCGCGAACTCGCTCGTCTCGGGCGGCCACTCGCCCGACGCCTCGACCATGGCGTCGAGCATCGGCTCATGGACGAGGTTGACGACGAAATCGCCGTTCGCGCGCAGGTTGCGCAGCGTGTCCTTGGGCGCGCCCGCGCGCTCGTTGATCGACAACGCGAGCAGCGGCGGCTTGCTCGACAGCGGCGCGAAGTACGAGAACGGCGCCACGTTGAGCACGCCGTCCCCGCCGACCGTCGAGACGAACGCGATCGGCCGCGGCACGATGAGGCTGATCATCAGCCGGTAGAGTGCTCCCGGCGCGAGCGAGGCAGGGTCGATTCGCATGACGAGCGCACTTTAGCAGCGCGCGCCCGCGGCGGCCTACCGCACGAGGACAAACCGCCGCGTCAGCACCGCGCCGCGAGCGTCGAGGCGCACGAAGTACACGCCGGCGGGGAGCGGCGCGCCGTTGGCGCGGCCGTCGCAGCGCGCCTGGTAGCGGCCGGCCGCCTGGACGCCGTCGGCGAGCACGGCCACCTCGCGTCCCTGGAGATCCACGAGACTCAGGCGAACCTTCGATTCAGCCGGGATCGCATAGTCGACGCTCACCGCGACGTGCGCGGGGTTCGGCCAGACGCGGCGGAGCGCGAACTCGCCGGGGCCGGCGATGGGCGTCACGTCCGTGGTGGCCGAGAAGATCGCGAACGCGGCGTCACTCTGGTCCGCGCCGATTCGGTTCAAGCCGTCCTTCGCCGTGACGCGGATCAGCGCGGTGAAGCGCGGGTCCGGGTTCGAATTGGTCTGGGGCGGTGTCACCAGCCAGTCGAAGCTGCCGGTATTCGACACCGCCGTCGCGATGTCCTGCCAGGTTCCACCGTTGTCGCGCGACACGGCGATCGACACCGAAGCGACTCCCTGGTCGTCGGCGGCGATCCAGGTGACAGTCGCATGCGAGCCGATCGCCAGCACCTCGCCACCGTTCGGCGACAGCACCGTCACGGTGGGCGCCGGGTTGACGACAACGGGCACGGCGAGCGACGGCGACAGCGATCCCTCGTACGAGTCGTCGCCGAGGTAGTGCGCGGTTGCGTCCACGGTGCCGGCGGCCGCCGGGGTCAGCGTGAGCCAGGCGACGCCGTTGGCCACCGCGGCGGTGCCGAGCGACGTCGCCCCGTCGAAGAACTCGACGAACCCGGTCGCGGTGACCGGCTCGACGTGCGCCTCCAGCGTGAGCGGCGCCCCGACGAATGCGGGGTTCAGGTCGGACGTCAATCCGGCCGCGCTCGGCGCACGATGAACGAGCTGCGTCCACGCCGACGAGATGCTGGCGCCATGGCAACCGCCGCCGGTGAAGACCGCGATGATCTGCGTGTGCACCCCGCCCGCCAGCGTGGATACGGACAGCGTGGCCACACCTCCGGCGACCGGCGCCTCGCCAATGAAGGTGAGAGAGTCGAGGAACTGCACCGAACCCGTGGCGCTGGCCGGCGTCACGGTCGCGGTGAGCAGCACGGGGGCACCGTGCACCGAGGGCGTCGCGTCGCTCGCGAGCGACACGCTGGACGGCACGGTCGTCACGATCTGGTCGAACTCGGGTGACGTCGCGGGCGCGAAGCGGCCGTCGCCGGTGTAGACCGCGGTGAGCGCGTGGCCGCCGGGCGTGAGGCCGGCGAGCGACAGCGTCGCGGTTCCGGCGTCGAGGGCCGCTGCGCCGAGCAGGTTCGGGCCGTCCATGAACTGCACGGTTCCCGTCGCCGTGGTGCGCGTCGTGGCGGTCAGCGTGACGGTGGCGCCGCATGCGGCGGGATTCGCATCGCTCGCGAGTGCCACGGCCACAGTGCCGGACGTGATCGTCTGGGTGAAGACGGCCGACGTGACCGGCGTGAAGCACGCATCGCCCGAGTAGACCGCGGTGAGATCGTGCGTGCCCACCGCGAGGCCGCCGACGGGCAGCGTCGCGACCCCGCCGCTGGCGGGCGCGATGCCGAGTGACGCCGTCCCGTCGAAGAATTGGACCGACCCGGTGGCCGGGGCATCCAGCGTGGCGGTCAGCACGATGACGAGTTCCCACACGGCCGGATTGACGTCGGTGCCGAAGGCGATCGCCGGCGTCGTCTGGGTCACGAGTTGCGATCGCTCGGGCGAGGTCGCGCCGCCGGCGCACGCGTCGCCCGAGAACGTCGCCGTGAGCGCGTGCGTGCCGAGCGTGAATCCCGGAACCGCGAGCGTCGCCACGCCGGCGGCGACCGGTGCCGTGCCGAGCGACGTCGCGCCATCGAAGAACTCGACAGACCCTCCACCCGCGACGGGGGTCACGGTCGCGGTGAGCTGCACGGTCTGCCCGCACGCCGACGGCATCGGCGACGAGCCCAGCGCAAGCGCGGACGCGGCGACGCCGACGACCTCGCTCATTTCCGGCGACGTGCCGCCCGTGTGGCACCCGTCGTCCGCCGCGAACACGGCCGTGATCGCGTGCGTGCCGACCGCGAGCCCGGCAACGCCGAGCGAGCCGGAACCGGCGGTGACGGCGGCCGAGCCGAGCGAGGTCGCGCCGTCGAAGAACTCGGCGGTGCCGGCGGCCGCCGGCGTGACGTGCGCGGTGAGCGTGAACGGCAGCCCGCAGCTCGTCGCCGGGGCGCTCGAGGTCACGTTGACCGACGTCGGTGCGGGATGGACGTCGTGGGCCACCGCGGGCGACGCCGCCGCGAGGAAGCAGGCCGATCCGTCGTAGGTCGCCGACAGCGAGTGGCTGCCCACGGTGAGCGACGTCACCGCCAGGTTCGCGACGCCCGACACGAGCGGGGCCGTGCCGATCGGCGTCGCGCCGTTGAGGAACGTGATCGATCCCGTGGCGCCTGACGGTGTCGCCGTCGCGGTCAGCGTCACGCCTGCGCCGCACACCGACGGCTCGGGCGTCACGGCGAGCGCGAGCGCCGTCGCGGTTTGGGTTACGGTGAGCGTCACGGGCGGGCTCGTCGCGCCCAGGTCGCCGCAGTCGCCGCCGAACTCGGCGGTGATCGAATGCGTACCGGCGGCCAGCTCGACGCCCGTCAGCGTGGCCAACCCCGACGTGACGGGCGCGCTGCCCAGCGGCGTCCCGCCATCGTAGAACGTGACGGTGCCCGCGGCGGCCGCCGGGGTGAGCGTCGCCGTCAGCGTGATCGCGGTATCGCAGTCGGGGCTCGCCGGCGAGGATCCGAGCGCCAGGTTCGGGGCCGCCTTCGCCGCCTGGCCGTTGCCACCGCCCGAGCCCGACTCGGTCTCGGGGCCGATGCGCTGGCGCGTACCGGCGCCGTTCCCGGGCGTAGCGAGATCATCGATGGGCCCCGCGTCGGCGGCGTAGCACGTCGGCGCGGTGCCCCAATCGCCACCGTCCTGGCACATCGACACCTTGAGCGACGGCGCGTTGCTGCCGGAGGGGGCGCCCCAGGACACGAGGTCGACATCGGTCACGAGATCGCACGCGCCGTCCCAGTAGAACAGCCACACGAACTCGCCCGTGTTCGACAGCATGCCGTATCCCGGGTATCCGACCGACTTGTTCTTCATGACGTCGACCATCGGGACCGCCGTGGATCCGTTGCCGGCGGTGAACATCGCGTAGTCGGCGTCGCGGCCCACTCCGCGCTTGTAGCTGCCGGCGAGCACGGCGACGACCCTGGCCTCGCCGGGTCCGATCGTGGCGCCCGCCGGGAAGCGGAACGCGAAGTCGGTGAGACTCGCGGCGACATCGATCTTTCCGGTCATCGGCAGCGCCGAGTAGCCGTTCACGTCGGCGAGGTAGTACCGCGACAGGTCCACCGCCGTGAGGGCGGGGTTGTAGATCTCGATGAACTCGGTCGAGTCGTTGACCGTCGCCGAATTGATGCCACGCAGGCCGATCTCGCTGATCATCAGGTGGCTACCCGTGACGCCGGCCGCGACATAGCCAGGGTTCGCGGTGGTGCCCGATGAGGCGTTCCACGACCCGGCGCCGTGGACGTTCTCGGTCGTCTCGTCGTGTCCGCCCAGCGTCAGCTCGGCGATGGCGGGCGGCGTATAGCCGAAGTTCGCCGTCACCGCGTGAGCGGCATCCATGGTGATCGCCAGCGGGATCGCGGCACCCGTGGCGTCGCCGGTCCAGCCCGTGAAGAACCAGCCCGGTGCCGCCGTGGGCGTGAGCATGACGACGGTGCCGTAGTCGTAGAGCGCCTGGCTCGGCGACGCCGCGACCGATCCGCGTCCGGCCTTCGTGATCGTGAGCGCGTGGGTGTCGATCGCGAACGCGGCGACGAGCGTGCGATCGCGCTTCATCGTGAGCGGCAGCGACGGCGACGACGCCGTCGTGTCGCCGCTCCACCCGGCGAAGTGCCAGCCCGTAGCCGGCGTCGCGGTGAGTGTCACGCCGGTGAAGTGCGGGTACGACGCGAGATCGGGCGCGCGACCCACCGAGCCGCTGCCCGTGACGCTCGTGGCCAGCGTGTAGCCCAGGATGGTGAAGCTCGCGGCGATGGTGTGCCCGGCCGTGACGTTCGCGAACGCGTAGCTCGTGAGCGCGCCTCGCGACACGCCGTCCACCACGACGTCGGCGATCACGTGGCCCTCGCTGGGCGAGATCGTGAAGGCCTGCGGGTTGCCGCAGCCGACCACGACCGGGCCCGAGGGCGCGATGGTTCCGCCCGCTCCGGCCGACGCGTCGAGGATGTGCGTATCGATCGCGAACGTCGCCGTCACCGACTTGTCCGCGTCCATCACCAGCGTGAGCGGGTTCACCGCACCAGACGCCGAGCCGCTCCACCCCTGCAAGTGCCAGCATGGCGCCGGCGTCGCGGTGATTGAGACGCTCGTGCCGTCGTCGTAAGTCGTGCGCACCGGGTCGGCCGCCACGCTGCCGTTACCGGCGGTTGCGAGCGTGAGCGTGCGCTGGATCGGGATCACGTGGATCACGGTGCCGGCGCACGCGGGCAGCGTCGGCTGGTTCAGCGCGTCGCGGAACTCGACCTTGCGGCAGTCGAGCGCGCCGGCGCCGGGCGCCATCGCACGGAAGCGCGCGTACACCAGCACGCCGGGGCCCGACGCGCTCCCGTCGAGCATCGCGGCGTCGTACCACAGCGAGTCCTGCGGCGCCGCGTCGTCGTTGCGCAGATCGGCCGCGTAGGGATGGCCGGCACCCGTGATCAGTTCGCCAGGGTCGGCCGAGATCAGCTCGAGACGCGATGGGTCGTACTGGTGGATCGTCTCGAACGCGCGCAGGTCCGGCACGCCATCGGTGACGATGCGCACGACGAGTGTGTCGCCGATCTCCACCGTGGTGTCCGCGGGCACGATCGACATCGTGACGGCGTGCGCCAGCGCCGGCAGCAGCATGATCGCGAGCGCGATCAGGAGTGCCGGCCAGCCGGGGCGCTCGCCGGCCGCGGCGCGGCGGGAGCGCAGCGTGGCGAGGGTCGCGAGCGCGGGCATGGGCGTCATCGGAGGACGACCCACGCGCGGGGCAGCGGACTGCCGGCACCCGCGGACATGCGGACGAAGTAGAGGCCGGGCTCGAGCCTCAAGCCCTCCCATGTCAGGGTTCCGCGACCGGCCGCTACGCGACCGGCGTCGCGTGTGGCGACGCGGCGTCCCTGCGTGTCGAGGAGATCGAACCGCACGTGCCGCGGCGCGGGCGCGGCGTACGCCAGCGTCAGCGCCCCCGAGAACGCCGGATTCGGGTGCGGCGATTCGAGCGTGAACGCCGGTCCCGGCGCGGCGGGCGAGTCTACGCCGGTGCCGTTGCCGACCTGGAGCGTCGCGGGTGTCAGGTCGAGCGGGCGCACGAACAGTCCTCCGTTGTAGAACATCGTGCTCGGTCCACACGTGAGCGCCGTGGATCCGGTGGTCCCGATGGTGCGAAAGCGCACGCGGTAGATGCTGCCCGGTCCGGTGACGCTGGTGTTCGCGCACAACATGCTCAGGTGGATCTCCACCGAATCGGAATGGGGTGCGAACTGGTGGAAGAACTGGCTGCAGGCTCCGGTCATGACCGGCCCGATCTGGTTCGACACCGGTGCGGTGGCGACGAACGCGAGCCGCGCCGGATCGAACTGGATCGAAGCGTCGAACGCGTTGAACGCGGCGTCGGCCGTCGTGATCCGGAGTTCCACCACGACGGTGTCGCCGAGCGCGGGCGTCGAGACGAGGGGAACGATGCCGGCGTGAATACCCGCCGCCGCGGCGGCGCGCGCGAACAGCGCCACCGCGGCGATCAGCCCGCACGCGCACGCGATGCGGACCCGGATGCGCCGGCGCCCGGTGGGCGCGGAGTGGATACCGAGCCGGTTCATCGGGCCATCTTCACCGCGCGAGTCAGCACATGGTCGCCGGCCACGCCACGGCGCGAGCGAGCGGCCCGCGGAAGGGCGCGCACGAACGTGTGACGGCGTCGATGGGTGCGGCGCGAGGTGCATGAGCGGGTCGATGCCGATTGCGGGCCCGGTGGAGCCGCGCGTGGTGCCGAGTCATCGGGAAGCGACGGCGTACACACTCGCCGCGCCTTGGGCAGGCGCGCCGGCGGAACGCTGGCACCTCCGGGGGACAAGTGTCTCGTGCGGTCGGCGCAATCGGCGGAGAGGGGGTCCGCGCGCATGTTCGAAGCCGCCGCAATCTCAATCATTGTCGTGGATCGGCGGGGTCGGGGCAACTTTTCCCTGACGTCTTCGACCGCCGCGCTTCGAGAGAATCCTCCGTGTCGTCGATGGGCCGCGTGCATCCCGGAGCGCATTGCGGGCGCGGATTCCGGTGGCTACAGTGTGACGTATCATGATGGGGCCGAAGCAAGTACGACGTCGATGCGGGACTCGAATGCGGGCGAATCGCGGCATCGATCCGCTCCCGCGAACGCAAAACGCACGGCATTCGCGATGTGATGGGTGCTCGCAGAGTCATGCGATCATCGGCACGCGAAGCGACTTCCGGGCGCCGCGCGGGCTCCATTATCTTCGCGCCTCGTTCGGACAACCCCGCCCCACCCTTCAGGAGCGATCCCGATGAACAGCATCATCGAGCGTCCCGCAGCCGGAGAGTTCGCCCCGTACTACGGTCGATACATCGAGAAGGTCGAGGGCTCGGATGTGCTGCCGCTGCTCGTGAACCAGATCGAGCGCACTTGGCAACTGCTGTCGTCGGTCGACGAATCGCGCGCCGCGTTCCGGTACGCGCCCGACAAGTGGAGCATCAAGCAGGTCGTCGGACACTTGAGCGACGGCGAGCGCGTGTTCGCGTATCGAGCGCTGCGCTTCGCGCGCGCCGACGTCACGCCGCTACCCGGGTTCGACGAGAACCATTTCGCCGAGCAGGGCGCCTTCGACGACCGGCCGATCGCGGACCTCGTGCTCGAGTTCCGCGCCGTGCGGTCGGCGACGATCGCGCTGTTCGCGTCGCTGTCACCCGAGGCGCTCCGCCGACGCGGCACGGCGAACGACCAGCCGGTCACGGTGCGCGCGCTGGCGTGGATCGTCGCCGGCCACGAGGTGCACCACCGCAACATGCTGATGGATCGCTACGGCCTCAGCTGAGCGCGGGTCGCCGCGCATCACCTGCCTCGAGGCAGAAGTTCAGCGCGATCGAACGAAACTGTCCCCGGGGACAGTCGAGCGCCGACGGCTGCTACGCCGCTCGGTTTCTGGGTCCGCACGCTGGGCGGTCATGGAGCGGTCGCATGAATCGATGGGGCATCCCGGCGTGGCTCGAGGATGAAGTTCGGCAGCGAGACCGGCAGTGCGTCTACTGTCGAACACCCTTGCTGGACTCGGTGCCGGCGGACGGATCGAGCCGATCGGTCGCGACGTGGGAGCATATCGTCAACGACGCCAGCATCGTGACGCGAGAGAACATCGCGAGATGCTGCGCGTCGTGCAATTCGAGCAAGGGAACGCGCAAGCTCTCCGCCTGGCTGGAATCGAGCTACTGCAAGCGCCTTGGAATCAAGAGCGACACGGTTGCGGATATCGTCAGACACGCGCTGATCGCCGACGGCCAAGGCTGAGCCGGGTGGCGTACTCCGTGTGCGATACAGCCACTGTCCCCGGGGACAGTTTCGTTTAGCGACGTCGAATGTTCCCGGCCGTGATCCGGACGTCGTGGTGGTGGGCCGACAACCGGGGCAGATCTTCCTCGTGGGTCAGCTTCACGCTGCCAGCACGCATCAGCGCACGCGCACGACTCGGCGCGTCTCGACACGGCCCGTCGCCGCGCAGCGGATCACGTACACGCCGGGCAGCGCCCCGCGGCCCGCGCCGTTCTCGCCGTTCCACGTCGCCACGTGCGTCCCCGCAGCGTGGAATCCGCGTGCGAGTGTCGCCACGCGCCGACCGGCGAGGTCGATCACCTCGAGCGTGACGTCGCCGCCGCCGGCCGGCGCTTGGTAGCGCAGCGTCGTCGCCGCGCGGAACGGATTCGGCCGCGCGGGCTCGAGCCGCGGCCGCATCGCGTCGCGCGGCCCGGGCACGGCGGTCGTGCTCGGCGGCGGCGTGAGCCGCAGGTAGTACACGTCCTGCTCGCCGTTGAACGTCGCGGCATACGCGAGGTCCGCGCCGTCGACGTCGGACACCATGTGATAGTAGTCGCCGATCTTGTTCTGCTTCGGCCAGCCGAGCGTGGCATTCCACACCGGCGTCGCCTGCTCGTTCGGCGACCACGTGTAGCCGCCGTCCATCGAGTACGCGTAGTAGAGCGCGCAATGCAGGCTGTCCTGCCCGCGCGAGTCGTTCCACACCGCGTCGAGCCGGCCGTCGGGCGACACCGACAGCGTGCCGAACCACTGGTAGGCGCGCTGGCCCGGCGGGTCGTCGTTGACGGTTACCGGCGCGGTCCACGATTGGCCGCGATCGTCGGTCATGATCAGGTTCACGTCGAGCGGGTCGGCCGGCGTGCGCACCGATGCGAGCACGTAGACCCAGCCCGCGGTCGGGCTGCTCGATCGGTCGGCGGCGATCCAGAGCGTGCCGAGCAGCCCCACCGGGTTCGGCGGCACGCTGCCGAGAATCCCACCGCCGAGATCGATGGGCACGGTCTCCCACGACGGCGGCCCGACCGAGTTCTGGGCGTCGTCGGACCGCGCGACGACCATGCCGAAGGGCGAAGTGCCGACCACCCAGAGCGTGCCGTCGGCGGCGACGTCCAGCGATCCGAAGATCGGGGTCCCGGCAATCTCACTCGGCGCCTCGAACGACTCGGCGTCGTCGATCGAGCGGTCGAACGTGTTCGGGGCGTAGGAATTCCCCGACGTGTTCCACGCCTGGTACGCATGGTCGCGGCCGGGGCCCCCGGTGCGATCGAACACGAACCACGGCTTGTCGCCGCCGTACGACGTCACGGGCGCGCTCCACGACACGCCATGGTCGGGCGACGGGAACACCTGTGAGTGCAGGTCG
>JANLWK010000365.1:0-9997 GCA_031364505.1 Candidatus Eiseniibacteriota bacterium | reverse complement strand
GAACGTCACCGTGTTCGGCCCCGGCACCGTGACCAAGTCGCCGAACCAGGCGGAATACCCCGTGGGCACGCCCGTCCAGCTCACCGCGGCGCCGTCCGACACGAGCCACCACTTCACGCGCTGGACCGGCGCCGTCGTCGGGACGAACCCCGTGATCACGGTGCCGGCCGTCTACAATATGTCGGTGAACGCCACGTTCGAGGAGAACTTCTACACGGTGAGCACGGGCGTCCAGGGCAGCGGCACCGCGATCCGCGTGCCGAGCGGGACGATCGTGTACCACGGCAGCACGATCCAGCTCACGGCGACGCCGCAGGACGGCTTCCAGTTCGCCGGCTGGCAGGGCTCGCTCACGGGACTCGTCAACCCCATCGCGTTCCCGGTCGACAGCAACATGGCGATCACCGCGCAGTTCGTTCCCGGCCCGCCGCCGACGCTGACGACCTCGACCGCGGGGGCCGGCTCCGTGACGCGCAATCCGGATCTCGCGAGCTATGCGCCCGGGAGCCTGGTCACGCTCACGGCGACGCCGTCGCCGGACTGGCTGTTCGACGGCTGGTCGGGCGACCTGGTCGCGGGCGCGACGCCGATCACGGTGATGATGGACCGCAACAAGACGATCGTCGCGCACTTCCGTCCCAACGGGGCGCTGCTCACGGTGCTCATCACCGGTCCCGGCACGGTGCCGGTGTACGCGGGCGCGACCGTCCATCCGCCGGGCTCGCTGGTGCACCTGCAGGCGCAGCCGCAGGCGGGGGCGAGCTTCGTGTCGTGGGCCGGCGACACCGCGGCGTTGAAGGACACCCTGTCGCTCCGCCTCGACCGCGACCGCACGGTGCGTGCCCAGTTCGGTTACACGCTGGCGCTGCGCGACACGGCGCTCGGGTCGATCCAGGCGATGCCCGCCGGGTCCAAGGTCGTCGCGGGCTCGACGGTGACCCTCGTGCCGAAGCCGGTGCCGGGCGCGTTCTTCGCGGGCTGGCTCGGGGATGCGACCGGCGCGACGGTGCCGCTCGTCGTCACGATGAACGGCAACAAAGTCTACGGAGCCGTCTTCCGCACCGACCTGTTCGCGATCACGGCGACCGCTTCGCCGCACGGCGCGGTGTTCAGGGAGCCGAACCTGCCGTCGTACGCCTACGGCGCCCACGTGCGCATCATGGCCGTGCCGGATTCGAACTACCACTTCACGCACTGGACCCAGGACTTCCGCCCGTCGACCACCGACCGCAATCCGGACGACTGCCCGGTGTGCACGAACCCGCAGGGTTCGCCGCTCGACGTGCGTGTCGTGCGCGACCTCGGCATCATCGGCCACTTCGAGCGCGACACGTTCATCGTCGTGACGTCGGTGATCGGCGGCGGGTCGGTGACGAAGCGATGGGTGGAGGTGCCGGGTCCCGACATGACCGTCGTGCTGACCGCCGAGGCCGACGAGGGCTGGACGTTCGCCGGCTGGTCGGGCGGCGCCTCCGGTCAGACGAACCCGCTGCGGCTCGACCTCACGGGCGACTTGGAGGTCATCGCCCGGTTCGCCCGCGAGGGCGAAGCGCTCGCCGTGGAACCCGTGGCCGTGTCGCTGCCGCTGGCGCTCGCGCCCGTCTCGCCGAACCCGGCCGTGAATCTCGCGAGGTTCGAGTTCTCGCTGCCCGCGGCGATGAGCGTCCAGCTCCAGATCGTCGACGTGCAGGGCCGCGTGGTCGCGCGCGTCGCCGATGGCGTGTTCCCCGCCGGCCGCCACCAGGCCAGCTGGAACGGCACCCACGCCGACGGCCGCAGCCCCGCGGGCGTGTTCTTCGCCCGCCTGAGCACGCCCCAGGGCGTGCTTACCCGCCGCTTCGCGCTGACGCGATAGGCGGGCGTCAGGCGCGGCGGGTGCCAGCCGCTTCGCGCTGACGCGGTAAGGCCGGCGCGGAGCAAGTTCCCCTGGGACATCCTGTCCCGCCCGCCTCGCGGGCATCCTTCAAAACCGCGCCGGTCGGGGTATATTGGCCCCGCGCCGCCGCCCGGGCCCCAGGACACGCCCGCCTCGAGTTGACCTCCGCCCGGCCCGGCCCGATGCTCTAACCCGTTGTGGGGCATCGTGTGACCCGTTAGCTCAGTCGGTAGAGCACCTGCCTTTTAAGCAGGGTGTCGCTGGTTCGATCCCAGCACGGGTCACCACTCCGCCCGCAGGCGTCAACTTCATGCAAACCGATCGGACGACCGCTGCATCTAGACTCGCGTGCGGCGCATCCCATACACGCCCGCACGATCCGGACGGACCTCTTGGGACCGTCACCGACTGTCATCAGGCCGGGCCCACCTTGGAGAGGTGCAGTGGACTGTAGCGAAGTGCTCGAACAGCTGGGCGATTACCTGGATCCCGAAGCCCGGAAGGAAATGTGCCGGGAGATCGAGGCGCACATGGCCCGCTGCAAGGATTGTCGATTTGAAGTCGACACGGTCCGCAAAACGATCGTGCTCTACCAGCACGAGCAGGAAGTGCCGCTGCCCACGGGGGCGTTCAAGCGCCTCGAAGCGGCGCTGGCCAGGGAGTACGGTTCCGGGAAGGCCACCGCGGGCCGTTGACACGGCCCTCCACGCCCCCTAGATTCGCCCCTCGTTTTTTCGACGCCCGTAGGAAGCCGCTTCCGACGGGCGTTTCGTTCATCCGTCCATCCGGGGCGACCTCGTGAAACGCGTGGGTATCCTGGGCCTGCCGTCCTCCGGCAAGTCCACTCTGTTCGACATCCTGATGCAGGGCGCGGGGGCGAGCGCGGGAGGCTCGGCCGGCCGCGAGCAGATGGGGATCGTGCGCGTCCCCGACGTCCGGGTCGACCGGCTGTCGGTGCTGTTCCAGCCCAAGAAGACGACCTTCACGACGATCCAGTTCGTCGACACCGTCGCCGCCGGCCACGGCAAGCCCGGCAAGGGCGTCGACCTGTTCTCGAGCGTGCGGAACTGCGACGCCCTGCTCGCTGTCGTCCGCGACTTCGAGAACGACGCCGTCCCGGTCACCGGCGGCGTCGTTCCGGCCCGGGACCTGCGCACGCTCGAGGACGAGCTCGTGCTCAACGACCTGGCGATTGTCGAGACCCGGGTCGAGCGCATCGAGAAGGAGCTTCGGATCGGCAAGAAGCAGGGCGAGGCCGAGCACGCGCTGCTCAAGAGCTGCGCCGAGCGGCTCGAGGCGGGGCAGCCGCTGCGGGGCGAGCGCTACGACGCCGCCCAGCTCCAGCTCCTGCGGGGCTTCCAACTTCTGACGCGGAAGCCGCTTCTCGTGGTGTATAACCAGGACGAGGGGTCGAGCCGGACGCCCGCGGACCCCGGTCCCGAGGCGCTGGCGGTGGCGCTCCGAGCGAACCTCGAGCGGGAGATCGTGACGCTGCCGCCCGAGGACCGCGACGCCTACCGGAAGGAGCTCGGCATCGAGCAGGACGGGCTCTCGCTGCTGATCCGTGCCTGCTACGATCTGCTCGGCCTCATTTCATTCTTCACCGTGGGTCCCGACGAAGTGCGGGCATGGACCATCTCGCGCGGCGAGACGGCCGTGGACGCGGCCGGCGAAATCCATTCCGACCTCGCCCGAGGCTTCATTCGCGCCGAGGTCGTGAACTGGGAGGCCCTGCTCGGCCAGGGCGGCCTCGCCGGCGCCCGCGCGAAGGGGATGCTGCGTCTCGAAGGGAAGGAGTATCGGGTGAGCGACGGGGACTGCCTCGAGATCCGGTTCAACCGCACATGAGCCCTCGCCCGATGCTTCGAGGGACGCGGCACGCGATCGCGATCGCCCCGTGCACGACGTTCACCCCGTCCACGACGTTTGCGACGCTCGCGATGTTCGCGATGTTCGCCCTGTTCACCCTGTTCGCAATGCTCGCCGCGCCGCGAGCCGAGGCGGTCACGTTCGGCGACGTGCGCGGCAGCCTCGGCGTCGGCTACTCGAAGCTGTACGGAAGCGAGGCGCCGGGCGGATCGATCGCGACTTCCGCGCACCTGAGCCTCCCCGTGCGCGGTGCGTGGAGCGCCGGCCTGGGGCTCGGCCTCCACCTGCTCGGCAGCCGCACCGTGCCGCGCGGCAGCCTCATCGCGAGCGTCGACTACAGCTTGTTCGAGGTGGGCGCGTTCGCGCACTGGGCCCCCGCGCGCCTGGGCCCGGTGTCGCGCGTCTCGGCCGGCGTCGAATTCATGAGCGCCCACGCCGAACTCTCGACCTCGGGCGGTGGCGCCCTGTTCCGTGACCTGGCCGTCGAGAAGACCGCACCCGGCGCCGCGCTCGACGTGACGCTCATGCCGCGGCGCGCATCCCCGGTGCGCATTGGCCTCCAGCTCGGCGGCCGCTGGGCCATGCTGTCGGGCGACGACTGGACCGTCTTCTCGAGCCAGCTCGTCTTCCACTACTAGGAGCGCGCCCGCCACCGGGCGTCGCGTTGCGGGCAGGGACGATCGAAGCGCGTCCCGGCCGGCGAAAGAGTTCGTTCCGCCCGGTTTTGACAGCCCCCGGGCCCCTGCCTATTCTCGTTGGTTCGAACTCCTTCGGGGCGGGGTGCAAGTCCCCACCGGCGGTAAAGCCCGCGAGCGGCGCGCATGATCGCGAACGAGCGACGCGCGACACGCAGATCCGGTGAAACTCCGGGGCCGACCGTACAGTCGGGATGGAAGAAGGAGCCGGTCGGCGCCCGCCACATGGCGGCAGCGCCCGGTCGTCTTTGCGCCCCGAGCCGAATCACGGGGCGCTTTCGCTTTGAGACGATCCTCCGGGGGTAACAAGGCCACCAAGGCGACCAGGGCCAAGGGGGCCGCCAGAAGTCCCGAGCCCACCGATGCCACCGACCGCGCGTTCATGCGCCGGGCGCTCACGCTCGCCGCGCGCGGGGTCGGGCGGACGGTACCGAACCCGGTCGTCGGCGCGGTGATCGTGCGCGGCGGCCGCGTCGTGGGCGAGGGCTGGCACCGCCGGGCGGGACTGCCGCACGCCGAGGTCGAGGCCATCATCGCCGCCGGCGCGCGCGCGCGGGGGGCCACGCTCTACGTCACGCTCGAGCCGTGCGCGCACCATGGCCGCACGCCGCCGTGTACCGACGCGATCCTCGGGGCCGGCATCCGGCGCTGCGTCGTCGCCGTGCGCGACCCGCACCCGATCGTGGACGGGCGCGGTATCGCCCTGCTGCGGCGGGCCGGCGTGCGCGTGGACCTGGGTGTCCTTGCCGACGAGGCGCGCGAGCGGCTGGGCGGCTACTGGATCCGCCACACGACCGGACGGCCGCGCGTGACGTGGAAGATCGCCTCGAGCCTCGACGGCCGGATCGCCGACGCGCGCGGCGCTTCGCGCTGGATCACCGGGCCGCTGGCCCGGCGGCGCGGACACGCGTTCCGCGCGCGCTCCCAGGCGATCGTGATCGGCGCCGGCACCGCGCGACACGACGATCCGAGGCTCACCGCCCGCGGTGTCGGAGCCACGGCGCAGCCGCTGCGCGTGGTGTGCGACACGCGGCTCGCGCTGCCGCGGACGCTGCGCCTGTTCGCGCCGCCGCTCGCGGCCGGCACGATCGTGGCGTGCGGGCCGCGAGCCTCCGCCCGCCGCGCGGCGGAACTCGAGGCGCTGGGCGTGCGGGTGTGGCGGCTGCCGCTCGCCGCGGGCGGCGTATCGCCACGGGCGCTCGCGCGGCGGCTCGCGCGCGAGGGCTGCGACGACGTGCTCATCGAAGGCGGCGCCACCCTCGGGACGGCGTGGCTGCGGCTCGGGCTCGTCGACCGCATCGCGCTGTTCTCGGCGCCGCGCGTCCTCGGCCTCGGCGGCCTCGACTGGTGCGGGCGCCTCGGGCCCTCGCGCCTCGCCCGCGCGCGTGCCGGTCGCATCGAGTCGTGCGAGCGCATTGGCGACGACGCGCTGCTCGTCGTGCGGATGTCGACCTGATGTTCACCGGACTGGTCGAGCGCCTGGGGCTAGTGGTCGCGGCGGAGTCGCGCGGCGAGGGACTCACCCTTCGCATCGCCGCCGCCGGCTGGGAGAACGATCCGGCGGTCGGCGACAGCGTCGCCGTCAACGGCTGCTGCCTCACGGTGGTCGCGAACGGCGCGGGAACGCTCGTGTTCGACGTCGTGCCCGAGAGCGAGCGCCGCACGACGCTCGCCGCACTGGCGCCCGGTCAGGCCGTCAACCTCGAGCGCTCGATGCGTCTCGACGCGCGCCTCGGCGGCCACCTGCTGCAGGGCCACGTCGACGGCCTCGGAACCGTCGTCCGGGTCGTGCCCGAGGGCGCCGGGCGCCGCGTCACCTTAGAGGTGCCGTCTCCGCTCGCGCGATTCCTCGCGGAGAAGGGCGCCATCGCGATCGACGGCGTGAGCCTGACGCTCGCCGCGTGCGACGGGCGGCGGTGCGACATCGCCTTCATTCCCCACACACTCGACGCCACGGTCGCGAAGCATTATGCGCCGGGCACGGCCGTTCACATCGAGGTGGACCTGGTGGCGCGCTACGTCGCGCGCCTGCTCGAGGCCGCCACGGAGGATAAATGAGCACTCGTACTCGCACGTCCGCCCGCTCGCGGAACCGGACCGTTCGGCGGCGCTCAGCACCGGGGACGCCGCTCCTCGCGGGTCCCCGCCGAGCGCGACCCACTCGTCGCGGCGCCCCCGGTGCTGAGCGCTCCTCGGCGCGGACGCCGCGCGTCCGCCTCGTCGAGCCGCGGCTCGACAAGATTCCCGCCGACGTGCGCCTCGACGTCGAGGAGGCGGTGCGGCTGATCCGCGCCGGCCGCATGCTCATCGTGATCGACGACGAGGACCGCGAGAACGAAGGCGACGTCGTGTTCGCCGCGAGCAAGGCGACGCCCGAGCTCGTGAACTTCGCGCTCAAGCAGGGCCGCGGCATCCTGTGCGCTCCGATGGCGTCCGACGAGGCCGACCGGCTCGGGCTGGCGCTGATGGTCGAGCGCAACACGGCGAAGTTCGGCACGCCGTTCACGGAATCCGTCGACGTGCGCCGCGGCACGACGACGGGCACGTCGGCGTTCGATCGCGCGAAGACGCTCAAGGCGCTCGCCGACCCAGCGACGCGGCCGCGCGACCTGCTGCGCCCCGGCCACGTGTTCCCGCTGCGCGCGGTCCCGGGCGGCGTCCTGCGCCGGGCCGGGCACACCGAGGCCGTGCCCGACCTGTGCCGGCTCGCCGGACTGAAACCCGTGGGCGCGCTGTGCGAGATCCTGACCGAGGACGGCCACATGGCGCGCCTGCCGGCGCTCGTGCCGTACGCCCGCCGCCACGGGCTCGGCATCCTCACGATCCGCGACCTCATCGAATACCGCCGCCGCCGCGAGCAGCTCGTCCACCGCATCGTCAACGTGCCGCTGCCGACCGCGCACGGCGACTTCAAGCTGGCGCTCTACGAGACCGTGCACGAGGGCGACCACCACGTGGCTCTGGTCAAGGGCGACGTGCGCGGCAAGACGCCGGTGCTCGTGCGCGTCCATTCCCAGTGCCTGACCGGCGACGTATTCGGCTCGCGCCGCTGCGACTGCGGGCCCCAGATGCACGCGGCGCTCAAGGCGATCTCGAAGCGCGGCCGCGGCGTGTTCCTGTACCTGCGGCAGGAGGGCCGGGGCATCGGGCTCGCGAACAAGCTCCGGGCCTACGCGCTCCAGGACGGGGGGCTCGACACCGTCGAGGCGAACGTCAAGCTGGGATTCGCGCCCGACCTGCGCGACTACGGCATCGGCGCGCAGATCCTTTACGATCTGGGGGTGCGATCGATCGAGCTGATGACCAACAACCCCCGGAAGATCGTCGGCCTCGAGGCCTACGGCCTGAAGATCGAGCGCCGCGTGCCCGTGCGCGTGCCGGTCAACCCGCACAACCGGCGCTACCTGGCGACCAAGCGCGACAAGCTCGGCCACCTGCTCGACCTGAACCTCGGGGAAACGTGAGCGTGCGCGAGATCGCTCCCGGACACGAGGCCCGCGGCCGCCGTTTCGCACTGGTGGCCGCGTCCTTCAACGGCGACCCCGTCGAGCGCATGGTGCGCGCGGCCCTGGACGTGCTGCGCCAGCGGGGCGCGGCCGATGACGACGTCACGCTGGTACGGGTTCCCGGCTCGTACGAATTGCCGCTCGCGTCGCGCTGGCTCGCCGAGACGGGCCACTACGACGCCGTGCTCGCGTTCGGCGTCGTGATCCAGGGCGAGACCGAGCACTTCCGGCTCGTCGCCGATGCCGCGTCCGACGGACTGCTGCGCGTGGGCCTCGACACCGGCGTCCCGGTGCTGAACGGCGTGCTCGCCGCCTACGACGCCGCGCAGGCCGAGGCCCGCACAGGCGGCACGATGGGGAACCGCGGCGCCGAGATCGCGCTCGCTGCGATCCAGATGGCGAATTTGAAGACGGAAGTGGCCGCCCATGGTTGAGGGAGGTGGCATCCGCCACCGGGCCAGGGGCGGCGGTATCCGTCACCGGGCGCGCGAGGTCGTGTTCCGCGTGGCCTACCAGGCCGACGTCACCGGCGACTCCTACGGTGCCGCGTGGGACGCGCGGCGTGAGGAAGAGCAGCTGAACGAGGACCAAACCGAGCTGGTGCGCGACATCGTCGGCGTGCTGGGGCTGCGCTCCGTCGAGATCGACGCGATGCTGCGCGAGGCGGCGGAGCACTGGCCGCTCGAGCGCCTCAGCCACACCGACCGCGCGGTGCTGCGGTGCGGCGTCGCCGAGCTGCTCGCGCGGCCCGGCACGCCCGTGCGCGTGGTGCTCGATGAGTCGGTCGAGATCGCGCGGCGGTTCGGCTCCGACGAGTCGGGCCGGTTCGTGAACGGCGTGCTCGACCGCGTGGCCCGGACGGTGCGCGCGGCGGAGTTCGCGTGAGCCTCGCGATCCTGTCCGACATCCACGGCAACCTCGAGGCGCTCGACGCCGTGCTCGCCGACGTCGACGCCCAGAAACCCGAAGCGATCGTGTGCCTCGGCGACTTCGTCGGCTACGGCGCATCGCCGAACGAGTGCCTCGCGCGTCTCAGGCCGCGGATCGAGGCGGCCGTGCTCGGCAACCACGACGTCGCGGCCCTCGGCCGGCTCAGGCTCGGCGGTTTCAATTCCGACGCCGCGACCTCCGCGCGCTGGACGCAGACCGAGCTGGCCGACGAGCACCGCGGCTGGCTCGACGCGCTGCCGTTCACGATGGTGTGGCGCGGCGTGCGCATCGTGCACGCGACGCCGTCCGACCCGGAGGAATGGAACTACGTCCTGTCGATCGCCGACGCCGAATACGAATTCGACGCGTTCGAGGAGCCGTTGTGCCTGATCGGCCACTCGCACGTGCCCGGGCAGTTCCAGCTCGACGGCTCCGGCGTCACGTACGCTCGCAAGGCGCTCGTCGACCTGGCGCCCGGGGCGCGGCGCATCGTCAACGTCGGCAGCGTCGGCCAGCCGCGCGACGGCGATCCGCGCGCGGCCTGGGCGCTGCTGGATCCCGCGGCCGGCCGGCTCGAGCACCGGCGCGTCGAGTACGACGTCGACGCCGCGGCGGCGCGCATCGGCGACGCCGGCCTGCCGTCGTTCCTGGCCGAACGGCTGCGCTGGGGCGAATGATGGAGCGCGTCTCGACCCTCGATCACTGGGAGTCCTACTGGAAGGGCCACCAGGACATCGACCGCACGTATTCCACCGGCGGCCGGCTCGTGCGCGAGATCCTGGCCGACGGGGCCGTGCGGGGACGCCGCGTGCTCGAGGTCGGCGCCGGCTCGGGCCGCGACGCGCTGACGCTGTCGGCGGCGGGCGGCATCGTCGCCGTGCTCGACTACTCGCCCGCCTCGCTGGCGCTCGTCCAGCGCCAGGCGCGCGAGCAGGGCATCGTGATCCATCTCGTGCGCGCCGATGCGCTGGCGATGCCGTTCCGCGACGGCGCCTGGGATGTCGTATTCCACCAGGGCCTGCTCGAGCACTTCCGCGATCCGATGCCGCTGCTGCGCGAGAACGCGCGCATCGTGGCGCCCCGCGGCCGCGTCGTCGTCGACGTGCCCCAGACGTGGCACG
>JANLWK010000357.1:0-7988 GCA_031364505.1 Candidatus Eiseniibacteriota bacterium | reverse complement strand
GTCATCGAGCGCGAGACGGGCCGTTACAAGGTGCGCAATCGCGACTGCCTGACGCGCGACGCGGCCGACGGGCTCCGCCGCCGCGCCGTGGATTCGGGCTTCACGAAGGCGTTCCGAGTACCGCGGACGAACCCATGACGTCGCACCTCGTCGTGTTCGAGGACTCGGGTTGGAGCGACCTGCGCCCGCTCACCGACCTGGTCCCCGTGCCCGCGCTGGCGTTCGGCGCATCGTGCCTCGCGAGTCGCATCGCCGCGGCGGCCGGGCTCCCACTCGGCCGCATCGAGGCGCGTGCGGATGCGATGGCCGCGTGCCGCAGCATGCCGCCGGTTCTGGGCGTGGGGGGGGGCGGTGGAGCCGCGGGCGACACCGGTGATCTCATCGCGGTAAACGGCGCCGCACTCCCCGGCGCCTGGCTCGCGCCGCTCGTCGCATCGGACGAACCCGGCGTGCTGCGCGAGGGTGGGCGCATCGTCGCCGCCCGAGTGCCGGCCGGCCGCCGCGCGGCGCTTGGCGCCGGCGCCGCGTTCGCCGATTCGCTCGCCACCCTCGGCCTCACCGAACGCGCCGTCGAGGCGCGCTGGATCGACAGGCCCTGGCAGTTGATGGGGATGAATGTCGAGGCCATCGAGTCCGATCTCCGGGGCCTGGCTCCCGCGTTGCGCGGCGACCTGCACGCGTCGGCCGTCGTGCTCGAGCCGTCGCGCGTGTGCGTCGAGCCCGGCGTCCGCATCGACCCGCTCGCGTGTCTCGATGCGCGCGAGGGGCCGATCCTCGTGCGCCGCGGCGCACGCATTGGCACGGGGACCGTCGTCGTGGGCCCGTGCGTGGTCGGCGAGGACACGCAGCTCCTGGGCGGCGTGATCACCCATTCGACGATCGGTCGCCAGTGCCGCATCGCGGGCGAGGTCGAGGCATGCGTGTGGCAGGGCTTCGGCAACAAGCGCCACCACGGCTTCGTCGGCCACAGCGTGATCGGCGAGTGGGTGAACCTCGGCGCGCTCACGACGACGAGCGATCTCAAGAACAACTACGGCGTCGTGCGCGTGACGTTCGATGGCCGCGAGCACGACACCGGATCGGCGAAGGTGGGCGCGATGATCGGCGCCCACGCCAAGACCGGGATCGGCTCCCTGCTGCCGACGGGCGGCGTGATCGGCACGGGCGCCAACGTGTTCGGGGGCGGCCGGTTCGCCCCGAAATGGGTGCCGAGCTTCGGCTGGTGGGATGGCGAAACGCTGGCGGAGCACCGGCTGGACGCCATGACCGCGACGGCGACGACCGCCATGTCCCGGCGCGGCGAGCTGGCTTCTGCAGCGGATCGCGAGGCGCTCGAACGGCTGTTCGAGGCCACCCGGGGTGAACGGGTGAACGCCGCAAGATGATGGGGACCGCACTCGCGCGGTCCGTCGACGATGATTCATGTAATCTGTTGATTCATAGTGAGTTGTGCGCGCTTGCCTTGACCCTGTGGAACCGCCATAACTAGACTGCTTGGACCGTGCCGCGAACCCTGTTGTTCGAGGGCCGAAGCGACTACGCCTGCAGGCGGTTGAGCCTCGGCGAGGCGCACCAGGGCGCAAGTGTATGAATGACAGGGATCTGCTCCCGGTCAACAACACGGTTCGCCACACAACCGAGGACACTCATGCCTGAGCTTCGCAAGGATCCGGTCGTGGGCCGCTGGGTGATCATCTCCACCGAGCGCAGTCTCCGGCCGACGAGCTTCACCCCCGAGGTGGCGCCCCGCGCCGGCAGTTTCTGCCCGTTCTGCCCCGGGAACGAGGACAGCACCCCGCCCGAAGTGTGGGCAGCGCGCCCCGGTGCGGACGGCCGGCCCAACGGCGAGGGTTGGAACGTGCGCGTCGTGCCCAACAAGTTCCCGGCGCTCCAGATCGAGGGCACGCTGGACCGGCGCGGTGAGGGGCTCTACGACAAGATGAACGGCGTCGGCGCCCATGAGGTCGTGATCGAGGGCCCCGAGCACTCGACCGACCTGGCCGACCTGCCGGTCGAGCACCTGACCCAGGTGCTGACGGCCTATCGCGAGCGCGTGAAGGACCTCCACCGCGACCGGCGGTTCCGCTACGTGCTGATCTTCAAGAACCACGGCGCCGGCGCCGGCGCCACCCTGGAGCACACGCACACGCAGCTCATCGCGACACCGATCATCCCCAAGATCATCCAGGAGGAACTGGACGGCTCGCGGCGTTACTTCGAGCTGAAGGAGCGCTGCGTGTTCTGCGACATGGTGCAGCAGGAGACGGCGGACGCGAACGGCCGGCGCGTCGTGATGACGACCGACCGGTTCGTGGTCCTCGAGCCGTTCGCGCCGCGTTTTCCGTTCGAGACGTGGATCCTGCCGCTCCAGCACCAGGATTCGTTCCAGTCGATGTCCGACCCGGCCGAGCTCAAGGAATTCGCCACGGTGCTCAAGGAGACCCTGCAGCGGCTGAATCGCGCGCTCGACCGGCCGCCCTACAATTTCGTGATTCACACCGCGCCCGTCTCCGACGGCGAGCTCGAGCACTACCACTGGCACCTCGAGATCATGCCCAAGCTGACGCGCGTGGCAGGCTTCGAGATCGGTTCGGGTTTCTACATCAATCCGACGCCGCCCGAGGACGCCGCGCAGTACCTGCGCGAGATCACGGCGGAGGTCTGAGGCGCGCGTCACCCCGCGGCCCTCACCGATGAGTTCCCCGGTCCTCTCGATCGCCCACGTCGCGAGCGAGTTCGCGCCCATCGCCAAGGTCGGCGGGCTCGCCGACGTGGTCGGCGCGCTGGCGCTGGAACAGGCGCGCCGCGGCCATCGCGTCACCGTGGCCCTGCCCGGCTACCGCGACCTGGCGATGCCGCGGGCGTGGCGTTCGTCGCCAGTCGAGCCCGTCGCGGTGCCGTGGGGCATGGGGCGCGAGACGGCCGCCTTCGACCTGTGGGAGGACCCCGAGACGGGTCTGCGCGTGCTGCTGGTGCGCCATGCGGGCGAGCGGCGGCTGTTCGACCGTGCGGGCATCTACGACGATCCCCGCACGGGTGAAGGGTACGCCGACAACTCGGAGCGCTTCCTGTTCTTCTCTCGCGCCGCGGTCGAGGGCCTGGCTCGCCTGGGCGAGCGCTTCGACGTCGTGCACGCGCACGATCACCAGGCGGCCTGGGTGCCGTGCTTCATCCGCACGCACCACGTCACCGAGCTCGCGTTCACGGGCGCGGCCACGGTGTTCACGATCCACAACCTCGGCTACCAGGGCATTACGGACGCGTGGGTGCTCGGCCTCGCGGGGTTCGGCCGCGATCACTTCGCCGCCGGCGGACCGTTCGAATACTGGGGCCGCGTCAACTTCATGAAGGTGGGCCTCGCGTTCGCCGACGTGCTGTCGACGGTGAGCCCGCGCTACTCGGTCGAGATCCAGGAGAGCGGCGAGTTCGGCTTCGGGCTCGAGGGCGTGCTCGCGCTGCGCAGCGAAGATCTGATGGGCATCCTGAACGGCATCGACGACGAGACCTGGAACCCCGCGACGGACCCGCACCTGGCGCACACGTACGACGCCAGCTCACTCGACCGAAAGGCGCTGAACCGCGCCGCCCTGGCGGCGGAGTGCGGCTTCCCGGCCGGCGGCGAGGCAATGATCGTCGGCATGGTGACGCGGCTCGTCGAGCAGAAGGGCATCGATCTCATCGAGCAGTCCGCGGCCGACCTGCTCAAGCTCTCGGCGAGATTCGTGATCCTCGGCAGCGGGCAGCCGCGCTACGTCGACTTCCTGCGCCAGCTCGCCACGCAGTATCCCGACCGCGTGTGTTTCCGCCAGGGCTACGACGACGCGCTCGCGCACCGCATCGAGGGAGGCGCCGACCTGTTCCTGATGCCGTCGCGCTACGAGCCCTGCGGGCTGAACCAGATGTACAGCCTGCGCTACGGCACACCGCCGCTCGTACGCGCCGTCGGCGGCCTCGCCGACAGCGTCCAGGAGTTCGACCCGCTGACGCGCCAGGGCACGGGCTTTCTGTTCCAGAGCTACCAGGGAGCCGAGATGGTCGCGGCCCTGCGCCACGCGCAGTCGATCTGGCGGCACGTCGAACTATGGCGGCGCGTCCAGCTCAACGGCATGAACGCCGACTTCTCGTGGCGCCGCAGCGCCGACCGCTACGAGGTCCTCTACGCCGAGGCCCGCGCCCGCATCGAGTCCGGCCGCACCCTGACGCTCCCGGTCGTGCGCGCGATGTTCGAGACGAAACCGAATGGGGTCGTGAGCTAACTCGATCGCACGGCCACGCGACAGGCGCCTCGCGACAACGCGCCACGCGGCGGGCGGGCACGTCGTCCGCCCGCTCCGCTTTCGATCGCAGAGGAGGCTACTTCGCTCCGCCGGCGAACGACATGCCCGCCCACCTGCGCTTCGTGCGTGAGGCCGGGGGCGATGAACAACGGCTCGCGTACGCTCACGCACTTCGAGTGACTTCTCAACTGGAAGCCGATCCAGTTGCGTTTAGGGCGACCAACCTGCAGCGGGGCGGGTGATATTCAGCGACATCAAGCGAAACTGTCCTCAAGGACAGTTCTGTTCGATGCGACTAATTTCCTGTGTCAGCGACGTTCACAGTCGGTGTACACGTTGTTACCTGCCCCGGGGCAGGTTCGTTCGATCCGCGTGAACGCGCGGCATGCGCCAGTGCGCGAAGCCCAGCCGCTCGCTCGCCCCCCGCGTATCGATGCGCAGACGTCGCCGTTACAGCGGTTCAAGCGGGTGGGCATGTCGTTCGCGGGCGGAGCGAAGTAGCCTCCTCTGCGATCGAAAGCGCAGCCCGCGGACGACGTGCCCACCCGCGGGTTCGAGCACTACGCCGACTTGATCGACGTGCCTTGCATCTGGCGCCGACTCGATTCGACGCGCCCTGCAGCTACGCCGACTCGATCAGCGCCGCGTGCAGTGCCCGTACCGCGTCCTCGCAGCGGGAAGACGCGACGCGCAGGATCAGCGCCGACGGCGTGACGCGCAGCGCGAGGAGGCCGATGCCCGCGCGATCGAGCGCCGCCTCCGCCCGCACCGCGACCTCGGGCCCGAGCCCGAGCCCGACCACCGACACGAATGCCGAGCCGTGCTCGGCCGAGAGCCGCCACTCGCCGCCGGGGCCGCGCAGCTCGCGGAAGCTCTTCTCAAGTGCCTCGGCGTCGGCGCGGCTCGCGATCCAGACCACGGCGCCGTGGGCGTCGGTCGCCTGCTCGTGCGCGACCAGCTCGGTCTCGGGGAAGCGCTCGGCCACGTTGGCGATGATCTCGCGCGCCTCGCCGCGGCCGCCCGAGGTGCCTTCGGCGACCACGACCGAACACTCGCCCCGGTGGGTGATCGCCTCCACGCGCCCGGTCTCCATCTCGACCTCCTCGATGTGCGTGCCGGCGCCGTCGTCGAACGACGAGCGCACGGTGAGCGGGACACCATACCGCGCCGCCAGGTCCACGCAGCGCGCGTGGAGCACGCGCCCGCCGAGGTGGGCGAGCGCCGAGCACGCGGCGAACGACAGCGTGGGAATGACCCGCGCGCCGGGCGCCACGCGGGGATCCGCGGTGAGCACGCCCGGGACGTCGGTGTAGATCTCGCAGCGCGCCGATGACGCGCCGGAGACGGGCGGCTCGGGCGCATCGGCGCCGCCGCCGATGCCGGCGATCGCGCCGATGCGCGTCTCGCGCACGCCGGCGCGCCCCGACAGCGCGGCGGCGAGCGCCACCGCCGTCGTGTCGGAGCCGCCGCGGCCGAGCGTCGTGATCTCCTTCGTGACCGGGTTCACGCCCTGGAACCCCGCGACGATCACGACGCGCCCGGCGTTCAGCTCGGCGCGAATGCGTTCGGGGCGCACCTCGACGATGCGCGCCGCGTTGTGCGTGCCGTCGGTCAGGATTCCGCTCTGGGAGCCCGTGAACGAGATCGCCTCGACACCCAGATCGTGGAGCGCCATCGCGAGCAGCGCCATCGACACGCGCTCGCCGACCGTGAGCAGCATGTCCAGCTCGCGCGCCCGCGGCCGCGCGGAGACGCGATGGGCGAGGGCGATCAGCTCGTCGGTGGTGTGGCCCATGGCCGAGACGACGACCACGATATCGTGGCCCGCACGACGGGCCTGGGCGACGCGGCGGGCCACGGCCTGGATGCGCTCCGGACCGTCGACCGACGTGCCGCCGTATTTCTGGACGAGCAGGGACATGCGCCGGGAGTTATAGGAGGTTCCGCGCGCAGTTGCACGCGACCGGCGGGCGTCGATGGCGCGCGACCGGATGCGTGTGGCGCGTCGCGGCGCCGGATGTGTGCGGCCAGTCCGGGCCGCGGGGGTTGACGCCTCGAACGGCCGTTGACTATTATCCCTCCCCGAAAACTTATAGGCGGAAGTAGCTCAGCCCGGTAGAGCTCCACCTTGCCAAGGTGGTTGTCGCGGGTTCAAATCCCGTCTTCCGCTCCATCGTCCGGGGCCGGCTACCTGCCGGCCCCGCGTCGTTTTACCCGGCGGGAGGTGCGTGTGACCCAAGGCGCCCGACAGAGCTCCCGACAGGATCGTGCCGCGGTGGAACGCGCGGTCGCCGACATGATCCGCGGACTCGGCCTGGACGTGACGCAGGAGCCGGAGCTCGACCGCACGCCGGCCCGGATCGCCGATTTGTACGCCGAGATGTTCTCGGGCCTCGATCCCGAGGACTCGCCCGATCTGGCCACGTTTCCGCACGCCGGCGGAGAGGACCTGGTCGCGGTCCGCGGCCTCGAGTTCCATTCCATCTGCGTTCACCACTTCGCGCCGTTCTTCGGGACCGCCACGATCCTGTACGTGCCGTCGGATCGCATCGTCGGCATCAGCGGGCCGGCGCGGCTGCTCGACTGGTACGCGCACCGTCCGCAGCTCCAGGAGCGGCTGACCTCGCAGATCGCCGACCATCTCGAGCGGTTGCTGAAGCCCCGGGGGCTGGCCGTGATGCTGAACGCGCGCCACCTGTGCATGGAGATGCGCGGCATCCGCCGCCGCGGCGACGTCGAGACGCGCGTCGTACGCGGCGTGCTCGCCGAGCCTCGCTGGGCTTCCGCGCTGGATTCGCGAGCCGGCTAAGCCGCATCCATGGCTGCCCACATGCCCGCCGAATCCATGCCCGCCGAGCTCGTGATCATCGGCGCCGGCCCCGCGGGCGTATCGGCCGCCCTGTGGGGCCGCTCGCGTGACCTCGAGCCGCTCGTGCTCGAGGCGGGCGAATGCCCCGGTGGACAGCTCCAGCACGTGTACTTCACCCCGCGCGACCTCGCCGGCGTGGAAGCGTTCACGGGGCCCGAACTCGCCGAAGCCTACGCGCGCCAGCTTGCGGAGGCTCGCGTACCGGTGCGCTACCGCACGCGGGTCGCGCGGCTCGAGGCCGCGGGCGACGGCGTGGCGCTCGCGACCGAGTCCGGCGAGCGCATCGAGGCCCGCGCGGCACTGATCTCCACCGGTCTCCGCCGCCGGCGCCTCGAGGTGCCCGGCGAGCGCGAGCTCGAGGGACGCGGCGTCTCGTACTCCGCGACACTCGACCGCGAGCTGCTCGCCGGCAAGCATGTCGCCGTCGCCGGCGGCGGCGATGCCGCGTTCGAGAATGCTCTGATCCTCGTTCGCGCCGGCTGCGACGTGACGCTCATCGTGCGAGGCGAACCTCGGGCGCGCCGCGAGTTCCGCGACCGCGTCGCCGCCGAGCCGAAGATCCGCGTGATCGAGCGTGCCCGCGTGACGTCGATCGAGGGCGACGCCGCCATGCGGGCGGTGCGGATCGATGGCGCGGGCGGCGCCACGAGCATCCCGGCCGAGGGCATCGTGATCAAGGTGGGCGAGGTGCCCAACACCGAGTGGTGCCGCGACGCCGTGCGTGTCGACGCCGACGGTTTCATCCAGGTGGACGCCCACGGCCGAACGTCACTCGCGCACACCTGGGCCGCCGGCGACGTCGTGCGTCCCTCGCTCCTCGCCGTCGCCGTCGCCATCGGCGC
>JANLWK010000320.1:0-23317 GCA_031364505.1 Candidatus Eiseniibacteriota bacterium | reverse complement strand
GGCGACGCCGTGCGGCGCTTCGGCCCGACCGGCGGCCAGCTCGCGATGGGTCGCGTGCGCGAGCCGTCGCGCGTGGCGGTGGATTCGCTGACCGAGCGCGTGTGGGTGACGTCGTTCAGCCGCCGCCAAGTGACGTGGTTCACGTCGACGGGCACCGCGATCGATTCCATCACGGGTCTCGGCGGACCGATCGGCATCGCCATCGACCCCCGCACCGGCGGCGTATGGATCGCCGACACGGGCGGCGACCAGGTGATCGTGCTCGACCGGAGCGGCGGCGAACGCCTGCGCCTGACGGGCCTCCCGCAGCCGCGCGAGATTGCGCTCGATCCGGTACGCGCCGAGGCGTGGATCACCCTGCCGCCCATCGGCCAGGTCGCCCGCTACCGGTACGACGGCACGCCCCTGCGCCGCGCCGTCGGCCTCGCCACGCCCTACGACATCGCGATCAACGCCCGGCCATAGGTCATCTGGGTCGGAGCGCGCGTGAGGGTCGGCGCACGCGCACGGTCACCACAAGTGAACTGTCCTCAAGGACAGTTCTGTGTAGCGCGATCGAACGAAACTGTCCTCAAGGACAGTGGGCCGGCGGCGGCTCGCACCATCGCCGCTCAGAAGTTATACGCGAGCGTGAACTGGGTGCGGGGGCCGTTCGAGAACTTGTGGAACGTCTCGGTCGTCCACACGTAGTCCCAGCGGATCGCGGGATAGAAGCCGCCGCCCACGTAGAACGACACGCCGGTCGAGCCCGCCCGCAGTGACGGCGAGCGGCCGAACGCCTCCTTGTACGAACGGATCGCGTCGTCGGAGCGGAACCACGTCCACGCCGCGTCGACGAATACCGCGCCGCTCACCGTCGGAAACGTCCACAGCGTCGGGACGGCGAGCGTGAGGCCGCGCAGCAGCGGGAATCGCGCCTCGCCCTGGATCAGCGCCACCTGTTCACCCGGCAGGGCGCGGCGATCGTAACCGCGCACCGACGTCCAGCCGCCCAGGTAGAAGCGCTGCGCGTCGCGACCGAAACTCGACTGGAGCTGGCCGCGCGAGGCCACGACGATCGACGGCAGCGGCTGGCGGTAGTGCCGGAGTTCGGCGAGCACGGACGTGTAGTCCCCCGCCCCGCCCGACATGTCGCGCGTGAAGCCCGCCGACAGGTACGCCCGCGTGCCTCCGCTCGGGCCCATCTCCGTCCAGCGCGAGTTGTCGTTCACGAGCGCGATGTAGTTGGAGACGAGGTCCGCGTCGCGCGCGAGGCCGTTCCGCAGCCGGTGATCGGAGGCGTGGCGGATGAGCACCGACGTCTCGACGCGCGTGAACTTGCTGAACGGGTAGCTCGCGAGGCCGAGCACCCCGATGCGGCGCTCGCGCAGCAACTGGTCGAGGTCGGCGTCGTAGACCTCGGTCAGGCGGAACACCCCGAGCCCCCAGTTCAGCCGCTGCGCCCGGTTGACGTAGGTAAGGCCGACCTCGAACCCATCCCAGAAACTGCCGAAGCGTTCCGAATCGTTGGCGAGGAACAGGTACAGCTGTTCGTTCCCGAGCACGTCGCTGAGCGCGATCTGGCCGCCGCCGCCCGGCGACGACAGGCCGGGGTCCAGGCTGATCGCGTTCGAGGCCAGGTCGAGACTCAGCCGGCGCGTGTAGCGCGACGCCTCGGCGTCGCTCACGGCGACGGGCAGGACCGGCGTGTGCGGGCCGCCGGTCTCGGGCTCGGCCTTCAGCGTGTCGGGCGTGAAGCCGACGCGGTAGGTGTGGAAGTGAACCGCGTTCTGGCCGGTGAACAGCAGGCCACGCCCGTCCGGCAGCCAGTCGGGATCCGTCGCCGGCCCGAGCAACCGCGTGACGCGGCGCGCCTCGCGCGACGGCTCGGCTGCGCGCACCCACAGGTCGCTCGTCCCTCCCCGCGTCGAGGTGAACGCGATCCACGCGCCGTCCGGCGAGTAGACCGGCTGGCGGTCGTCTCCCGCCCCGGGATCGCTCAGCGTCTCGAGTGCCCCCGTCTCGAGTGACATGCGGAACAACGAGTATTGGCCGCCGCGCTCGCAGCGGTCCGACGAGAACGCCACCCAGCGCCCGTCCGGAGACACGTCGGGGTCGAGATCGTCGTAGTCGTCGCGGGTCAGCCGCTCGAGCCGCGTGACGCCGGTCGCCCACGAGGCGCGATATAGGTCGCGCCGGCCGGCGGCGTCCTGCGCCGAGAACACGCAGGAGGTGTCGCCCGGCACGAGCGACGGGTCGTTCAGGGCGACGAGCCCCGGGAATTCCATGTGGCGCACGACGCGTCGTTTGCGCGAGCTGACGAGGTACAGATCGTCACGCCCGCCGCGTTTCGAGGTCAGTGCGATCAGGCCCGTCTTCGAGGCGTCGGGGCGGTTCTGGAACAGGTGGAACGACTCGAATTGCGGCGAGGTCCCGCCGCGCAGCAGCCGCTTGTTGCGCCGCCCGCCCGACTTCGTGGGCTCGCTCAGCATCAGGTCGATGCCGGACTCGCTCGCGGCGAAGTAGCAAAAGCGAAGCGCGGTGTCGCCCGGCGACGACGCGGGCAGCACGCGGGGCCCCAGGCTGTACCAGCGCTTGGGCGTCAGCCGCTCGGCCACGTCCGGAGCCGCGTCCGCGGTCGCGATCGTCGGGTAGTACGTGCGCCGCACCGAGTCGAACCATTCCTCGTCTGCCTGCTCGACCGGAATGCCGAACGTGATCCGGAACAGCGTCTGGAAGTCCTCGGCGCGGTGCCACTGGTCGAACAGGTCGAAGATGCGGCGATCGCCGTAGCGCTCGGCGAGCCACATCAGGAACGACTGGCCCTCCTTGTACATGAGCACCGTGCCATAGATCGACTCGCTCCTCGTGAGCGGCGGCGCCTGGCGGCTCGTCACGGCGTCGCGGAGCAGGCCCTCGGCCTCGGCGTCCCAGTGCGTGCCGCAGTACTCGGCGAACCCTTCCGTGAACCACAGCGGCGGCAGGTAGCCCTGGTTGCGGTGGTGCTCGCGCATCACGTGCGAGATCTTCTCGAGCATGTACGAGTGCGCCAGCTCGTGGCGCGTCACCCAGCGCAGCCGCGCCCACGAACCGGTATGCGGCAGCAGCACGCGGCCCTTGACCAGCTCGGTCAGCCCGCCGACGCCCTCGGACACGAATCCCGGCGTGGCGTTCGTCTGCTGGAACAGGTGGTGGACCGAGTAGAGGAGGAACGGCACCTTCGGCCGCACCGGCAACCGGAAGCGCCCGTCGTACTCGACGCAGACGCTCTCGGCGAACACCGCGAGCGCGCGCGCGAGGCTCTCCTCCTCGGCGTAGTAGTGGAGCCGGAGGTGGGGCGTCTCGAGGACGGACCAGTCGAGCGGGGCGTACTGGACCTTGTTCTTGCCGAAGGCCTGCGCCCCGGCGTTCGTGGTGACGAGCGCCAGCAGCAAGGCCAGCAGCGAGCCGATGCGTCGCGCGTGAGGCATGGGTTCCATCTCGGGGAAGGGGTTCGGCGGGAAGCGCTGCTCTAGGGCGGCTTCCGGTCGGCCTCAGCGGCGCAGCATGTCCTCCAGATCATACCGCCCCGGCTTGGCATCGGCGAGGAATCGCGCGGCCTGAAGCGCGCCGTGGGCGAATGCCCCACGGTCCTCGGCGACGTGCCGGAGCTCGAGCGACTCCTGGGCGCCGGCGAGCAGCACGGTGTGATCGCCGACCCATGTGCCGCCGCGCACGGCATGGAGGCCGATCTCGCCGGCGGGCCGCGGCCCCGCGGCACCCTCGCGCCCGTGGCGGAACGCGGTGTCGTCCACGCCCCGCTCGCGCGCGGCGTCCCGGGCCAGCGTCAGCGCGGTGCCCGACGGGCTGTCGACTTTGGCGCGGTGGTGGCGCTCGACGATCTCGATGTCCCAGCTCGTCGGCAGCGCCCGGAGTGCCGCGCGCAGCGCCTGGCGGAGCGCCAGCACGCCGAGGCTGAAGTTCGCCGCCCGGAGCGCGGGCGCGACGCGCGCCAGGTCGTCGAGCCGGCGATCGTCCTCCGGCGTCAGCCCGGTCGTGCCGGTGACGAGCGGAAGCCGGCGTTCGAGGCACACGGCCGCCGCGGCGCGGAACCCCGCCGGCGCGCTGAAGTCCACGACGACGTCGCCGTCGCGAACGACGCCGCCCAAGCCACCCGACGTGGCGCCCGACGTGCCGCCGGACGCACGGGCCGGCGCCGCCGCGGACGCCGCGGCCCCGACGTCACGCTCGCAGCGTTCGCGGTCGACGCGCGCCACGATGGCGAGGTCGTTCATGCCCTCCGCGGCGCGCTCGATCGCGCGCCCCATGCGCCCGTCCGCGCCGACGAGGACGACTCGGATCACGCGCCGCCCCGGGCACCGGCGAGGCCAACCGTCAGGCCGGCCGCGGCCGCCGCCGCGAGCACCACCGGCTCGGTCGCCGGCTCGATCGGCACCAGCGGCAGGCGAAGCTCGTTCGCCATCAGGCCCATCGCGGACAGCAGGAACTTGACCGGCCCCGGGTTCGACTCGACGAACATGCCGCGGAACATCGGCATCAGCTTCGCGTGCGCCGCGGCCGCCTCGGCCGTGCGCCCCGCCCGCGCGTGGTCACACAGCGCGCGCATCTCGCGTGGGGCGGCGTTCCCCACCACCGAGATGATGCCCGTGCCGCCGACGGCGATCATCGGCACGGTCAGCGAGTCGTCGCCGCAGAGCAGGCTCAGCCGCGTCTTCGCGCGGATGGCACTCGCCTGGTCGAGGCTTCCCGACGCCTCCTTGACCGCGACGATGTTGGGCACCGACTGCAGCTTCTCGAACACCTCGGGCATCGTGTTCGTGCCCGTACGGCTCGGCACGTTGTACAGGATGATCGGCAGCTTCGTGGCCCGGGCCACGGTCGTGAAGTGCTCGACCAGGCCGCGCGGCGTCGGCTTGTTGTAGTAGGGCGTGACGAGCATCGCGCCGTCCAACCCCAACTCCTCGGCCATTCGGGTCAGCGTGATGCTCTCGGCGGTGTTGTTCGTGCCCGTCCCGGCCACGAGCGGGATCCGCCCGCGCACGCGCTCCTTCATGAACGACCACAGCGTCCGGCGCTCGTCGACCGTGCAGGTGGCCGCCTCGCCGGTCGAGCCGGACACGACGATGCCTTCGACGCCCCCGTCGATCAGGAAGTCGACATGGCGCCCCGCGGCCTCGAGATCCAGCGCCCCTTTCCGGAACGGCGTGACGATCGCGACGACCAACCCATCGAACATCATCCACCTCCACTAAGGCGCGGCGGAGCCATCGGCCCCCGGTTCGCGCCAGCTTCCCTCGAACGCCACCACGGCGGGGCCCGTGAGCGTGACGTCATACCCCGGTCCCCGCGTTTCGAACGTTACGATCAGGTCATCTCCTCCCGCCGTGCGTACCCGCACCGGCGAAGTTTCGCCCTCCGCGGCCGCCCATAGTGCCGTCGCGATGGCGCCGCTGCCGCAGGCCAGCGTCTCGCCCTCGACGCCCCGCTCCCACGTCCGCATCGCAACGGCGCCCGGGCTTAGGCGGGCCACGAAGTCGACGTTGGCGCCGTGCGGGGCGAAGCGCCGGTGGTGGCGGACGGACGGCGCCCAGTCCCGGATCGGCACCGTCTCGAGCGAGTCCGCCGGCGTGACGAAGTGCGGCACGCCCGCGAGCACGAACCGCCCGTCGAACGTGCGGCCGCCGGCCTCCACCGACATCGCCTCCGACGGCGCTTCGACGCGGCCGAAGTGGAGCCGGATCGACTCGCCCTCGCGCGTCGCGTCCTGCGGCCCGACCGCGGTCTCGAGCGTCAGCCGGCCGTCGCGGCCGAGCCCGCGATCGAGCGCGAACCGGGCCAGGCAGCGGGCGCCGTTGCCGCAATAGTCCGCAGCACCCCCGTCGGCATTGTAGTAGCGCATCCGGGCGTCGGCCGCGGTCCCGCGCTCGAGCAGCAGGACGCCGTCGGCGCCCACGCCGCGGCGCCGGTCGCACAGGCGCCGGACGAGGTCCGCGAACGTCGCGGGATCCCCGGGCAGCACCGGCTCGCGATGATCGATGACGACGAAGTCGTTCGCCGCCCCGTGCATCTTGACGAAGGGAATTACCATCGCCGCCCTCGTGACCCGTGACGCTAGCGCGAGCCGGCCCGCCTCGGCAGCAGGAGCTTCAGGTCGCGCAAGTGATCGGCCGGCGCGAGCACCACGCGCAGCGTATCGCCGTACGGCTCGCGCGCGGGCTGCCAGGCCCCGTCGCGATCTTCGTCCTGGAACGCGCGCAGGATCCACACGCCGGACATCAGCGATATCTGGAACACGCCGTCGCGGTCGAGGTCCGACAGCCCGCGCAGCGTGGAATCGGCCTCGCTGACGGCGAGCACACGCGTGACGCCGAGGCTGTCCCGCAGCGAATCTAGCACGGTGCCCTCGACCGTCGAAGGCGCCCGGCGATTCACCATCTGGAGCGCGAAGGGTCCGGCGACGAACGCCGAGTCCGTCAGCTCGAACGTCGTGTCGATGGCGGCGAGCACGTCGCGGTCGGGCTCGTAGGACCGGTTCGCGTTCAGGTCGGCGAACGCCCACAGCCGGTAGCGCCCGGGCACGGCGAGGCCGTCGACGCGGAAGTGCCCCTTCTCGTCGACGAGCCCCAGCGCGTCGAAGTCCCGCGCGGTGCTGTCCGGGACGCCCGTGCGGGAGGCGTCGTAACACCATAACGACGTGCCGGGCCCCGAGAACCCCTTCGCCTCGAGATCGCCCTCGATCCGCCCGCGCGGGAACTCCGCGGCGGTGCTGAACACGATCGACGCGCCCGACACCATGTCGTTGCCGTGCCGGTCACGGGCCGTGGCGCCGACGAACACCGTGTAGGTGTGGTGCGCGAGCAGCGTGTCCTCGAACTCGAGCGTGAGCGTCCGCCCATGCCAGTGGCGCTGGCGGATCGGCACCGGTGGCGCGATCTGGACCGCCGCCGCCGTGGCGCGCGGCTCCATCGTCTCGTCGAAGGTGAGCGTGACGCGCGTGTGCGTCGGCACGCCGGCGCGGCCCGAATCGGGGAACGTTCGCACGAGCCGCGGCGGCGTGATGTCGGGCGGCCCGCCCGACGGCGGTTCCCGCTTGGCGCACGCGGCCAGCCCCAATAGTCCCATGCCCAGCCCCGCGGCGAGCGCCGCGAGCAGGGCGAGCGCCAGACCGCGGCGGCGCGTCATGCGCGGGGGTGCGCCTGCGTGTACGCCTTGCGCAGCCGGCTGCGTGAGACGTGGGTATACACCTGGGTGGTGGCGAGCGAGGCGTGCCCGAGCAGCTCCTGGATCGCGCGCAGGTCGGCGCCGCGATCGAGCAGGTGGCTGGCGAAGGAATGGCGCAGCGCGTGCGGCGTGACGCCGAGACCGCTCGCGACCGCGGCCAGCCGCCGCCGGACGACGCGCTGGACCGTGCGGCCTGCGAGCCGGCCAGCCCTCGCCGGGCGCGCCGGATGTCCCTGGCTCTCACTCCTGCCCGAGCGGCCCGGAAACAGCGGCGCGTCGGCGCGGGGCTCGGGTGCGGCGCCGCCCGGCGACGGCGCGGGCAGCGAGGCGAGGTAGCGGTCGAGCGAGGCGAGTGCGGCGTCCCCGATCGGGACGATGCGCTCCTTCCTCCCCTTGCCGCGCACGCGCACGACGTGCGCGCGCCGGTCCAGGTCGCCGTGATTCAGGCCCACCAGCTCCGAGAGCCTGAGCCCGCTCGAGTACGCCAGCTCGAGCAGCGCGCGATCGCGCGGCGCCTGTTCATCGCCGGCGATGCGGTCGAGTGCCGCGGCCAGCTCGGCCGCCGGCAGCGTGCGCGGCAGCCGCTTCGGCAACTTCGGGAACGGCAGTCCCGCCGACGGATCCGTCGCGATCACGCCGCGGCGCACGCAGAAGCGCGAGAACGACCGCCAGGTGGCGAGCGCCCGCGCCACGGTCGCGGGCGAGCGGCGCGGGGTGCCGTTCCACAAGGCGCGCTGCGCGGCGACGAGTAGCTCGGTCGTCCACGCGGAGGTGCCGACGGGAGCCCCCGGCGCGCCGGCGGCGCGGTCGAGGACTCGGGTGATGTCACGCCGATACGCGGCCAGCGTGTGCGGCGAGACGCGCCGCTGGGCGGCCAGCTCGGTCAGGAAACGTTCGAGCTGCTCACGCACCCGTCGTTTCCGCGTCGATCGAATGCTTGCACTGAACGCAGCGGAGCACGAGACCCTTGCGGGTCTGCTTTTCGACCATGAACGGAGCCCCGCAACTCGGGCAGGGCGTGACGCGCGGCCGGTCCCACACCGCGAACGTGCAGTCGGGGTACCGCGTACAGCCGTAGAACGTCTTGCCGCGCTTCGACCGCCGCTCGGCGATCTCCCCCTTGCCGCACTCGGGGCACGTGATGCCGAGCGTGAACGGCTGGGTGTAGTCGCAATCCGGCCGCCGCGCGCACGAGATGAAGCGCCCGAACGGGCCCATCCGCGCGACGAGCCCCGAGCCGCACTTGGGACACGTGCCGGGCACGGGCGTCGGCATCTCCTCTTCGTTCACGGGCCGCGTGAACTTGCACTCGGGATAGTTCGGGCACGCGAGGAACGGTCCCCGCCGGCCGAATTTCTTGACCAGCATGGCGCCGTCGTTGGGACAGGCGATGTCGGTGACTTCCTCCACCTTCTTCTTGTGGCTGGCACGGGACTTCTCGGCCTGTTCGAGATCCCGGCTGAGCGGGTTCCACAGGTCGCGCACGACGTGCTGCCACTCGCGCTTGCCCTCCTCGATCTCGTCCAGCTCCGCTTCCATGTCGGCCGTGAACTTGATGTCGAAGACGTCGGGGAACGTCTCGACGAGCAGCCGGTTCACCGCCTGCCCGAGATCCGTCGGCGCGAGCGAGCGGCCCTGCCGCTCGACGTAGCCGCGCGTCAGCACCGTGTCGACGATCGTCGCGTACGTGCTCGGCCGGCCGATGTTCTCCTCTTCCAGCGTCTTGACGAGCGAGGCCTCGGTGTAGCGCGGCGGCGGCTCGGTGAAGTGCTGGAGCGGACGCACGGGCTCGGTCGCCTCGGCGGGCGCCGCGCCAGCGGCCGGCGCGCGGGCGACGGCGAGCGACTCGCCCGCCGCGACCTCGGGCAGGCGCGAATCGGCCGCGTCGTCGTCCTCGTCCAGGCCGTACAGCTTCTGGAACCCCGCGAACTTGAGCACGCGGCCCGTCGCCCGGAGTCCCAGCCGCCCCGACTCGATGTCGATCGTGGTGGCCAGGTATTCGGCCGAAGCCGCCTGCGAGGAAACGGCGCGCTTCCAGATCAGGTCGTAGAGCTTGAACTGCTCGTCGGTGAGATACGCGCGCACGGAGTCCGGCGTGCGCTCGACGGCGCTCGGGCGGATCGCCTCGTGCGCGTCCTGCGCGGCCTTCTTGGTCTTGTACTGCCGCGGCGCCTCGGGCACGTAGTCCGGTCCGAGCTGGCTTCCGAGCCACTCGCGAATGGCCACGACCGCCTCGTCCGCGAGGCGCGTCGAGTCCGTGCGCATGTAGGTGATGAGTCCAACGCTGCCCTCGTCGCCGAGCGCGACGCCCTCGTAGAGCTGCTGGGCGATCGCCATCGTGCGCTTGGCCGTGAAGCCGAGCCGGTTGACGGCCGCCTGCTGCAGCGAGCTCGTGATGAACGGCGCGCGCGGGTGCACCTGCCGCGGTACGCTCTCGACCTCGGCGACACGCGCGTCGCGGCGCAGCTCGCCGGCGAGCGTCTGTGCCCGGGACGCCACGTCCTCGCCGCGGAGTTGGCCCTGCTCCAGGTCGTCCTTCGCGACGCGCACGAGCCGGGCGGTGAACGTCTCGCCGCGGGCGGTCTCGTAGTCGACCTCGATCGTCCAGTACTCGACGGGCACGAACGCCTTGATCAGGTCCTCGCGCTCGCAGATGAGGCGCACGGCGACGCTCTGTACGCGCCCCGCCGACAGGCCGTAGCGCACCGTCCGCCACACGAACGGGCTCACCTTGTAGCCCACGAGCCGGTCGAGCACGCGCCGCGCCTGCTGCGCGTTCACCAGGTTCATGTCGATCGCGCGCGGCGACTGGATCGCCAGCTGCACGGCACGCTGGGTGATCTCGTTGAACGTGAGCCGCGTCAGCCGCGTCAGCGGGCGCGTCTTCTTGAGCGCCTCGGCCAGGTGCCAGGCGATCGCCTCGCCCTCGCGGTCGGGGTCAGGCGCCAGGTAGATGTGCTCGGCCGTGGCCGCCGCTACCATCAGCTTGGCGAGCGCCTGGTTCTTCGTGCGGATCGGCACGTACTCGGGCTCGAAGTCGTTGTCGAGGTCGACGCCGAGCTTGCTCTTCGGCAGGTCCATGATGTGGCCGTTCGAGGCCATCACCGTGAAGCCCTTGCCGAGGAACTTGGTCAGCGTCCGCGACTTGGTCGGCGACTCGACGATCACGAGCGACTTCGGCGGTCCCTTGCGCGCCGGCGCCTCGCCGTCGTCCTCGGCCGCGGCCTTGCGCGCGCGGGGCTTTGCGGGAGCCTTCGGTGCCTTCCCCGCGCCGGCGGTCTTCGCGGCCGCCGCGGACTTCGCCTTCGCCTTCGACGCGGGCTTCGCCTTCAATGCGCCGGCCCGCGCCGCCGTCACCGGCTGCGCGTCGGCATCGGCGTCGGTCTCCGGGGGGGCACCGGCATCACGCGGCTTCGCCTTCGCGGCGGCTTTGGGCCTCGCGGTGGCGCCCTTCGGCGCGGCTGCTTCGGTCTTGCGTCGTGCCATTCGGATGGTCTCCGGGTCGTTCGCGCTCAATGCGGGCGGTCGAACGCACCGTCCGCGCCGTCGCCGTCCGACATCGCGATCTGAACGGCTGCCTCGCGGACGTGCTCGATGCCCACCGGACGCACGCCGCTGCCCGACACGAGGTCGAGCACGCGCTCGCACTGGCCCGCGTCGAGCGAGCCGTGGCTCCGGAGCCACAACAGATATCCCCACGCCTCGGGCGCCAGCATGGCGCGCTCCTCGTGGCTCAGCACGCGATGCGCCTGGCGCGCCGGCGGCTGCTCGGCCGCCTCGGCGTCGCCCGTCGCGCCGCCGGCGTACAGGCTGCGCAGCACGAGTGCCGCCGACTGCACCTCGTCGGCCGACAGGTCGGCCTGGTCGAGTGACTCACCGAGGGTCTCGAACGCCGTGTCGTCGCCGTCGAGGTAGCTCTCGAGCCGGTCGGCGAGCAGGCGTAGCACGCGGAGCACCGCGTCGTGGCTGCCGTGGTCGCTCATCCGGTCCTCCCCGTCACGCATCCCCCGCTCACGCGTCCACTTCTCACGCGTCCACCCCACCGTCGATCAGCATGTGGCACTTCTTGTACTTCTTGCCGCTGCCGCACGGGCACGGATCGTTGCGGCCCACCCGCGGCCCGGCGTGCACGGGTTCCACAGCGACCGACGTCTGCACGGCGTCCTCCGCGGGCGCCGTCACACCGTCCCGCGTCGTCGGGATGTTGCCGAACGACTGCGTGGCGGCGTGCTGCGCCACCATCGCGCGCGGCGTCGGCCGCTGCTCGACACCCCGCAGGCCCTCCGGCTCGACCTGGACGCGGAACAGGCGCTGGACGAAGTCCTCGTTGACCTCCTCGAGCAGCGTCTCGAACAGCGTGAACGCCTCCTTCTTGTACTCGATCAGCGGGTCGCGCTGGCCGTACGCCCGGAGTCCGATGCCGCCCTTCAGATGATCCAGCTCGTACAGATGATCCCGCCAGTGCTCGTCCAGCGTGAACAGGTAGAGGTGCCGCTCGACCTCGCGCATCAGCTCGGGGCCGAACTGCGTCTCTCGCGCGCGGTACGCCTCCTCGCCCAGCTCTTCGATGCGGCCGGTCAGCTGCTCGACGTGGTCGGACTCCACGTCGGCCTGCGCGACCGGGCGCATGAGCACGACCGACAGGTCGTCGGCGAGCCCCTTCAAGTTCCACTCGTCGCGATGCATGCGGTCGTTCGCGAACGTGCCGACGCGCGCCGACATCGCATCGCGCACGGCGTTCAGCGCCTCGGCGCTCATGTCGTCGCTGAGCAGCGCCTTGTTGCGCAGGTCGTACACGAGCGTGCGCTGCTGGTTCATGACGTCGTCGTATTCGAGCAGGTGCTTGCGGATGTCGAAGTTGTAGGCCTCGACTCGCTTCTGGGCGCGCGAGATCGCGCCGGTCACGAGCGGATGCTCGATGACCTCGCCCTCCTCGACACCCATGCGCTGCATCAGCCCCGAGATGCGCTCGCTGCCGAACAGCCGCATCAGGTCGTCTTCGAGCGACAGGTAGAACCGCGACGAGCCCGGGTCGCCCTGGCGTCCGGCGCGGCCGCGCAGCTGCCGGTCGATGCGCCGCGACTCGTGGCGCTCGGTGCCCATGATGTGGAGCCCGCCCAGGTCCGCCACGCCGGCGCCGAGCTTGATGTCGGTGCCGCGGCCCGCCATGTTCGTCGCGATCGTCACGGCGCCCTTCTGGCCAGCCTGCGAGACGATCCCGGCCTCCTGCTGGTGGTACTTGGCGTTCAGCACGTTGTGCGGGATGCCGCGGCGCTTGAGCATGCGACTCAGCAGCTCGCTCACCTCGACGCTGATCGTACCGACCAGCGTGGGCTGGCCGCGCTGGTGGCACTCGACGATCTCCTCGATCACCGCGTTGTACTTCTCGCGCTTCGTGCGGAACACGACGTCGTTCTCGTCCTTGCGGACGGCCGGCTTGTTCGTCGGGATCACCGACACGTCAAGCTTGTAGATCTCCCAGAACTCGCGCGCCTCGGTCTCGGCCGTGCCCGTCATGCCGGCGAGCTTCTCGTACATGCGGAAGAAGTTCTGCAGCGTGATCGTCGCGAGCGTCTGGGTCTCGCCCTCGATGTACACGCCCTCCTTCGCCTCGATCGCCTGGTGCAGCCCGTCTGAGTAGCGCCGGCCGGGCATCAGGCGGCCGGTGAACTCGTCGACGATGAGCACCTTGTCGTCCTGCACCACGTACTCGACGTCCTTCTCGAACAGCGAGTACGCCTTGAGCAGCGCCTGGATGTTGTGGATGCGCTCGTTCTTGACCGCGTAGGTCCGGTACATCTCGTCGCGCAGCGCCAGCCGCTGGTCGGGCTCGACGTCCTCGCGGCCCTCCAGCTCGGACAGCTGGGCCGTCAGGTCCGGCACCATGAACTTCTCGGGGTCCTGGGGCGAGATGACCTCGCGCCCCTTGTCGAGCAGGTCGACGTTCTTCGCCTTCTCGTCGATGGCGTAGTGCAGCTCGTCGTCGACTTCGTGCATGCGCTTGTCGCGCAGGTAGTCGCCCTCGACGCGCAGGATCAACCTCTTGATACCCGGCTGGTCCGACAGCAGCTTCATGAAGCGCTTGTTCTTCGGGGCCGCGCGCTGGATGCGCAGCAGGCGCATGCCCGCCTCGTATTCCTGCTCGGGGTCCTTGAGCAGCGCCTCCACCTCGCCCAGCGCCTGGTTCACCCACTGGGTCTGGGCGCGGACGACGCGCTCGACCAGCGGCTTCAGCTCGTCGAAGGCCTGGTCGCTGTGCTCCACGGGGCCCGAGATGATGAGCGGCGTGCGCGCCTCGTCGACCAGCACCGAGTCGACCTCGTCGACGATCGCGTAGGCGAAACCCCGCTGCACGCGGTGCTCGGGGCGGACGGCCATGTTGTCGCGCAGGTAGTCGAACCCGAATTCGTTGTTCGTGCCGTAGGTAATGTCGCAGGTGTACTGCTCGCGGCGGAGCGGCGGATCCTGGCCCTGCTGGATGCAGCCCACCGTGAGCCCGAGGAACACGAAGATCTGGCCCATCCACTCGCTGTCGCGGCGGGCGAGGTAGTCGTTGACGGTGACGAGGTGGGCACCCCGGCCCGTCAAGGCATTCAAGTAGAGGGGCATCGTCGCGACGAGGGTCTTGCCCTCGCCCGTCGCCATCTCGGCGATCCGGCCCTCGTGCAGCATGACGCCGCCGAGCAGCTGGACGTCGTACGGCACCATGTCCCACGTGATCGGCTGGCCGACGATGTCCCACTGGCGGCCCACGAGTCGGCGGCAGGCTTCCTTGACCACCGCGAAGGCCTCGGGGAGGAGGTCGCTCAGGACCTCCTGCTCCTGGGTGCGGCGCGCCGCCAAGTCTTCGATCCCCTCGACGGCGGCGGCCACCCGGGCCCGGAATTCGGCGGTCTTCGCCCGCAAGTCGTCGTCCGAGAGGGCCCGGAGGGCCTCGCAGAACTGGTTGATCTCGTCGACGATGGGCTCGACCCGCTTGAGGTCGCGGTCGTGCTTGGAGCCGAAGATGGACTTGAGAAGGGTCTCGAACATCGCGGTTACATTAGAGGACGTGTCAAGCCAAGCGGTTCGCTCCGTTCCAACGTGGAACGACTTCGACACGGTTTCGTCACGCCGAGCCGCACCGGCGATTTCCCGCAAACACCGGCGCCCGGGGCGGCTCGCGCCCCGGGCGGGTGGACTTCGGGCACTGGGGTCAGCTCAGGCGAACGACGTGAGCGGCCTCCGCACCGCGTGCGCCCGGCTTGAGATCGAACTCCACCTGCTCGCCTTCGTGCAGCGTTCGGAACCCGCTGCCTTCGATCGACGAGTGATGCACGAACACTTCCTCCGACGCTTCCGATGCGATGAATCCGTAGCCACGCTGATCACTGAACCACTTGACGGTGCCACGGGCCATGGAACGTCCTCCTGAAGTGGCCAACGGGTGTTGCGACCCGGAACCGGTGCCTAGGGTGTCGCGGGTGATGCCGGGGGTCAAGGCAATTCCGTCCGGTGCGGACGGCGGCGTCAATGGCGGGTAAAGTCAGCGCGCCGCGCGCGCGCGCGAAGCGGGCTTCCCCGCGCGGCGCGATTCCTCCTGCCGGCGCTCCAGCGCCTCGGCGTTCGCCGGATCCTCCTGCAGCACGAGGGCGATCTGCTCCTGCGCCTGGTCCGGCTGGCCGACGCTCTCGAGCGCGCGCGCGAGCAGCACGCGCGCGGCGTGGTAGCCGGGATGCAGCTCGAGCGCCCGGCACAGCGAGACGATGGCGTCGTCGTAATGGCCGAGCGTGAGCTGCGCGCGCCCGAGCAGCGCGTGCAGGTCGGGATACACCGCGAACCGCGGCAGCATCGCGCGGAGCGCCTGCGTGGCCTCGCGCACGCCGCCCGCGTCCATGCGCGCGCGCACTTCGCCCAGTTCCGCCTGCAGCGCCGCGTCCTGGAGATGCAGGGCCCGCCGCAGCAGCGCGTCGGCCTCGCTCCAGTCGGCGCGCTCGAGCCGCTGGATCCCCTGCTCGAACACGCGCGGCTCGTCGATCGGGATGTGGCTCCTCAACTCGCGCAACGACTCGAGCGCGTCGCCCACCAGCCCGTCACGTGCGTCGAGCAGGGCCAGCTCGAGCCGGGCGGCGACGTAACGCGGGTTGATCCCGAGTGCGGCCTCCAGCGCGCGGCGTGCCTCGGCGCGACGGTTGCCGCGCAGCAGCAGGCAGGCGCGCCGATGGTGGAGATCGGCGTAGAAAGGCTTGAGCGACAGCGCCTCGGTGAGCGCGCGTTCGGCCACGCCGAGGTCGCCCGCCGCTTCGGCGCACCGGGCGATCTCGGCGAGCGCCGCCGCGGCCGGTGCCGCGAGCCCCTCGCGCGCGGCGCGCTCGGACACGCGCGCGAGCACCAGCTCGAGCGCGCGGGCGCATGCCCCGCTTCGCGCCTCGCGCAGCGCGGCGTCGAATTCGGATTCGGGAAGCTCGGCGGGTCGCGGTGTCATGCGGGTCCCAGCAACAGTTTCATCGCGTACCCGGCCGCCAGGGTGATGGCCAGGTTGTCGTCCAGAGGTATCGGCAGAATCTCGACCAGACTTGCGACGATCGCGCCGGTCATCGCCACGGACCACGGCACGTGCCCGGTGACCGCCACGTACGCGGCCCAGACGAGGCAGGCGCCGAGGCCCCCGGCGTAGCCCTCGAGCGTCTTGCCGAAGAATCGCGTACGCCCCCAGGCCTTCCCCGCCAGCGCCGCCATGCCGTCACCCAGCACCGTGAAGCCGAGCGCCGTCGCGGCGATGGGCCGCGGGAAGATCTCGAGCGACAGCAACGCGGCGAGGAGCAGGTAGGTCGAGCCGAGCAGGTTGAACCGCTCGTGCTCGCGGATGAGCCCGCCGAAGAAGCCGCGGAACCACGCGCCGAAGTGGCGCTCGTGGATGCGCACGACGTCGAGCACCACCGCGCCGATGACGGCGGCGAGCAGCACGTAGCGCCACGATCGCGTCGACTCGGGCCAGGCGAGCCAGCGGTGGAGCAGGTCGAGCGGCAGCAGGATGAAGGCGAGGTGGATCGCCTTGCGCTGGGCCTCGGTGAGCCACTGCGGATCGTGGATCGGCGACGCCGGCCGCGGCGGCGCGGGCACGGTCGATGGCGGCTGCGGCTCGGGCATCGTGCGACTATACGCTAGGACTCATGCCACGTGGCGTCACCGTTGGTGATGCGCTCTGCGTCACTCGGCGCCCCGATGACACGTGGCCCCCGCCGTGGAACAGCCAACCCGTTCCTCAACCACATCGTTCGGGGTGATCGCAGCGCGACGCAAACCACGACTTGCGCCGGCGCAAGTTGGCGTTCCGAAAGGGTCGGCAAGCCATGGGTGCGTGCAACTGGAAGCAGTTCCAGTTCAAGCATCACTTGAAGTGGAGTCTCGCGCGATTCCCCCGCCGCAGATGAATTGGCTCCGACCCTCGACCGGGACGAGGACCTCACGAGACTCAACGGTCGAGCGGCCGCGCCCCGAACTCGCGGTAGGCGGCCCGCGCGCCGAGAATGCGGCGCACGTAGTCGCGCGTCTCGGATCGCCCGATCAGCTCCGCGAACAGCGCGTCGCCGCCGCGCGCGACCCAGTCGGGCCACCCGGGCGGCAGCGCCCCCGGCCCCGAGTTGTACGCGGCGATCGCGACCACGAGGTCGCCGCCCGTGCGGCCCAGCAGCCAGCGCACGTACTCGCGGCCGTAACGCAGGCTCGCGGCCGGATCGAACAGCGCGCGCTCGTCCGGCACCGGTTCGCGGAGCCGCCGCGCCATGTCGCCCGCCGTTCCGAGCTTGAGCTGGTAGAGGCCGAGCGCGTTGCTGCGCGAGCGGGCATTCGCGGCGAACCGGCTCTCCTGCCACGCCACGGCGCGCAACAACGCCTCGTCGATGCCGCGCACCGAGTCCGCACGGTCGAGCGCCACACCGGCCGCCACATATAAGGAGTCGAGCGCGCGCGGGTACAGCCACGGCTGGATCCGCCACTGGAGCTCGGGCGTCACGCGAGCCGCCGCATCCAACGCGCGCTGCCCGAACCGGATGCCGGTCGCCACCTGGCCGATGGCGTAGGCGATGCGCGAGGCGCGCAACGCCTCCGCGACGGCGCGTCCGGGCGCCGCCGAGTCACTGGGCGCCGCCGAGTCGCCCGGCGTCGCCACGCTCGCGGCGCTCCAGCGCTGCAGCACGAGCGAGGCGTCGGCGGAGTCGCCGAGCGCCGCGAGATCCTCGGCGAGCACGAGGGCGGCCGGCACGCCGCGCCTCAGCGTGTCGGCGGCGGGATCGACGTCGGGCCATCCGCGCACGCCGAGCGATTCGCGCGCCGCGACGCGATACCAGCCATAGCCCGGGCGCCGCGCGATCGTGCGCAGCAGGCTGTCGGAATGCGTGGCGTGCACGACGGCGCGCCAGAAGTCGAACGCCTCGCCGCGCCCGCCGTTCCAGTCGGCGACCGCCTGGGCCGAGTCGCCCTGGACGAGCGCGAGCAAACCGCGGCGCAGGCGCGCATCCTCGCGATGCCCTCCCGCTTGCGCGGCCACGATCGCATACGCCGCGCGCGCGTCGGCCGTGCGTCCCGTGCCCTCCAGCTCGATGCCCCACTCCCACGCCGCGGCCAGCCGCAGGTCGTCCGACGCCGCGCGCTTCGCGACGCGCTCGAACTCCTTCATCGCCTCGGCGCCGCGACCCGAATCGCGCAGCAGCCGCGCGCGCGTGAGGCTCACCGGCATGCGCCGGGTCGAGTCGCCGCCCGCTGCCGCCCGCGCCACCGCCGCGAGGCCGGTCTCGAAGCGCCGCGTGGCCTGCGCGAGGTCCGCGATACGCAGCGCGATTCGCCCGCGCTCACTCCTCGGCAGTGACGCCTCGACTCTCGCGAGGCGCCGCAACGCGTCGTCGGGGCGGGCGTCGAACCGCTCGACGTCGGCTGCGGCGAGCTGCTCCGACTCGGTGGGCGGCGTGCGACGACGCGCCGCGACCTCGTCGAGCCAGCGCACCGCCGAAGCCGCCGGCGCCGTCGCCGGATAGCGCAGGATCGCCTGCTTCGCGTAGTCGACCGCGCGCACCGTGTCGCCCATCACGGCCGCCACGCGCACGCGCCGCATCAGCCACGCGGCACGCTCGAGGTCCGGCCAGCTCCGCCGGTCGGCAGCGTCGAGCAGCGAGTCGGCACGCGCGAAGCGCCCGCGCGCGACCGCGAGGTCGGTGCGCATCCGGAGCGCCTCCCAGCTCCACGGGCTCTGGAGCCGCGCGAGCGTGTCGAGCCGCGCGTCGGCCACCGCCGTGTCGGCGCGCCCGAGCGCCACCAAGGCGATGCGCTTCAGCGCGAACGGCCGCAGCGACGACGCCGGATCGGCCGCCTCCGCCTGCCACACCGCGAGCGAGTCGACGCCGCTCGCGATCCGCGCCGTGATGCGCGCGCGCGCCGCGGATAACCGCGGCAGCGGCGTCCAGTCGATGCGGCCGAGTGAATCGCGCCGCGGCGGTCCGAGCGCCGGGTACCACGACGCCAGAACTTCGCTGGGCTCCGGTTTCGGCGCCGGCCTCGGCCCCGGTCGTGTCGTGTGCTCGGGCGGTGTGACGCTCGTGACCGGCGCACAGGACGCCACGAGCGCCGCGAGCCCGAGCGCGCCGAGTACGATGAGCGCCCGCCGTGCGACGAGCGCCCGCACGCGCCGCCTCACTCCCATTCGATCGTCGCGGGCGGCTTGCTCGTGCAGTCGTAGACCACGCGGTTGACGCCGCGGACCTCGTTCACGATGCGGCTCGCCGCGCGCGCGAGCAGCGAGGCGGGCAGCCGCGTCCAGTCCGCGGTCATGCCGTCCGAGCTGTTCACGGCGCGCAGCGCGATCACCTTCTCGTACGACCGTTCGTCGCCCTTGACGCCCACGGTCTTCACCGGCAGCAGCACCGCGAACGCCTGCCAGGTGCGGTGGTACCAGTTCGCGCGCCGCAGCTCCTCGATGAAGATCGCGTCGGCCCGGCGCAGCAGATCCAAGTCCTCGGGCACGACCGCGCCGATCACGCGCACGGCGAGCCCGGGCCCCGGGAACGGGTGCCGGTCGACGAGATGCTCCGGCAGCCCGAGCTCGCGCCCGAGGACGCGCACCTCGTCCTTGAACAGCTCGCGCACCGGCTCGACGAGCTTGAGGCTCATGCGCTCGGGCAGGCCGCCCACGTTGTGATGCGTCTTGATCACCTGCGCCCCCCACCCCGCGGACGCGCTCTCGATGACGTCGGGGTACAGGGTGCCCTGTGCGAGGAACTCGATCGGCCCGTGCCGCTTCGCCTCCTCCTCGAACACCGCGATGAACTCGGCGCCGATGATCTTACGCTTGCGCTCGGGGTCCTCGACGCCGGCGAGTGCCGCGAGGAATCGCTTGCGCGCGTCGGCGACGAAGACGCGCAGGCCGCGCTGCGCGCCCAGCTCGTAGGCGACCTGCTGCGCCTCGCCTTCGCGCAACAGCCCGTGATCGACGAGCACGCACACGAGCCGCTTGCCCACCGCCTTGTGGCACAACGTCGCGACCACGGTGCTGTCCACGCCGCCCGACAGCCCGCACAGCAAGTGCCCGTCGCCGACCTGCTCGCGGATCGTGCGGATGGCGCGCTGGCGGAAGCCCGCCATGCTCCAGCCCGGTTTCAGCTTCGCCACCTTGAACAGGAAGTTGCGCAGCACCGCCGCACCGTACGGCGAGTGCACGACCTCGGGATGGAACTGGATCACGTGGAACGGCCGCGTGCGATGCCGCGCTGCGGCGAAGGCGCAATTCGACGTATGCGCCACGCGCACCCAGCCGTCGGGCAGCGCCTGCACCTCGTCGCCATGGCTCATCCACGCACGGAAGCGTTTCGGCACGCCTTCGAACAGCGGCGAGGCGCCGTCGCGCACGAACGTCGCGGTGCCGTATTCGGCGCGCTCGGCGCGCGCCAGCGAGCCGCCGAAGTGTTGCATCGTGACCTGGAAGCCGTAGCAGATGCCGAGCAGCGGCAGCTTCAGGTCGTAGATGCCGGCGTCCGGCACCGGTGCCTCGGCGCGATAACCGCTCGCCGGCGACCCCGACAGGATGAATGCATTCGGCTTGCGCGCCACGATCTCGGCGAGCGGCAGGTCCCCGCGCACGATCTCCGAGTACACGCCCAGCTCGCGCACGCGCCGCGCGATCAGCTGCGTGTACTGCGATCCGAAGTCGAGGATGAGAACGAGCGACCGGGCTATTCGTTGGTTGCTGCGCGGGCGGGACGGGCTCAATGCCGGAACTCCCGTCGCCCGGTGAGCATCATGGCGATACCATGGCGTTCGCAGGCCTCGAGTACCTCGCCGTCGCGCATCGAGCCGCCGGGCTGGACGATCGCGGTGATGCCGGCGGCGGCGGCGTGGTCGATGTTGTCGGCGAACGGGAAGAACGCGTCGCTCGCGAGCACCGCGCCACGGACGTCGTGCCCCGCGCGGCGCGCCTTGAGCAGCGCCACGTCGACAGCGTCGACGCGGCTCGTCTGCCCGGCGCCCAGGCCGACCGTCTGCGTGCCGCGCGCGATCGCGATGGCGTTGGACGGCATCGCCGCGACCACGGTCCACGCGAACTCGAGCGCGCGGCGTTCCGCGTCGCTCGGCGCGCGCCGGGTGGCCACGGTCCACGGCGGTGCCGGCTCGTCGCCCGCGCGCTGCGCCAGCCACGTGAATCCGGTCTGCCGCAACGTCCAGGCGCTGCCCGATGCGGCAACCGCTTGCGGTTCAAGGCGCAAGAGCCGCACATTCTTCTTCTTCGCGAAGGCCGCCTCCGCCCCGGGCTCAAAGGCGGGCGCGACGACGCATTCGACGAATGGCTCGCTCACCTTCGCGGCCGTCGCGGCGTCGAGCGGGCGGTTGAACGCCACGATGCCGCCGAACGCCGAGACCGGATCCGCCGCGAACGCGAGCGCGTACGCCTCGGCGGAGTCCGATGCGCAGGCCACGCCGCACGGCTGGTGGTGCTTCACGATCACGCACGCGGGCATGTCGTAGCGCGCGACCAGGGTGGTTGCGGCCTCGACGTCGAGGACGTTGTTGTACGACAGCTCCTTCCCTTCACGTGTCGCATGAAGTCCGGGCGTCGCTCCGGCGGGCGCGTAGAGCGCACCGTGCTGGTGCGGGTTCTCGCCGTAGCGGAGGGTCCGCAGCCGCTCGAGCGCGAGCAGCAGGGTCGCCGGCGGATCCTCGCCCGCGCGGCGCGAGAGCTCGGACGCGATCGCCGCGTCGTAGCGCGCGGTGCGCGCGAACGCCGCCGTAGCCCACGCGCGGCGCTCGTCCGCCGTCGGCCCGCCCGCCTCGAGCGCCGCGAGGATCGCGGCGTATTGCGCCGCGTCGTGCGCCACGATCACGTCGCGGTGATTCTTCGCCGCGGCGCGCAACAGCGCCACGCCGCCGATGTCGATCTCCTCGACCATGCCGGCATCGTCGAGACCCGGGCCGCGGTCCTCGAACGGATACAGCGACACCGCGACGAGATCGATCGGCGCGATGCCGCGCGCGTCGAGCGAGGCGAGGTCGACGGGTGCATCGCGTCGCGCCAGGATCGCGGCGTGGACGTTCGGGTGCAATGTCTTCACACGGCCGCCGAGCAGCTCCGGACTGCCGGTCCACGATTCGACCGTCGTCACCTCCAGCCCGGCCTCGCCCAGATGCCGCGCGGTGCCGCCCGAGGCGAGCAGCCGCGTGCCCCGGCTCGCCAGCCGCGAGGCGAACTCCGCGGCACCGGTGAGATCGGAGAGCGAAAGCAGCGCCACGTGCGGCCAGCTCACCGGGGGCCGCCCTCCCCGGTCATCAACCGCCGCATCGATTCGAGGTATCGCTCGCGCGTCTTCGCGACGACGTCGGCGGGCAACGCGGGCGCCGGCGGCTCGTGGTTCCACCCCGAGGCGTCGAGCCAGTCGCGCACGAACTGCTTGTCGAACGAGAGTAGCCGCCCCGCCTCGTACTCCGCTCGGTCCCAGTAGCGCGAGGAGTCCGGCGACAGGATCTCGTCGATCAGCGTCAGCGCGCCGTCGACCACGCCGAATTCGAACTTGGTGTCGGCGAGCACGAGCCCGCACGCTTCGGCGCGGGCGCGCGCCTCCTCGTAGATCGCGAGACTCCGGTCGCGAAGCGTCTCGGCGGTGTCGCGGCCCACGCGGCGCACCATCTCGTCGAACGAGATGTTCTCGTCGTGCCCGCTGTCCTCCTTGGTCGCCGGCGTGAAGATCGCGGGCTCGAGCCGCGAGCCGTCGCGCAGCCCGGCCGGGAGCGGCATGCCGCAGACGGCGCCGCCCTGCCGGTACTCCTTCCAGCCCGACCCCGTCAGGTAGCCCCGCACGACGCACTCGATGTCCACGCGCTCGGCGCGGCGCACGAGCTGGCCGCGGCCCGCGAGCCTCGCCGCGTGCGCGCGGAACGGATCGGGGAACGCCGCGGCGTCCTCGGAGACGAGGTGATGCGGCGAGGCGCTGGCGAGTGTGCGCATCCACCAGCCGCTCAGCCGCGTCAGGATCTCGCCCTTCCCCGGAATGGGCGTCGGCAGCACGGAGTCGTAGGCCGACAGGCGGTCGGTGGCGACGATCACGAGATGCCGCGGGCCGGCTTCATAGACCGAGCGCACCTTGCCGTGGCGCCACGGCGCGATGCCCGGCAGGTCGATGTCCAGCACGCCCTCGGTCGAGATCGTAGGCAGGGTCGAATGCGTCATGCGCGAACTCCTTCGGCGTCGTTGGTCTCGGGACAGCGGAAATGGGTGCGGATCCATCCCGGGAGCTCGGCGATGCCAGCGATCGCCGCACTTCCCGGGGCGGCGTAGCCGCCGGACGGATCGATGAGCACGAAGTGGAGCCCGGCGGCGCGCGAGCCCACCTCGTCGACGGAGCGGATGTCGCCCACGTACAGCACGCGCTCGGGCGGCAGGGCGAGGCGGTCGAGGGCGATGCGGAAGATGCGCGGATCGGGCTTCTCGACGCCGACGAGCTGCGAGTCGACGACGAACTCCAGCTCGTCCAGGGTGCCCCACTCGCGGATGTGCCACTCGGCGCGCCCGTCGGAATTCGAAACGACGGCCCGGCGCAGGCCCAGCGCGCGCACGCCCTGGAGCGCCTCGCGTGCGCCTTCCATCGGCCGCGCCCACAGG
>JANLWK010000306.1:0-4683 GCA_031364505.1 Candidatus Eiseniibacteriota bacterium | reverse complement strand
GCTCGGTGCTCGTGCTCGTCGGCGTATTCCTGATGATCCTGTGGGGCTACAACACGCACCGCGTCGGTCCGATGGCGCTCGTCGCGTCGGGCATCGGGCTCGGGCTCGCCCTGGCGTGGCGCGGCGACCGCATCGCGCGCACGGTGCCGCCGTTCGGGCATTCGCTGATCGGCGTCGGGATCGGCGTCGTCTACCTCACACTGTACCTCGGCCACGTTCGGCTCGGCGTGCTGCCGGCTTGGGCGGCGTTCGTGTCGCTCGTCGCGGTGTCGTTCGCATCGGTGCTCGCCGGCCAGCACTATGGCGTGCGACAGATCGCCTCGCTCGGCGTGATCGGCGCCTACCTGCCGTTCATGATGGCGGCGTGGCTGCCGCTCGCCGGGCTGTGGACGAGCGCGCCGGGGCTGCTCGCCTACCTCGCGATCGTCAACGGCTTCGTGTTCGTCATGGCGGTGCGCGCGGGGTGGAGCGGCCTCGACGTCTCGGCGCTGCTGCTGGGGACGCTGGCGTGGATCTGGTCGTTCCACTCGGCGAGCTGGGGCTGGGGCATCCAGGCCGGGCTGTGCCTGCTGTTCACGCTGCTCGGCTTCGCGCCGCTGCCGCGGCTCGTCGGTGTCGAGGGGCGGGTGCGGCCGGTCGATCTCGCCGCGATCACGCTGGCGCCATTGTGTCTCGTCGCGGCATCGTGGCCGTTCCTCGCGCACACGGATCGAGTGCCGATCGCGATGCTGCTCATGGTGCTCGCGATCGTCCAGCTCTCGGCCGCGCTGTGGGTCGACTCGCAGCGTCCGGAGCGCGACCTGTGGCGCCCGCTCACGGCGGCGGCGATCCTGTTCCTCGCTGCGGCCCTCGAGCGCGCGCTCGGCACCGACCGCGCCCCGCTCGCGTGGTGCCTCGAGGGCCTGTTCCTCGTCGCGCTGGGCCTCACGCCACGCGGCGGCGGCTGGCTGCGCGCCTGGGGTTCCATCGTCGTCGCGATCGGCGTGTTCCGGCACCTGTCGATGGTGGGCAACAACGACTGGAGCCCGCTGTTGTGGCCGGTGTTCTACACCGACGGTGTGCGCGGGCTGGTCGTCACGACGACCGTGCTCGTCGGCGGCTTCCTGCTGGCGCGCCGGCGCGACCACCTGTCGCGTGACGAGCGATGGACGCCGGATGCCTGGACGGCGCTCGGCCACTTGCTGCTCGCGATCTGGATCGGGCAGGAAGGCACGCACGTCGTGGCGAGGATGTTCTCGGGCCCGCACCCCGCCACACCGCCGGGCGGCATCCCGATCGGGCAACGCCGCGAGGAGATGACGATCGTGCTGTGCGGCCTCGCGTGGATGGCGCAGGCGGGCATGATCGCGCTGTCCGCCCCGCGGCGCGGCGGCGCGTTCCTGCGCTGGTGCGCGGGCGTCATGGGTGCGTTCGCGTGCCTCGTCGTGACCTACCACCACACGCGGGGCGACACGTGGCGGCCCGACCAGCTGCCGGTCCTCCACCTGCCGGCGCTGCTCGAGCTGACCACGATCGCGATCGCCGTCGTGTCGTCGATCATCCTCGCCGAGGGCCGCGACACCCGTGGCCCTGGGCCACGAGCACAATCCGAACAGAGCGAGTCGACGCGCTGGATGCCGGAGATCTGGGCCGCCGCCGCGAGCGTCGTCCTGCTGATGTGGACGCATCGTGAGGCCGGGCACTTCGCCGCGCTCACGCACCCGACGGCATCGGACACGTGGCAGCGCGCGCGCCAGGTCGGTACCGCCGCCGCGGCGATCACGAGTGGCGCCTGGCTCATCGAGGCCACCGTGCTGCTCGTCACCGGCTGGATCCGGCACTCCCCGTTCCTGCGCTGGAGCGGGCTCGCGCTGTTCGGCGTGGTCGCGCTCAAGTTCCTCGTCGTCGACCTGCAGACCGTCGACGTGTTCTGGCGCTTCCTCACCACCATCGCGCTCGGGGCGGCCATGCTCGCGATGTCGTACTGGTACCGCCGCCGGGCACCGGCCGCGCCCGCGGCCGACTAGGGCTTCTTCAGCAGCGCGGGCCAGTCGAGCACGACGGTGAGTGGGACGTTGCCGACGCCGATGTCGGGGAGGGCGAAGAGGAAGCTCTGGCCGTCGCGCCCCGGCACGTACTGCGACGACGTGGCCGTCTGGACGATGCGCGTGTTGAATAGCGCCACGGGCACACCGGCCGAGAACTCGACGCCGGTCGTCACCGGGACGGCCATGAGCCGGCCGTCGAGCCCGAGGTAGTACAGCTCCTTGCCGTCGGCGCGCCACGCGGGCTGGTAGCCGCCGTTCGCTGAGACCTGGAATCGCGCGCCGGGGCCGGGGAACGCGCCGACATACACCTCGAACCGGCCGGTCTCGTTGGATGCGTATGCGAGCCACCGGCCGTCGGGCGAGAAGCGCCCCCAGGCCTCGACGAACGGTGTCGATGCGAAGGGAAGCGGTTTCCGGTCGCCGGTGAGCGGCAGCACCATGACGTCGACGTTGGTCGTCGGCGAGTTGTCGACGTAGGCGATGTAGCGGCCGTCGCGGGACCAACTCGTCGGCCCCTTCGGCGTCGGGCTGGTGTAGAGCGTCTCCTCGGCGGCGCCGCTCAGCGATTTCATGTACAGGTTGGTGATACCGCCGCCGCGGTCGGATGAAAAGACGATCCGCGAGCCGTCGGGCGACCAGAGCGGGGTGTTGTCGTTCCCCGGATCGAACGTGAAGCGTGTGTTCGTGCCGCGGTCGGGGTCGATGATCCAGACGTCCCGGTTGCCCGAGGTGGAATCGAGCTTGCGGCCGGCGATGCGCCGGCCGTCCGGCGCGACGTCGATATTGATGAAGTCCATCGGCGCGCCGATCGGCTTGAGCATGCGCCCGTCGCGGGCCACCCACGCGAGCTGGGTGAAGCCGCCCTGGCCGGTCGTGGAATACACGATGTCCCCGCGGTCCGACGCGGAGAAGTGCGCGAGGCCGTTGCCGCCGATGCCCACGCCCTCGGCGACGGGAATGGGCTCGCCCGTGTACTTCTGCCGCCCGGCGTCGAACGGCTGCGCCACGAGGGTGTGGTCCTTCACGTAGAGCAGGTAGCCGGGGGGCGCGTATTCCACGCGACTGTTCGCACTGCCCACGAGATGCGTCGCCTTGCTCTTCGTGTCCGCCACCCAGACTTCGTGGGCGCCGCTCCCCTTCAGCCTCAGGTACAGGAAGTGACGCCCGTCCGGCAGGAACTCGGGCCAGCCGAGGTTGCCCGAGTCGGACGGCACCGCGACCGCCTGGATGCCGCCGCTCGCCGACACACGGCGCATCGGGTCGCCGCCCGCGCCGTCGAACAGGATCACGTCGCCCCGGCCCCACGAGCCGTCCCACGCCGTCGGCGCGTCGCAGATGGCCTGCGCCGGACCGCCGGTCACCGCCACCTTCTTGAGCTTGCCGCCCGCCGAGAAGCCGATGTAGCGGCTGTCCGGCGACCAGAACGGCCGCGCCACGACGCCTTCGGTGGCAGGAATCGGCTCGGCGACGAGCGAATTCATCGGGCGGAGCCAGATCAGCGAATGGCCGAGCGAGTCGGCGCCGTTGAACGCGATATAGCGTCCGTCCGGCGACATCCGTGGCGAGCCCATCTGCGTCACGTTCTGCGGGATCATCGCGTTGAACCACTTCGGCTCGACGACGCGCGAGTGGCCGTGCAGGACGAACGCCACGAGGCCGGCGGCGGCGACGAAGCTCGCGGCGGCGACGATCCATGCCAGCCGCTCGCGGCTCTTGCGCTTCGCCGTGACGGGTGCGGGCACGCCGGCCTGCGAGCCGCCCTCGGCGATCCACTGGAGCTGCAGCATCACGTCGTGCGCGGTCTGGATCCGGTTGTCGGGATCCTTCGCGAGGCACGTGCGGATCACGCGGTCGAGCGCGGGCGGCGACATCGCCTGGACCGCCGAGATCGGCTGCGGCTCGGACGACATGATGGCCGAGATCAGGCTCGCGCGGCTCTTGCCCTGGAACGCCGGGCGTCCCGTCGTCATCTCGTAGATCACCGAGCCGAGCGCAAAGATGTCGCTGCGCGCGTCGGCCTCGACGCCCTCGAGCTGCTCCGGCGCCATGTACTGGTACGTGCCGAGCAGCGTGCCCTCGGTGGTGAGCGGCGCCGACCCGGCGACCTGCGTCGGCAGCGAAGTCAGCGCGTCGACGGCGCTCGCGGTCCCGGGCCCCGCGGCGACCTTGGCGAGCCCGAAGTCCAGGACACGCGCGCCCGTCTTGGTGAGCATGATGTTCCCGGGCTTCAGGTCGCGGTGAACGATGCCCTGGCGGTGCGCCTTGTCGAGTGCCGCGGCGATCTCGATGCCACGGTGGAGCGCCTCCTCGTGTGGCAAGGGGCCGCGCGCGAGCCGCGCTGCGAGCGTCTCTCCTTCGAGGTACTCCATGACGAGGTAGTCGACGCCGCCGTCACTGCCGACGTCGAACAGCGGGCAGATGTTCGGATGCGACAGCTTGGCGACCGCGCGCGCTTCGCGCTCGAAGCGCTGCTTCAGGTCGGGCCGGTCGCTCAGGTGCGAGGGCAGCACCTTGATGGCGACGATGCGGTCGAGGCGCGTGTCGCGCGCCTTGTAGACCTCGCCCATGCCCCCCGCGCCGATCGGCGACAGGATCTCGTAGGGACCCAGTTGGGACTGCGCGGCCAGCGTCATGATGGCCCGCACGCTAGCACACG
>JANLWK010000160.1:0-1934 GCA_031364505.1 Candidatus Eiseniibacteriota bacterium | reverse complement strand
CGTCGCACTGGCGCTGCTCGTCGTCACCGCCCTGCTCGGCGCGATGCGCGCCTTCGCGCGCCGCGGCTGGACCGCGAGCCTGCGCTGGCTCGCCGTCGCGCACACCGCGCTGGCGCTCGTGCCGCTCGCGGGGCGCATGGTCCACCCGCAGGCGGCCTTCCTGCTGTGGCTCGGCGCGGTCGGCGGCCCGGCGTTCGTGCTCGCGGGCGAGCTGGCAGGCGCCTCGCCACGGCGCGGCCGCCTCAACACGCGGCTGTGGCGGCTCGCGGGATGGGTGTCGACGGCGTCGCTCGCGTGGCCGGCGCTCGCCGTGTTCACCACCGGCCCACCGGGGTCCAACGGCTGGACGCGCGTCCCCGGCTACCTGGCGGCGTCGGCCGCCGTCGGGATCTCGACGTGGATCATGGTCGGGCGGCTCGAGGTCGCGCCCGAACGGCGCCGCGTCATGCGCCCCGGCAGCGGGCTCACCGCCGGACGCATCGCCGCGATCATCGTCACCGCGCTCGGGCCGTCGGGCTTGGCGCTCGCGTGGTGGTACGGCTTCGAGCCGCACTGGGCGCCGAGCGTGCTGGCCCTGGCTCCCTCCGTGCTCGGCGGCCTGATCGCCTCGACACCGCGCCAGCGCCCGCTCGCGCGGATCGGCGCCCGCCTCAAGCGCTCGATGGACACGCTGCGTCACGCCGCCGCCTGGACGGCGCGCGCGATCTCGCGCATCGAGCGCGCCGCGCTGGGCGGCATCGCCGCGGCGGGCCGCGTCGCGATGGCGCCGCTGCGTGATCTCCACACCGGCGACGCGCAGGAGTACCTGCTGCTGCTCGCCGGAGTCGCCGTGCTCGCCCTCCTGTTGCCGCTGCTGCGATGACGCCCGCGCTCACGCTCCTTCTGTTCAGCGTGCTCCTGCTCGTCTCGGCGCTCGGCCTGTGGCTCGACCGCGGCCGGCGCGGGGGCGTGATCGAGCTGGGGGCGCTGGTCGTCGCGGCGCCGCTCGCGCTGATCGTCGTCGCGCCGCACGTGAACGCCAGCTGGGCGGCACTGGCGCCCGCGCTCGTCATCGCGCTGCTGCTGCGCGCCCGCGATGATCTGCTCCACAGCGAGTGCGCGCTCAAGCTGCTGTGGGTGCTGGGCCCGGCATTCGCGTTGTCGTGCGCCGGGATCGCGCTGCTCACGATCACGACGGGCACCACGGTGGCGGCCGAGCAATGGTCCGTGATCGGCTACGAGACCGAGCCACGCATGCTGTGGACGATCGCCCTGTCGCTGTCGCTGCTCGCCGGTGTCGTGCTGCTCGGCGGCGCGCCGTTCCACTTCCTCGCCGCCGACCTGCTGCAGGGCACGCGGCCGTGGATCGGCCCGCTGTCGGTCGCCGCACTCCAGGTGTGCGGCGCCGCGTGGCTCGACGCGCGGCTGCACGCCATCGAGACGCTGCCCGAGGCGGCGCGCGTGGTCGACACGCTGATGGGGACGGCCGCCGGTGTCGCGTTCGCGGTCGGGGCGGCGACGCTGCCATTCCAGCGCCGCCCCGAGCGCCGCGTCGGCACACTCGCGAGCCTCAACGGAGCGCTCGTGCTCGCGGCGGTGTCGATCGCGCACTCGGCGGGTGGACGCAATCTCGGTGGACTCGTGCCCGGGCCGCTGTGGGGCGCTCATCTTGCGCTCGCGCTCGCCGGCGCGGGGTCGCTCGCCACGTTCCTGCCCGTGTCGCAGCGCGAGCCCACGTCGGCCCCCGCGCTGTTCCGCCGGCATCCCGCGTGGGGGGCGCTCGGGCTCTACTCGCTCGCGTCGCTCGCCGGCATGCCCGGCACGCCGGGATCGCTGCTGTGGCTCGCGGTGGGACGCGCGCTCATGGTCAGCTCGCGCCCGCTGCTACTGGCGTTGCTCGCCGTCGCGTGGGTGTCGGCGTTCGTCTCGGTCACCGGCCAGGCTCGCGAGGCGCT
>JANLWK010000290.1:0-12578 GCA_031364505.1 Candidatus Eiseniibacteriota bacterium | reverse complement strand
TCCCAACGCCGACGAAGTGGGCTACTACCACTGGAACGTGACGCCCGAGATGATGGCGGCCCTGTCGGGCCCGGCGCGCGCGACGCTCTCCGATCGCGAGCGCCTCGGCTTGATCATGAACCTCGGCACCCTGCTCCAGGCGGGCACCGTCCACGCTGACGACTTCCTCGCCGCACTGGGCTCCTTCGGCAGCGACCCGACGCCCGAAGTCGTGCAATCGGTCGTCATGGCGATGCGCGGCGTGCGGCGTTCGGTCGTGACGCCGGATCTCGTCGACGCCTACGCGGTCTACGTGCGCCGCAGCCTGCACCCGGCGATGGAGCGCTACGGCGACACACCGAAGGACGGCGACTCGCCGAGTGTCCTCGAGCTGCGCCCGATGCTGATGTCGACAGTCGGCGTGGACGGCCACGACGACGCGCTGGTCAAGAAGGGCCAGGAGCTGACGGCCGCCTACCTCGCGAACCCCGAGTCGGTCGATCCGTCGATCGTCGATGCATCGATCCGGCTCGCGGCGAGCCGCCCGGACACGGCGCTCTACTCCGAGTGCCAGCGGCGCTTCGAGGGTGCCAAGACGCCCGACACGCGGCGGCGGTTCCTGTCGGCGCTCGGCGCGTTCCGTGACCCGGCGCTCGTCGACCGCACGCTCGCCTACATGCTCGACGGCCCCCTGCGCCCGCAGGAGCTGTTCGGCGTGTTCCGCGGCGACAACCCCACGGTGGAGGAGAAGATGTGGCCGTGGGCCGAGGCGAACTTCGACCGCATCGCGGCCAAGATCCCGCCCGTGTTCCGTCCGTTCCTGCCGAACCTGGCCGACGGTTGCACCGAGCAGCGCAAGGCGGCGGCAACGGCGTTCTTCTCGCAACCCGAGCACGCACCGCTCGGTACGGAGAAGTCCCTGGCCCAGGTGGTCGAGCGCATCAGCAGCTGCGTCAGCATGCGCGAGCGCGAAGGCGCCCGCGTGGCAAAGATGCTGAACCAGGTGCTCGCGACGCAGTAGGGCGCGGCACCGCAGGACGACGGCGTGGCGGAGCGGTGAGCCGCCACGCCGTCGCGTTTCTGGGCAGGCGCACGGCGGGGTGGACCCACAGGGTGCCAAAGCGAGCAGCGCTAAGGTCTCCCATTCAGCGGGCTGAGGGTTCGATTCCTCAGCGGCGCACCAACTTGGCGCGCGACTGTAGCCGACGGCGGTCCGCTCTCCTATACTGACTGCCTCAACCCCTCGGAGGTCGCCCATGTATCGTTCATTCGCTTACACGGTCGCCTCACGGGCATCAATGCTCGTACTGGTTCTTGGCCTGTCGATCGCTCTGATGCGTACTTCTGCACGCGCCGATTGTCTCCCGCCCCCTGTGGGAGCCGTGGCCTGGTGGCCACTCGATGGCACGGGCAACGAAATCATCAACGACAACGACGCCCAGATGTACGACATCTGCTGGGTCCCCGGGCAGGTCGGCACCGCCATGCGGAACGGCGCGAATGGCTATTCACGCGTCCCCGCCTCGACGTCGCTCAACGTGGGACTCGGGAGCGGCTTCACGTTCGAGATGTGGTTGCTCGTGGACAACCTGGCTCAACCACAGCCGATCATCGAATTCAACAATCCGGCGTCTGGGATTGGCGTCCACATGTGGACATCGATCAATCCGGGATTGACGGCCGAGCCCGGCGCCCTCTTCGCAAACGTTAGCGAGGGTGGAACTATTGCGCACTACTTCGCAACGTCGTCACGCGTGATCAATGACGGTCAGTGGGCACATGTGGCGTTGACGTATGACAAGGCGTCCGGTACGGGGACGCTATATGCCGATGGAAATCTCGTCGCACAAAGCGTCCTCGGTACGTTTACCCCCGAGACGTCTTTTGATTTGTACTTTGGGCTGAGACCTCCAGGCATCTCGTGGGGCGGCACGCGTCTCGGTGGCAATCTGGACGAGGTCACGATCTACGATCACGCCTTGTCGGGTGCCGAGATTGCCGCGATCCATGCCGCGGGATCCGCCGGCAAGTGCCGCGATCCCGAGGTCGCGGGCGAGATCTTGTGGCGGGGTAATGGCAATAGCTACAAGATCGTCGCGACGCCGGGAGGCATCACGTGGCAGGAGGCTCAGGACGCGTGTGTCGCCGACGGCGGACATCTCGCAACGATTACGTCGGCCGCCGAGAACACCTTCGTCTACAACATGGCCGCCAGCAACTGCGCGCTTTGGTACATCGATGGCGCCAACAGCGGCGAGGGGCCGTGGTTGGGCGGGTTCCAACCGGCTGGTTCTCCGGAGCCGGCGGGCGGATGGCAATGGGTCACGAACGAGCCGTTTGCCTTCACGAACTGGGAGTCCGGCGAGCCCAACAACTTTGGTGGTGGCGAACATCGCACGAATCTGTTCCAGCGGAATGGCTTGATCGGCGACCGTTGGAACGACGTGAGCGAGTTTGCACCGTTGCTCGGGTATGTGTTCGAGCGTGAAGCCCCCGCACAGACCCACTGCGTATTCAGCACGGCGGTGCCGTCACCGGACGCGATGGCAGTGAGCCCCGGGGGTGCGTGGGGTGACTACATCTACGTCGCTTCGGGCTTCCCGGCGCACGACATCTGGCGCGTTCGAAACGATGGAACCGGCGAGTTCTTCTGCACGGTTCTGGATGGGCCGGGCCACATTCAAGATCTCGTCTTCGACACGACTCCGGACCAACGCTTCGGCGGCGCGCTGTTCGCCGTCGTGGACTTCATCGGAGGCAGTCCCTGTCGAGGCGGCCTGTACAAGGTTACGTCGGGCGGTGTGGCGTCCATCGCAGTGGATGGATGCGCGGCTTCGCCTCAGCTCATCGGTTCTTTTGGCGGAGTCATGGATGACCAGGGTCGCTTCGGCTACAACATGCTCTTCGGTGATTTCGAATGGGACAACAACGGCTCGGCGTCCAACCTCGTTCAGTATGCTTCCGGAGGGGGCTACACGCCGTACCCCGCCCTGATTCCTGGCGTCCTCGACATCGACCTGGATCGTGCCGGGCATCTGGGCGCCGGCATTCTCGCAGTCAACCGCAACGCGGCTCCGCTTTGGGAGGGCGACAATAGCGTGACGGAGGTCGGCGGCACGAGGGCATTCAAGATCCCCGACCAGGGCCTTGGTGGGCCGTTCCGAGTGCTCTCCTACTCGTGGGTCTACCCGTACAACTACCACGTATTCGTGACGTATCCAGGGTTCGGCATTCTGGAATTCGATACGACGCCGAGTTACGTGCGAACGATCGTGCAGCCGAACATCGGCGAGAACCCCGTCATCGAAGACCGTGTCGGGGCATTCGGTTTCGGCGTCTACTACTCCGCCGACGAGACGATCTACCGGATGGACTGCAAGCAGATCCTGGGTGTGGGCGAGCCTCGCGTGACGCATTCCGCATTGTCGTCACCGTGGCCCAATCCCGGGCGTGACGAGATCGCCATGAGCTACACGCTGACCGAGTCGGGATCCGTGCAGCTCGAGGTCCTGGACGTTTCAGGCAGGCGCGTTGCGCTCGTCGAGCAAGGCCAGCGTGCCGCGGGCCGACACGCGCTGGTATGGAGACGCCAGACGGCGGACGGCGCGACGATTCGGCCGGGGTTGTTCTTTGTTCGCCTCACGTGCTCAGGGGGTCAGAGTTCTCAGCGCCTCGTTCTCCTGGATCGGTGACGGCCGGTGACTTCATGAAGTCTGGCGGCATCGCCACGATGCTCGCGACGCAGTAGCGCGCGGCAGCGGCGGCCCAAATGGTCCTGCCTTGGCGCATCGCTAGTCAGGCGAATTGTGCGGGCATGGCGAATTGGTGCCGAACGAGACGCTGAGCGCCGGCCAGGGCGCACGACACCAGCAGTGTGAACCCATCGGCGCTTGCGGCGGCGCCTGGCCTCCGTTTCCGGGGGCTGGGCGCATCCACGGAATTTCATGAAATCCAGCAGATTCGCCACTGGATTTAATGAGCGCTTCGGGCTAGCATCGAGCCATGTTCCGGCGCCTTCTCGACCTCCCAGCCCTGGCCGCGGCGCGCAGCTTCTTCCTTCTCGGGCCTCGTCAGACCGGCAAGTCCACGTTGCTGAGATCCTCGTTTCCTGACGCCCTGTTCCTCGACCTCCTCGACGCCCAGACGTTTCGATCGCTGGCGGCTTCGCCGGCGGTCATCGGGGACCGCGCCCGCACACTGAAGGGACGGCGGCGGGTCGTGATCGTGGACGAGATCCAGAAGCTTCCCGAACTACTCGACGAGATCCACCGCCTGATGGAACTCGACAAGACCCTGCGCTTCATCCTGACCGGCAGCAGCGCGCGAAAGCTCCGGACGCGCGGTCGCAACCTGCTCGGGGGGCGAGCCGGCCTCGTACGCATGCATCCTATCGTGTTCCAGGAGCTCGGAACCGTCTCGCCGCGGAGACCCTGGACCGACCTGCTCCGATGGGGCGGGCTGCCCTCGGTGCTCGACTCCGAAGCGCCCAAGGCCGACCTCCAGGCCTATGTCGGCCTCTACCTCCAGGAGGAGATCCGCGCGGAAGGGCTCACGCGCTCCGTCCCGAACTTCAGCCGCTTCCTCGAGACCGCCGCCACGATGAATGGCGAGATCCTGAACTACACGAAAATCGGCAATGACGCCCAGCTCCCACCGCGGACCGTGCGCGACTACTTCCAGATTCTTCAGGACACGCTGATCGGCGACTTGCTTCCGCCGTTCCAGCGGACCCCGACGCGCAAGGCGGTCATGACGGAGAAGTTCTACTTCTTCGACGTCGGAGTGACGAATGCCCTGGTGGAGCGCTGGGCCGTGTCGCCTCGCACACCCGAGTACGGACGCGTGCTCGAGCATCTGATCGAACGCGAAGTGAGAGCTTCGATCGACTATTTTCGCAGCGATCGGCATCTCTTCTTCTGGAGATCGCTCTCCAGGATCGAAGTCGACTTCATCATCGCGGAAGGCCAGAAACCTGTTGCTGCGATCGAAGTCAAGGCATCGAGATCCGTGTCGGCCCAAGATCTGAAAGGCTTGCGCGCCTTCGGCGAGGATTGGCCTAGAGTGCGCAAGATCGTGGTGTCACTAGAACCCCATCCACGCACGACGGAGGATCGGATCGAGATTCTCCCGGTTGAACACTTTCTGTCACAGCTCTGGGACCAAGCGATCTGATCGGATGGACGCGCGCCCTGCGCAACGAGCCGGGACGGGTGCCAGGCTGGTTGGCGTCCTGATCAGTAGGTTGAAGGTTCGATTCACTCGCGGCGCACCTCCGTGCGGGTGGCGCCCACGCTCGCGACCGTCACGCACGCCATCGTCACGCACGCCATCGCCACCAGTTGCGAGGGCGTGAGCCACTCGCAGAGCACGAGCGCGGCGACGAGGGCGGCGGCCGCACTCGAACGACTCGCCCACGTCCCGATCGACATTCGGCGCGGTCGCGCCTCGACCCGGGCAGCGTAGATTGTGGTCCGCTGCCGCGATCCGGCCGTCCAGCCTTGGTCGCTCGTCTGTACTACGGAAGAACGCGTCGCTGTTCCACTAGGGTCGGCAACCCACGGCCGAGCGCGAAGGCGCCCGCGATTTCCAGTGGACGCGGCGACCCGGTCAGCAGGCTCGAGGCTAGGCCCCGATCTCGTCCGGCTCGTCGAGCACTTCGGCAAGCAGGTCGGCCAATCCCATCTCACCGGCCGTTCGCTCCACGGATCGAAGCTCGTCACGAGTCGCCCCTGCGAGGATTCTGCGCAGGTCTCGGCGGCTGCGGTGATTGCCGTGCCGGACCCAGACCAACTTGGAAAGAGCCGCGTCGGCGCGGGATGCGACAGGCAGCTCGACGCCGGGGAAGATCTCGGTTCGCACCGAGCGATCGAGTTCCCCCGGAATGAGACACCGGACGTACAGGTCGAGCTTGATGACCTGGTCGACGTCGAGAAGCTGAAACATCTGCCGCGATTCAATGGCCTGGCGCGCCGTCGGCTCGTGGAAATACAATCCGGCGCCGGCCAGCGCGCCCAGGAACTCGACTTCCACCGCGAGCACCCGATCACGGTCCAGGACAACGTCGACATCCTGCGTCATTCGAGGCTCGCCGTAGGCAATCGTCGCAATCCCGCCGGTCAGGTGATATCTGATCTGAAGGCGGTCGAGCACGGCGGTCAATTTCGACAGTGTCGGCTGAAACCCCTCAGTCGGGAACACGGACGGGCCATTCGTCGATCAGCCGCCGGGCGGCCGGATCCGAGCCGTACTGCCGCAGTGCGATCTCTCGCTTGAGGCGGGCCTCGGACATTGGCCCCTGCATCGCACGAATCGAACGAGCCAGATAGTCCCGGGACCAGCGAAAGAGCGCCTCCGCCCGTCGGACCCGCTCGGCCACGGACATAGCGTCAATCAACAGGCGGTATTCTTTCTCGACGTTCATCGCTCCGTATCCCCGACTCCGAATGACTGCACTCGTGCTCGCCGACTCTACAGCAGTTCGCACGATATAGGAGACCCCCCTGGGTCGAGGTGCGTGTGACGGCGGGGATTGCACCAGTTGGTTGATGGTCCAAATCCTTCGCGGCGCAAAATAGCCTTAGCCTAGCTGGAAGCGCTCTCCGTGCGGGCGGCGCCCACGCTCGCGACCGTCACACACGCCATCGCGACCAGTTGCGGGGGCGTGAGCCATTCGCGGAGCACGAGCGCGGCGGCGAGGGCGGCGGCCGCTGGCTCCAGGCTCATCAGGATGCCGAACACCCGGGGTGACAGGGTGCGCAGTGCCATCATCTCGAGGCTGTAGGGGACAACCGAACTCAGCAGGCCGACCAGCGTTCCCAACATCAGCAGACGTGGCTCGAGCAGCCGTTCGCCGGCGGCCACCATCGCGAACGGTGCGATCGCCAGCGTGGCGATGGTGCTCGCCACGGCCAGTCCCTCGACGCCGGCCCAGCGGCGCCCCGTGGCCTTAGTCGAGACGATGTACAGCGCCCAGCAGCCCCCGGCGAGCACGGCCAGAATGAACCCGACGGTGTCGACCTTGGTGGGGCCGGCACCGAACAGGGTGATGCCGATGGCGGCCACGCCCACCCACACCAAGTCGCGGGGCCGCCGGCTGCCGACCGCGGCCAGCAACAGCGGACCCACGAACTCGATCGTGACCGCCACACCGAGCGGGATGCGGGCGAACGACTCGTAGAACACCCAGTTCATCACGGCGAGCGCGAACCCCAGCGCCAGCACCGGCCGCCAGTCGGCGAGGGTCCGGCCGCGCAGCCGTGGCCTCGCAATGGCGAGCAGGATCAGCGAACTGGTGATCAGCCGGAGGAACACCATCCCCACCGGGGGGATTTCGCCAAACAGGCCCTTGGCGACCGCCGCACCGAACTGCACCGACAGGATGCCGGCCAGAACGAGCGATACAGGAGAAAAGCGGGGCGTGGACACGCGGACGTTGTGGGCCCTGACGATTACACCGCGCGTGCGATCGGGGCGCCGCCGACCACGCGGTCGCCGGCGTAGAAGACGGCGAGTTGGCCGGGCGTGATCGCAGCCTGCGGGTGATCGAAGCGCACCTCGGCGGTGCCGTCGTTGCGGGCGCGCAGCATCGCGGCGGCAGGTGTGTGATGAGATCGGATGCGCACGTCGACGCGTGTCTCGCCGGCCGGGGTGTTCGGCACGAGCCAGTTCACGACGCCGGTCTCGAGGGTGTCGCGTTCCAGTGACTCGCGCGGGCCGACGACGACGGTGTTGCGGCCGGCGTCGATCTCGAGCACGTAGAGCGGCTCGGCGGCGGCGAGGCCGAGCCCGCGCCGCTGGCCCACCGTGTAATGGATGACGCCGCGATGCGTGCCGAGTCGCCGGCCGTCCGTGGTCTCGAACGCGCCCGATTCCGTGCCGCGCGCCTCGCCGAGCTTCGCGGTCATGAACCCGGCGTAGTCACCGTCCGGGACGAAACACAGGTCCTGGCTCTCGGGCTTGTCCCACACGCTCAGCTCCAGCCGGGCCGCGTGCGCGCGCACGTCGGGCTTCTCCAACTCACCGAGCGGGAACGCGACGCGCGCGAGCACGGTGTACGGCACCAGCGCGAGCGCGTAGCTCTGGTCCTTGTGCTCGTCCACCGCGCGACGCAGCGCGTACGAGCCGTCGGCCTCACGCGTCACGCGCGCGTAGTGGCCGGTCGCCAGGCGGTCGAGCCCCATCGCCTCCATGCGCGCGAACAGGTCGCCGAACTTGAGCCCCTGGTTGCACAGCGCGCACGGGTAGGGCGTGCGGCCCGCGGCGTACTCGTCGAGGAACGGCTGGAGCACGCGGGCGCGGAACACCTCCTCGGCGTCGACGACGAAGTGCGAGAACCCCATCCGCGCCGCGACGCGGCGGGCGTCGTCGATCGCATCGAGCGTGCAGCACGCCCGCGGCGACAATGGCGACTGGCCGTAGCACCAGAGCTTGAGCGTGACGCCGGTCACGACGGCGCCGGCCTCGGCCATCAGCGCCGCCGCCACGGCCGAATCAACGCCGCCGCTCATCGCGGCCAGCACGCGCAGCCCGGTCGTCGGCGCCACGCCGTCCACGCGGTCGGTGACGGTCACGCCCGCGCCCTCGGGAGGGTCGCCCGCGCACCGGCGGCGGCGCGCACGCCGCGCGCGCTCTCGGCGAGTGCGGCGACGACGCGGTCGACGTCGTCGGCGGTCGTCGTCCGGCCCATCGACAGGCGCAGCGCGCAGATCGCGATCTCGCGCGGGACGCCCATGGCGCTCAGCACCGGCGACGGCTCGACCGCGCCGCTGGCACACGCCGCCCCCGCGGACACCTCGACACCGCGGCCGTCGAGCGCCATCAGCATGAAGTCGCTGCGCGCGCCCGGGATCGATACGTTGACCGTGTTCGGCAGGCGCGGGGCACCCGCGCCGTGGATCACGGCGTCTGCGAACGCGGCGCGAATCCCGGCCTCGAGCCGGTCGCGCAGTGCGACGAGCCGCGGCTGCTCTGCCCCCAGCTCATGCGCCGCGGCCGCCGCGGCGACGCCGAAGCCGACGATGCCCGACACGTTCTCGGTGCCGCCGCGCCGGCCGCGCTCGTGGGCGCTCCCGCGCTGCAGCGGCTCGAGCGGGGCGCCCGCCGCGAGCACGAGGGCGCCGATGCCCTTCGGCCCGCCGAGCTTGTGCGCCGAAATCACCAGGTAATCCGCGCCCAGGGCCTTCGCATCGACGGCGATCTTGCCCGCGGCCTGCACGGCGTCGCAGTGGAGGCGCAGCCCGCGCGCGGCGGCACGCCGCGCCAGGTCGGCGACGGGCTGGATCACGCCGGTCTCGTTGTTCGCGAGCATCACCGAGACGAGTGTCGTATCCGGCGGGAGCGCGTCGATCGACGCGGGATCGACGCGTCCGGCGGCGTCGACGTGCAGGTGCTCGACCGCCCATCCGCCGCGTTCGAGCACGGCGGCGGCGCCGTGGACGGCGTGGTGCTCGACCGCCGAGATCGCGATGCGCCGGCCCGCGGGCTCCATCGCCCACGCGCCGCCGACGACAGCGAGGTGGTCGCCCTCGGTGCCGCCGCTCGTGAACACCACCGCGCGGGGATCGGCGTGGACGAGGGCCGCCACCTGGTCGCGCGCGCACTCGATCGCCTCACGCGCCTGCTGGCCGGCGCGATGGGCGCTCGAAGGATTGCCGTGGAGCCCATCGAGCGCCTCGTGCATGGCCTGGGCGGCCTCGGGACGCACGGGCGTCGACGCGTTGTGGTCGAAGTAGATCATGGAGCTCAGGGGCGTGGGCCTTCGTGTCATCGGGGACGGTGGCCGCCCGTGTGCGCGGGTCCCGATTCGCCCGCGCGAGCCGCGGACAGGGCCGGCGCTTCGCTACTGAGACTTCGTTTGCAGCACCCGCTGCAGCACGTCGATGCTCTCCTTGGCGCTGATCGCCTCGGGCGAGCTGGGGGCGATCTCGACGACTTTCTTCCACGATCGGATCGCCTCCGTGTAGATGCCGGCGTCGGCGAACGCCACACCCATCGTGAACCAGGCACAGTAGGCGCGCGGGTTCGCGGCGATGGTCGCGCGCAGCAGCTCCATCGCGCCGGTGTAGTCGTTGACCGAGTAGAGCGAGCTCGCGAGCCGGCAGGTGGCGATCGTGTCGCCGGGGGACAGCGTGAGCGCCTTGCGGTAGGCGTCCTGCGCGGTGCGGGCCTGTCCCATCGCGTCGTAGGCGGCGCCGAGATTGACGAGCGTCGGCACGTTGCCGGGCTTCACCTTGCTCGCCTTCATGAGCACCTTCACCGCGTTGTCTGGCTTGTCGCGGTCCAGGTACATCATGCCGAGCCGGTACAGGTTGTCCCACTTCGTGGAGTCCTTGCCCACCGCGCGCTCGAGCAGGCCCAGGCTGTCGACGACCGCCGGATTCGCCTTGGCCGGCGCCGCGGCGGCCCGTGCGAATACGGCACCGTTGAGCGACAGGCATACGGTCAGGGCGAGCAGGGGCAGCGCGGAACGCTTCACGGGTCACTCCTCGAATACGTTGGAACGGATGGGAGCCGAACGGCCGGAAAGCGTAGCACGGCGGGCGCGCCGCCTTCCACCGCCTCGCGGTGTACTCTGCGGCCATGCTGGGATACCACGCTGTGGACGCGACGGGCGTGAAGCGCGTGCTGATCATCCGCCCGCGCTTCATCGGTGACATTTGCCTGACGCTTCCGGCGCTCGAGGCCATCCGGGCCGCCTGCCCGGGCGTTCGGGTGGCGTACGCGCTCGAGTCCGAAAGTGCCCCGCTGCTCGAATCCGACCCGCGCATCGACGAGCGGATCGTCGTGCCGCGGAGCGCGGGGGCGCTCGACACGCTGGCGCTGGCGCGACGGCTGCGCCGCTTCGCGCCCGACGCGGCGTTCGACTTCTTCTGCAACCCGCGGACGGCCGTGTGGACGCGCCTGTCGGGCGCGCGCGTACGCGTGGGCTACCCGCACAAGGGATGGCGCAGCGCGCTCTACACCCACCACGCGCAGCCGCGCACCCTGTCGTCGATCGGGTTCCACCTGGCGTCCGTGGCGGCACTCGGATGGCCGACGCCGCACACGGTGCCGCGACTCCACGTCGCGGAGGCCGCGCGCGACGAGGCGCGCCGGGCGCTCGCCACGCTCCGGGTGCCGGACGCGAGCCGGCTCGTCGGGTTCCACCCGGGTGCCAGGTGGGAGACACGGCGCTGGGCGCCCGAGCGGTTCGTCGATCTCGCCGGCCGGTTCCTCGAGGCCACCCCCGGCGGCACGGCGCTCGTGACCGGGAGCGCGGGCGAAGCGCCGCTCGTCGAGCGGATCGTCGCGGCACTCCCGCGCGGGCGCGCGCATGCGATCGCCGGCTGGCCGCTCGCGCGCTTCGTGGCGCTCCAGTCACTGTGCGCGGCGTTCGTCGCCGGCGACACGGGGCCGGTGCACACGGCCGTCGCGGCGGGGACGCCCACGCTGGGGCTCATGTCGCGGAACCGGCCGGCCACGTTCTTCCCGTACCCGGAATCGGACGGGCACCGGGCGTACACCGCGCGCGTGGAGTGCAGCCCGTGCCATCGCGACCGGTGCGCGGACCTGCGCTGCCTGAACCGCCTGCACGTCGATGGCGCATGGGAACGCCTGAGCGCGATGCTCGCCTCCCCGCGCCTGGACGTCGTGGGCGCCACCGCCGGAGCGCCCCCCGCCGTGTGATATTGTGCGCTCCGCCGACGCGGACCGCTTCGCCGTCGACCCGCACCCACGAGGAACGAGTCGTGCCGCCGCTCGTCACCTTCACCTCCGACTTCGGCCTCACCGACTGGTTCGTCGGCGTCGTGCACGGCGTCGTCCACGCGCTCTGCCCGGCCGCGTGCGTCGTGGATCTCACGCACGCGATTCGCCCCGGTGACGTATCGCGCGCCGCGTTCGTGCTCGAGGCCGCGACCCCGGACTTCCCGCCGGGCACCGTCCACCTCGTCGTCGTCGATCCCGGCGTCGGCACCGATCGCCTCGCGCTCGCCGTCGCCGCGCGCGGCCAGTGGTTCGTGGGGCCGGACAACGGCGTGCTCGAATGGGCGCTCGCCGATCCGTCGGCGCGCGTCCACGCGATCACCGAGCCGCGCTACATGCGCCAGCCGGTGAGCCGCACGTTCCACGGCCGCGACGTCTTCGCACCGGCGGCGGCGCACCTGGCCGGCGGCCTCGCCATCGAGCGCCTGGGGCCGCGCGTCACCGGTCCGCGCCGGATCGTGCGCACGCCGCTGCTCGTGCGCGACGGACGGCTGCATGGCGCGGTCACCTACCTCGACCGATTCGGCAACGCGCTCACGAACCTGTCGGCCGAGGCCCTCGCGTCGGCGTTCGAGGGCATTCCCGAGGACCAGCTCACGGTCGAAGTGCTGGGCCGCACGATCGAGGGCATCCAGCGGTCCTACGGCGACGTGGCGATCGGGACACTCGTGGCGCTGCTGGGGTCGTGCGGGCGGCTCGAAATCGCCGAGGCACAGGGCGACGTCGCCAAGCGGTTCGGCATCGGCGTCGGCGACGCCGTCATGGTGCGCCGGCGCACGTGATCGTGGCCGACGCGCTCCGGCGCGCCGGAAGTAGAGCTTCGCGGTCGGAGGCAACGGCATTGCGCAGTGGCGGCG
>JANLWK010000275.1:0-15388 GCA_031364505.1 Candidatus Eiseniibacteriota bacterium | reverse complement strand
CCGCGCCCGCATACGTTAGACTCCCGAGTTCGAATCACACCTGCCAACGTCCCACCGGAGAAGACGCCCGATGTCCGCCCTCGAGCCACGCCGCTCGTTGCAGGAGATGATGGCCGCGCTCCAGCAGTACTGGATCGAGCGCGGCTGCGTCATCGCGCAGCCCTACCCCTCCGAGGTGGGCGCGGGGACCTTCAATCCGGCCACCTTCCTGCGCTCGCTGGGGCCCGAGCCCTGGCGCGTCGCGCACGTCGAGCCGTCGCGGCGGCCGAAGGACGGGCGCTACGGCGAGAACCCCAACCGCTTCCAGCAGTTCTACCAGTACCAGGTGCTGCTCAAGCCCTCGCCGCCCGACGTCGTCGACCAGTACTTCGATTCGCTCGTCGCGATCGGTATCGAGCCGCGCGACCACGACTTGAGGCTCGTCGAGGACGACTGGGAGTCGCCGACGCTGGGGGCCGCGGGGCTCGGCTGGCAGGTCTGGATGGACGGTACGGAAATCTCCCAGTTCACGTACTTCCAGCAGTGCGGCGGCATGGAGCTGGACGTGATCAGCGCGGAGCTGACCTACGGGCTCGATCGCATCGGCATGATGCTCCAGGGCAAGGACCGCGTGCAGGATCTCGCGTGGGCCGCCGGCCTGGACGGCGGTCCGCCGGTGACGTGGGGCGACCTGTGGCTCCAGAACGAGAAGGAGTTCTCGCGCTACAACTTCGAGGAGGCGAACGTCGCCGCCCACTTCGAGATGTTCAAGCAATGGGAGTCCGAAGCGGTGCGCCTGCTCGACCTCAAGATGGTGATGCCGGGCTACGACTGCGTGATCAAGTGCTCGCACCTGTTCAACGTGCTCGATGCGCGCGGGGCGATCTCGGTGAGCGAGCGCGTGGGCTACATCGGCCGCGTGCGCCGGCTCGCACGCCGGGCGACGCAGGCGTGGGTGGCGCAGCGCCGCGAGCTGGGCTTCCCGTTGATCCGCGACGAGGCCGAGCGCGCACGCTGGCTGGCAAAGGCGGACGACGCGGCGAAACCCGCGAGCAAGCCGGCGCCGGCCGCCGCACCCGAGGCGGTGACGCGTGGCGCGTGACCTGATCTTCGAGATCGGCGTCGAGGAGCTGCCGACGCCCTACATCTCGCCCGCGCTGGCGCAGCTCGAGCGCGATGCCGCATCGGGGCTCAGGGATCGCCGCCTCGCCTTCGCGTCGGTCGCCACGCTCGGAACGCCGCGGCGCCTGGCTCTCTCGGTGCGCGGGCTGGCGGAACGCCAGACCGATCACGACGAGGAGGCGACGGGGCCGTCGGTGAAAGTGGCGTACGACGCCGACGGCAAGCCGACGCGCGCGCTGCTCGGGTTCTGCCAGGGCAAGGGCGTCGATCCCGCGGCGGTGCGTCGCGTGCAGGGTCCCAAGGGCGAGTACGTGGCGGTGACGGTCCACCACACGGGCCAGCCCGCCGAGGCCGTTCTGCCGGCGCTGCTCGCGACGCTGGCGACGCGGCTCCAGTTCCCGAAGTCGATGCGCTGGCTCGCCGACGACACGCGATTCGCGCGCCCCGTGCGCTGGTTGCTGGCACTGCTCGGCGAGCACGTCGTCGACGTCACAGCCTTCGGGCTCGCGGCGGCGCGCCTGACGCACGGGCATCGATTCCTCGCGCGGGGCTCCGTGGCGGTGGCCGACGCGTCGCGCTACGTGCCGGCGCTCGAGGAGATCAAGGTGCTCGTCGATCGCGAGCGGCGTGCTCGCGTGCTCCGCGAACAGGTCGACCGGCTGGCGGGCGAGGCGGGCGGGCGCGTCGTGGACGACCCCGAGCTGTTCGAGATCAACTCGGATCTCGTCGAATGGCCGACCGCCTTCATGGGCCGCTTCGATCAGCGCTACCTGGACCTGCCGCGCGAGGTGATCGTCACGGCGCTGCGCGAGCACCAGCGCTTCTTCGCCGTCGAGAACACGGACGGCGGGCTGCTGCCCGCCTTCATCGCCGCGCGGAACGGCGACGATCGCGGCTTGGACGTCGTGCGCCGCGGCAACGAGGACGTGCTCGTCGCCCGGCTCGAGGACGCGCGCTTCTACTGGAACACGGACCTGAAGCACGCCCCGGCCGACCGCGTCGAATCGCTCACGTCCGTCGTGTGGATGGAGGGGCTTGGGAGCCTGCGCGAGAAAGCCGCGCGGCTCGAATCGCTGGCCGGCTGGCTCGCCGATCGCCTGGCGCCCGTCGCCGGAGACGCCGCGCGGCGCGCGGCGCTGCTGTGCAAGACGGATCTCCTGTCCGAGATGATCGGCAGCGGCAAGGAGTATGCGAGCCTCGAGGGCGTGATGGGCGGCCACTACGCGCGGCGCGCGGGCGAGCTCGAGGACGTCGCGACCGCGATCGCCGAGCACTACCGGCCGCGCGGCGCCGCCGACGCGCTGCCCGCCTCCGACGCGGGCTCGCTGCTATCGCTCGCCGACAAGCTCGATCACGTGGCCGGCGCCTTCACCGGCGGCAAGGTACCGACCGGGAGCGAGGACCCGTACGGCGTCCGCCGCGCCGGCAACGGTGTCGTGCGCATCCTGATCGATCAGAAGCGCCACCTCGATCTGTACGCCACGTCGATGGAGTCGACACGCGTGCTGTTCGCCGAGCATCCCGAGCTGCCGCACTCGCAGATCATGAAGCAGCTCGGGGAATTCTGGCGCGGCCGCGTGGAGCTGGCGCTCGACGAGCGCGGCATCGCCTACGACACGCGCGACGCGGCGCTCGAGGCGCGCATCGTGGCGCCGGGCGCCGATGCATCGGCGCCGCGGCGGCCGGGCTGGGCGGATCCGCACGACGGCATGCTCCGCGCGCGCGTCCTCGGCGAGTTCCGGACCGACCGGCGCTTCGAACCGCTGGCGATCCTGTTCAAGCGCGTGGGCAACATCCTGAAGGCGGCGACGGAGAAGCCGGGTCCGCTCGATCCCGCGCGGTTCGAGGCGGACGCCGAGCGGACGCTCGCGGCGGCGGCCGACGCGGCGCGCGCGCGCACCGAGCCGCTATGGAGCGAGCGCCGCTACGCCGAGATCCTGCCGGCGCTGCTCGAGCTCGAGACACCGATTCATTCGTTCTTCGACGACGTGCTCGTCAACGCCGAGGATCCAGTCCTGCGACTCAACCGTCTGCGGTTGCTGATGGACGTGCGCGACCTGTTCGTGCGCGGCTGGGATCTGTCGCGCGTCGTGGTCGAAGGGGACAAGGCATAGGCGCCGCCCCGCCGGCGCGCGGATCCGCGCGCACGGGCGGGCGGCGAAAGCGGACGGGCACCGGAGCCGTGGAGGCGGAGCGAACATGAAGATCCTGGTTGTCGAAGACAGTCCTCCCACGCGTGAGCTGCTCAAGCATTCGCTGACGGAAGCCGGCCACTTGGTCGAGCTGGCGGCCCGCGCCTCGACCGCCCGCGCGATGGCCCAGTCCGGCGAGTTCGATGTGCTCGTCGTCGACGTGATGCTGCCGGACGAGAGCGGCATCGAGCTCTGCCAGGACCTGCGCAGCGCCGGCTTCTCGACGCCGATCCTGTTCCTGACGGCCAAGGGCGACGTCGAGGATCGCATCGCCGGGCTCGACGCCGGCGGCGACGACTACCTGAAGAAGCCGTTCGCGCTGGCCGAGCTGCACGCGCGTGTGCGGGCGCTCGGCCGCCGGCCGGGGCTCGCGGCTGCGCGGCGCATCGAGCGCCCCGGCGTCGTCATCGACTTCACCGCCCGGCGGCTGGAGCGCGACGGTGCCTCGGTGCCGCTCACGTCGCGCGAGTGGGCCGTGCTCGAGATCCTCGCCGCGCGCCCCGGACGCGTCGTCACACGCCGTGAAGTGCTCGAGCTGGCATGGCCGGAGCCCGGCGCCTCGGCGTCGGACAGCCTCGACGTCATCGTGAGCCGGCTGCGCCGCAAACTCTCGGGCTCGGGCACGGCGGGCTGGATCCGCACCGTGCGCGGCGAAGGCTACGTCTTCGAGGCCCCGGCATGAGACCCCGCTCCCTCGAGGGGCGGATTGTCGGGTTGCTGCAGGTGGTGGTGCTCGTCGCCGTCGCCGGCTTCGCGATCTCGGCACTGCTGCTGACGCGCCACGCACTCCAGCTGCGTGACCGCATCGAAGTCGTCGAGGCCGCGCGCCAGACGGCTCGCGGATTCGAGGAGGAGCTGGCCGAGCTCGGCACCCCGGCGCTCGCGGCCCTCGGCACGTTCGGACGCGGTACGCCGCCCGGCCTGCGCATCGAGATCTTGGACGCGGAAGGACGCGTGCTCGGCAGCTCCGACCCGCCCAAACCCTCCGGCGCAGGCGGGGACGTGAAGGCGCCCGACCTGGTGCTGAACGCCGCGAGCGGGCACACCGTGCGCGTCACGCGCACCGACACGCGAGAGCCGGAGGAGCTGGAGGCGCTGGCGCTGGCGCTGGGGGTGTCGATGCTGCCGCTGCTGCTCGTCACGTTCCTCGCCGGGCGCTTCGTCGTGCGCCGCGCGATGACGCCGCTGTCGGTCATGGCGCGCCGCGCCGAGACGGTTCGCGTCGGCGACGACTCGGGTGGCCTCGGCGACCCGATCGGGCTCGACGAGATCGACCGCCTGCACGCGTCGTTCAGCCGCCTGCTCGAGCGCCTCGGTGAGGCGCTCCGCGCCGAGCGGCGCTTCACGGCCGACGCGTCGCACGAGCTGCGCACGCCGCTGACGGCCCTCTCCGGCGAGCTCGAGCTCGCGGCCGGCCGCGCCACGCCGAGCACGGAGCTGGCCTGGGGGCTCGAGCGCGCGGCCGGGCAGGTGCGCGCGATGCGCGAGCTGGTCGACGCGCTGCTCGTGCTGCGCCGCTCCGACGAAGTCGGCTCGCGCGAGTGGATGGAATGGGTGAACCTGGCCGACGTCGTGCGCGACGTCGTCGGCGAATCGCGCCATGAGCTGGGCGAATCAGGCCACGAACTGTCGGACCGCGCGGGCGATGTGACGGTCACGGCGCCCGACGAGGTGCTGGTGCGCGGGCACGCGGCCCTGCTCGCGGCGGCGGCGCGCAACCTGATCGACAACGCGATCAAGTTCACGCAGCCCGGCGAGCGCGTGCGGATCGACGTGAGCGCCGACGCCACCGCGGGGCGCATCATCGTCGAGGACGCCGGGCCCGGGATCCCCGAAGCCGAACGCGAGCGCGTGTTCGACTCGTTCTATCGCGGCACGGAGGCGCGTACGGGGCCGACGGGTTTCGGCCTGGGCCTGCCGATCCTGCGCCGCGTCGCGCGCGTGCACGGCGGCGACGTCACCGTGGGCGAGTCGACCCTGGGCGGCGCGCGCATGGAGTTGTGGGTGCCGCTGACGCCCGCCGCGGATCGCGAGCCGCGGCAGGCCGGCGCCGCGGGCGTAATCCTCGAACCCGTGCGGCCGTAACGTGCGGCGCGCGGCGGTTGGCCTGGCTCTCGCAGCATGGCTCGTTCCGGCCGTGGCGTGCGGTGGCACGGCGCCGCCGGACACGACCGGCGGGTTCCGACTCGGCCGCCGCGACGCCGCATTCGGCATCGCCGCCGCCGGCGTGATCGCGGTCGTCGCGGCGAACGACCGCGCAATCACGCGCCAGGTGCTCGCCTCGGACTCGCACACGGCGCGGCGCCTCGCGCGCTGGGCGGAGCAGCTCGGATCGCCGTACGTGCTGATCCCCACCGTCGCGGCCGCCTGGGGCGTGGCGCACATCGCCCATGCGCCGGCGCTGGCGGCGGCGGCGGTGCGCGCCGGCGCCGGGATCGGTGTCGCGGGGGTCGCGTGCTACGCGCTCAAGCGCACCGTCGGCCGCGCCCGCCCGCGCGAGAGCCCCGACGACGCGGCGCGCTTCGATTCATTCTCGGATCACGAGTCGTTCCCCTCGGGGCACGCGACGCTGGCGTTCGCCGCGGCCACGACACTCGACCGCGAGACGCGCGCGCGCTGGGTGCCGTTCGTCGTCTACCCGACCGCCGCCCTCGTCGGCTGGTCGCGCATGCACGACCGCGAGCACTGGGCGAGCGACATCCTCGGCGGCGCCGCGCTCGGATTCTGGACGGCGGGGAAGACTCAAGATTTCCTGCGCGCGCGCTCGAACGCGGGCATCGCGTCACGGCTCTTCGTGGCGCCCGAGCCGGGCGGCGCGCGGGCCGCGATGATGGTGCGGTTCTAGGGCGGCTCATGACGCCGCGCGTGGACCGCGTCGTGGGATGGATCGTCGGCGTGTGGTTCGTGCTGCTGCTCGTCGCGCATGCCGAGGGGTATCACGGCGACCCGTCGACGTGGGGCGTCAGCGTGTTCGCCTTCTGGCCGCACGCCGCCTTCGCGTGCGCGACGCTGGCGCTGATCGCCGTCGTCGTGTGGGCGCTCGCGCGAAGGCGCGCGGTCGCACTACCCGCGGCGTCGGGCCACAGAGGGTGGCCCGCGTGGGCGCCGCTCGCCGTGTCGATCGCATTCGGCATCGCGTGCTGGGGCCTGCGCGCGCGCCACACGCTGCTCGGCGACGGGCTCGCGATCCTGAGCGAGCCGCCCGGCATGCGGCTCCATCCGCTCGAGCCGCTCTCGGCGCTCATCGGCCAGGTCACGCGTCTCGTCCTGCCGGCGCCGGCGATGCAGGCTTCCGCGTGGCGCGCCGCCGCGCTCACGAGCGCCGTCGCGGGCGCGGCGTTCGCGTTCGTGGCGATCGCGATCGCGCGCCAACTCGCACCGCGCGCCGGCGCAGCGGCGGCGCTCCTCGCCGTGGCGCTGCTGGCGCAGGGCGGCTCGCAGGTGTTCTTTGGCTACGTCGAGAACTATGCGCTCGCCACACTCGGGGCGGCCCTCTACACACTCGTTGCGCTGCGCGCCGTTCGCGGCACGGGCTCGCTCCTCGTGTGCGGGCTCACGCTCGGTCTCGCCCTGGCGCTCCATCTCGGCGCGGCCGCGTACGCTCCTTCGTTCGTGGTCGTGGCCGCCGTGTCGCTGCGTGAGCCCGCGACTCGCGCGCGCGCGCGCCGCGACCTCGTGATGCTGGCGCTCGCGGCGGCGGTCGCCCTCGTGGCGGTCGCGGCACTTGCGCACGGCTACAACGCCGCCGGACAGCTCGGGCGCACGCTGCTCGACGTGTTGCGCGGCGACATGTCGTTTCGCCCCGGTTATCGCGGCTCGGCCGAGCACCTGCGGGACTTCCTGAACGGCCAGGCGCTCGCCGGTCCGATCGCTGCGCTGCTGTTCGTTCCCCTCGCGATCCGGCGGGCGGCCGGCCGGCGGTGGTCGGCGGAGACCGTGTTCCTCGGTGCGCTCGGTCTCGGCGCGCTCGCGGCCTCCGCGATCGCGGGCGACTCGAACCTCGGCTACGCCCGGAACTGGGATCTCATGGCGCCGTACGCCTTCGTCACGACCGCGGCGGCACTCGGTCTGCTCGTCGCATCGCCGACCCCGGCGGTCCCGCCGCGCGCGGCGATGATCGCCCTCGCCGCGATGTCGCTCTATCACACCGTGCCATGGATCGCGCTCAACCACTCGACCGATCGTTCGATCGCGAGGTTCGAGACGCTGCCGCTGGGTTTCGGCCGAGTCGAGAGCACGCTCGGCTACTGGTACGTGATCAGCGGCGACGACGCGGCCGCCGAGCGCTGGTACACGCGCGCGCTGAACGAAAATCCCACGAACCTCCGCGCGCACCTCGGGCTCGCCTCGATCTACCGCTCGCGCGGCGACGCGGTGGGCGAGCTGCTGGCGCTGCGCGAGAGCGTGCGGCTGCGCCCCGCCGACGAGCGCGCGCGCTGGCGCCTGCTCGACGCGCTGGTCCGCGGGCACGCATGGGACGCCGCGGCCCTCGAGGCCGGGCAGCTCGTCGGGACGCATCCGGACGATCCCTCGATCGCGCTCGCGCACGCCGTGACGCTGGCGCTCGCCGGACGCGAGGCCGAGGCCCGCGGCGAGGCGGGGCGCGCCGCGCGGAGCGCCGGCCAGGACACGGCGCTGGTGGCGGGAATCGCCGAGGTTCGCGCCGCGTCGCACGATACCGCCGCCCTGAGCGCGATCTGGGCGCGCCGGTTCGGCGTGCCCGACCTCCGCGTTCCGTAGCGGCGGGGCGCCCGGCGGACGGCGCTTCGGAGGATCGCGGCGCCCAGGGTTCAGAAGGCCTCCGAGCTTGCCTGTACGCCGGGCGGCGGGATAACGTGCGGCACATACATCCGCCAACCCGCCCGGCTCGCCCGTCGTCCATGGGCCCGCCGCGGAACCCTGAGAGGACCGGAGGATTCATGGGCATGGCCCTGAGGGAGAAGGCCGAGATCGTCGACGCCGACGGGCTGCGGCGCATCGTCACCCGCATCGCCCACGAGATCGTCGAGCGCAACAAGGGCGTCGAGGATCTCGTGCTCGTGGGCATCAAGCGCCGCGGCGTGCCACTCGCGCAGCGCATGGCCGAGCGCATCACGGAGTTCGAGGGGCGCACGCCCTCGCAGGGCAGCCTCGACATCACCCTGTACCGCGACGACCTCTCGACGGTGGCACACCAGCCGATCGTCGGGGGCTCGGAGATTCCCGTCGACGTCCGCGGCAAGGTCGTCGTGCTCGTCGATGACGTGCTCTACACGGGCCGCACGATCCGGGCCGCGATGGACGCGCTGATCGACTTCGGTCGCCCGCGCTCGATCCAGCTCGCGGTCGTGATCGACCGGGGCCATCGCGAGCTGCCGATCCGCGCCGACTACGTCGGCAAAAACGTGCCGACGTCGAAGAAGGAAGTGATCGGCGTCAAGCTGCTCGAGGTCGACGGGATCGACAGCGTGGTGATCAAAGAGGGCGACGATCCGCTGTGAGCTCCCCGGCGCCTGAAGCCCGGCGCACCCCGTGACGGACGCCCCGTTCCAGCAGATCAGCCCGAATCCCTACATCGTGGGGAACCCGGTGCGCGGCCGCACCATGTTCTTCGGGCGCGAAGCCGAGTTCAATCTCGTGCGCAAGCGCTTCGAGCACTCGGACCAGGGCGGCCTGTTCGTGTTCTGCGGCGAGCGCCGCAGCGGCAAGACCTCGATTCTGTTCCAGATCCTCGACCTGCGACTCGGGCCCGCGTTCATCCCGGTCTTGATCGACATGCAGTCGATGGCGATCGGCAGCGAGGCGGAGTTCCTGGCGCGGCTGTCCGAGGAAATCCTCGCGGCCATGGGCCAGGCCGAGCGGGTCGTGACGCCGCCCGACTTCGCCCAGGAGCCCAATCGCTCGGCCGCGTTCCAGCGCTTCGTCCAGGCATGCCTGCGCGCCCAGCCCGGGCGGAAGCTCATCCTGTTGTTCGACGAGTACGAGCTGTTCGAGAACAAGATCGAATCGGGGCTGCTCGCCGAGGACGTGCTTTACGTGCTCGCCGGGCTGATGGAACGCGCCTCGGTGTTCATGATCTTCACCGGCTCGCAGTACTTGGAGCAGCGCCGCCGCGAGTACTGGAAGATCCTGGGCAAGTCGATCTACAAGACCGTGAGCTACCTCGAACGCGACGACGCCGTGAGCCTGATCCGGCAGCCCGTCGAGGGTCGCGCGAGCTATGACGACGGAGCGGTCGAGGCGATCATCCGGCTCACGGCCGGACAGCCGTTCTACACGCAGGCGATCTGCCAGGGCCTCGTCGACCAGTTGAACGACCGCCAGACGCGGCAGGTGGAAGCCCCGCTGGTGGCCGAGATCGTCGACGCGCTGATCAACAACCCGCTGCCGCAGATGATCTTCCTGTGGGACGGTCTCGAGCCGGATGACAAACTCGTGCTGGCGCTGCTCGCCGAGACGCTCGAGGGTCCCGATGCCTTCGCGGGCGTCGACGCGCTGATCAAGCGCATCAAGAAGCGTGACTACCCCATCGATCTCGACCGCCCCCGCATCGCGACGGCGCTCGAGAAACTGTTCAAGAGCGAGATGCTGCTGCGCGACGACCGCGCCACCGAGCCGGTGTACGCGTTCCGCATGGACCTATGGCGGCGCTGGATCGCGCGCCAGCACTCGGTGTGGCAGGCGATGCGTGAGCTGGGGCTCGCGATCCGGAAGCCCCGCGCGGGACTCGTGCGGCGCGTGGCGCCCGTGCTCGGCGGCATCGGGGCGATCGCGCTCGCCGTGCTGCTGTTCCGGCCGAAGCACGCCACCGAGACGGGCGGCTCGCTCGCGGGTGTGGCGCGTGGCTTCCTGGCACTCGACGTCGAGCCCGCCGAGGCGGGGATTCGCATGGACGGCCAGCGCATCGGCATGGGCGGCGTGCATGACTCGATCGCCGCGGGCGTCGACCACCGGCTCGACGCCTCGGCGCCCGGCTATGCCGACAGTGCCGTCACGGCGCGAGTCGAGGGCGGGCGCGCGCTCGCGATGCGGCTCCGGCTGCGGGCCCTGCTCGGCGACGTGCGCGTCGAGACCGTGCCGCCGGGTGCCGAGGTGCGCGTGGACGGCGCCGTGGTGGGCACGAGCCCCGTCGTGCTGCGCGGGCTGACTGTGGCGCGGCCGCATCACGTCGAGGCGTCGCGTGCCGGCTTCGGTATGGCGCGCGCCGACGTGTCCGTGGCGAGCGGCGTGCAGGGCGTCACCCGGCTCACGCTCGAACAGGGACGCTCGGACCTGCTCGTCACGACCGAGCCGGCGGAGTGCCAGGTGCGTCTCGACGGCGCTGCGCGCGGGCCGTCGCCGCTCACGCTGCCGGGGCTCACGCTCGGCCGCCACACGGTGTCGGCGTCGAGCGACGGCTACCAGTCGGCCGACACGGCGCTCGTCGTCTCCGCCGACACGCGGCGGCTGCACCTCACGCTCCGGCGCGAGCCGCCCGGCGTGCTCGTCGTCCAGGGCGATCTGCCGGCCCAGATCTACGTGGACGGCGCGCTGGTGGTCGAGAACGTGCAGAACTCCGGTCCGCGCACGCTCTCACCGGGCAATCACTCCGTGCGCGTCGTGCTCGTCTCGGGCGAGACCATCGACCACGCGGTCGCCGTGCATTCGGCCGAGCGCGCGACGTATGATTTCACGCGCAACACGGTGACCCGCAAGCCCGACGGAGGACGCTGAGCATGATCGGCACCGTCATCGACAGCAGCTATCGCATCGACCAGGTGCTGGGCGAGGGCGGCTTCGGCGTCGTCTACCAGTGCACCGAGCTCGAGCTCGAGCGAACGGTCGCGATCAAGATGCTGCGCTCGGGTCCGATCGCCGAGCGCGACTTGAGGCGCTTCACGACCGAGGGCCGCAGCCTCGCCAGCCTCAATCACCCGCACGTCGTCCACATCTACCGTCTCGGGCAGGCGTCGGGCAGCCCGTACATCGCGATGGAGTTCGTGAAGGGGCGCACGCTGCGGGCCGTCGTCCAGCAGGACCGCCCGCCGGCGCAGCGCGTGCTCGAGATCATGCGCCAGGTGGCGTCGGGGCTCGAGGCCATCCATACGATGGGCATGCTCCACCGCGACCTGTCGCCCAACAACATCATGGTGCTCGACGACGGCACGGCGAAGATCCTCGACCTGGGGCTCGCGAAGTCTGTCGGGGCCGAGTCGTCCGTGGGCTCCGCGGGCGCCCTCGTCGGCACGCTGTCGTACATCTCGCCCGAGCAGCTGAGCGGCGAGGATGCCGGTGTCCGCGCCGAGGTGTTCGTGTTCGGCGTCGTGCTCTACGAGGCGCTGACCGGAGTCCATCCGTTCCGCGCCGAGCACCCGATGTCACTCATGTACAACATCGGCCAGCGCACCGAGGAGCCGCTCCGCACGTACCTGCCGGACTGCCCCGCGCCGCTCGCCGACCTGGTGTCACGCTGCCTCGCCAAGCATCCCGATCAGCGCCCAGCCACGATGGGCGGGGTGGAGAAGTCGCTCGCGACGCTGCTCTCGCGCGGTGAGGTGAGCGCGGTGTCCGCGCCGTTAGTGGAGACCCGGCTCGGGCCGCGTGAGACGCCGCGCAATCCGTACCTCAACCGCACGATGCTCAAGCATCGCGACGATTTCTTCGGCCGCGGCCCCGAGGTCAAGCGCATCTTCGCGCGGCTGAACGCCACGCCGCCGGGATCGATCTCGGTCGTCGGCGACCGGAAGATCGGCAAGTCGTCGCTGCTCAACTACGTCTACATGAAGCCGAACCGGCAGCAATTTCTGGAGCACCCCGAGCAGATGGTGATGGTGTTCCTCGACCTGCACCAGGACAAAGGCATGTCGATGGAGACATTCGTACGCTCGCTCATCGGCATCGCCGAGCTGGAGTTGAAGGGGCGGCTCGACCTGACCGGATGCGGCCACAACCTGGACGGCATCCGCGACATGGTGCAGCGCATGGACGCGGCCGGGTTCCGGCTGGCGCTGCTGCTCGACGAGTTCGAGACGGTGACGACGAACCCGAACTTCAACCTCGAGTTCTTCTCGTTCCTCCGCTATCTCGCGAACCACTACAACGTCGCGTACGTGACGTCGTCCGAGCGCGATCTGCAGGTGCTCTGCCACACGCGCGAGATCTCCGACTCGCCGTTCTTCAATATCTTCTCGACGCTCCGGCTGTCCGAGTTCAAGCGCGACGAGGCCGAGGCGCTGATCCGCGTCCCCTCGGCGCGGGTGGGCAAGCCGCTCGAGGCGCACGCCGGCGCGATCATCGAGCTGGCCGGGCTGTTCCCGTTCTACCTGCAGATGGCGTGCTCGCACGCGCTCGAGGTCATGGACGAAGACCCCGACGCCGCGACGCCCGACTTCCGCCAGGTGAAGCGCCGGTTCTACGAAGAGGCAAAGCTCCACTTCCGCTACCTGTGGGAGGGCTTCGACGAGCACGAACGCAGCACGCTGCTGCGCGTGGCGAAGGGCAAGCCGCTGCCCGACGCCCTGCAGCACGTCCGGTCGGAACTCGTCAGCCGCCGGCTCGTCACCGAGGACGACGGTCACGCCCGCCTGTTCGCCAAGACGTTCGAGGAGTTCGTACTGGCCGAGGGCGGAGGCGTGGCCGCCGGCAGCGAGAAGCCGTCGCTGCTGGGACGGCTATTCGGCGGCGGCAAGAAGTAGCGCGCCGAGTTCATCGCGATCGAACGAAACTGTCCCCGGGGACAGTTGGGCTGTACGTCGCGCAATCATCCGATCAGCCCACCTGGTACACGACGTACAGCGCGTTGCGATAGGTCTCGGGGTAGGGGAGCGGGCGGCCGGCGCACGGCCAGACCAGGAACACGCGGGGATGGGTGAGTTTCATCTCGCGGACCACGGCCTCGAGTTGTTCGCTCGTTAGCCTGCAGAAATCCGGCTTGCGAGTCTCCGGACCGAACCCCAACGCTCGCATGCGCCGCAGCCACTCGTGGCCGAATTCCGGGTTCGGATTCATGAGCACGCCGTCCCTGAACTCGCCGTAGATGGTCCGCTCCGACTCGACCCGGAATCCATCCCGCATCCCCGGCGACGTGATGAACCCGTCGTGGATGTCCGTGTGCTCGCGCGCCCAGCGCTGGACGTCACGCCACAACGGTTCCTGCACGTTGCGCGGCGAGAACGTCGTGTACCCCGCGGATCGATCGTGGGCCCAGCACGCGAACGCCGCGATGCAGGCCAGGGTGGTCACGGCGAGTACGAAGGAGGTTCCGCGCAGCGGCCGATGCATCACCCACTGCCGCACCCAGATGAGCCCACTCACGGCCAGCACGACCGCCATGGGAACGACGAGGCGCATCCCGCCGTAGACGACCCAGCCCGCGACCGCCGCCACGAGCAGGGCGCTCGCGAGCCGCTCGGCCTTCTCCATTCCGCGGTAGAGATAGTGGGCAACGTAGAGCATCGCAAAGAACTCGATGAACTGAAACGAGCGCATCGGCTGGAGCAGGAACGTCAGCCCCATCGGATGCAGCTCCGATCCCACGACGCCGAACACGCACAGACCCAGCACCGTCAACGTGGCGATGCCCATCGTCCGGTGCCGATCCTCCGCCTCGGGATTGCGGTGGCGCCACGCGATGGCGAACAGGGAGAGCACCACCGCCGTGTGCGCGAGAGCCTCCCATCCCCAGCTGGAGGGGAACACGTGATGGGCGGATCGCTGGTGCAGCGCGACCAGCCACTCGGGATCCGCCGAGAACAACTGCAGTGCGCCGGGCGCATGGCGGAGCCTCCACACCAGCACGGGGCTCGCGGCGGCGAGGAATACCAGCATCCCGAGCAGCAGGGGCTTGATGCCACACCGCCGGATGTCCGCAACGCTCGCGACGAACAGCATGGCCAGCGCATAGTGCGTCGTCAGGGGATGAATCAGGTACGCCAGGCCCAGCAGGAGGAATGCGCGCACCCGGTGTGACGTCAGGAACGCGTGCACCGCGAGCAGCTGGAGCGGCGTCGCGACCGCCTGCGTCGTGAGGATCTGCTCGATGGTTCGGACGTCGCCCAGGGCGAACTTGAGGAACAGCAGGAATAGCAGGGCGAGCATGGCGATCTCGATGCGCTCGAACAGCGTCATCGCGATCCGGTACATCGCGTAGAACGTGAGGTAGATCGCGGTCAGGTACGTGCCCAGGAACAGGATCGCCAGGCTGATCCCGAGTCGGGCATGCAGTATTCCGAGCGTGTTCCACAGGAACGTGTAATAGAAGGTGCGCTGCGCCACCAGGTAATCGTCGGGGTACAGACCCGGATGGGCGGCCGCCTTGGCATACGCGATCGTGAACGAATTCGCGCTGGTGCCGAACGTGTAGGGATTGGTGCCGAGCGCCGAAGCCAGGGTGAACACGAGCAGGATGACGTAGATGCCGAGCCCGAGTCGGTGTGGAGCACTCGAAGTCGCGGCGGTCCCATCGATGTGACTGACGCGCATTGAGTCCTTTCGATGGCTGCCGCCAGCTGGGGGTGTTACTTCACCGCTCGTGCGCCCAGGATCCCCTTCAAGTCCATGATCGTGCTCTGGTCGGATACGATGACCGAGATCTTGTCCGAGAGCTTGTCGACATACAGGTACTTGATGTAGTTCGGATTCTGCGCCAGTGCCCGATTGATGACGTCGATCGCATTCGCGCGCCCCTGCGCCTCGATGACCTTGCGCTCGGCCTCCTTCTGCTCCTTCTCGAGCGTGTACTTCATCTGCTCGGCCGACTGTTGGGCGATCTGCTTGGCCTCGATGGCCTTCGCGAACTCCGAGGTGAAGCGGACGTCGCGCAGCACCACCTCGTCGATGACGAAACCATCGCGCTCGACCAGCGTCTTGATCTTCAGGTTGATCTCGTCTTGGATCTGCGCGCGCTTGGAGGAGTACACGTCCATCACCGGGTACTCGGAGATCACGAGGCGGATGACCGAGCGCACGGCCGGGCGGATGATTTTCTCCTCGTAGTCGGGGCCGATCTTCTGGTGGATGGACGTGACGCGCTGCGGGTCCAGGTGGTGCCAGACCGTGAGATCGATCCCGACCTGCAAGCCTTCACGCGTCGGCGACCATAGCGAATCGTCGATCTCGGACTTGCGGCCCTCGCCGCT
>JANLWK010000252.1:0-2630 GCA_031364505.1 Candidatus Eiseniibacteriota bacterium | reverse complement strand
ACCTCGCGCGCCGCGGGCGCCAGCAAGATCGCGACGAGCATCGCGGATCCGGCCGCGAACGAGCAGACGAGGCAGCGATGGAACAGATCGTCGCCGGTGAGCCGGAAGGTGGGCGAGGCGTATGCGCGTGAGCTCATGGCGATCCTACGTGGTGCGGAGGACGGCGAGCGAGACGTGCGCGAAGCCGCTCCGGCTGAGGGTGAGCATGACCTTGCGCAGCAGGCGGTACTCGATGTCGCGATCGCCCTGGATCGTGACGAGGCGCGGGTCCACGGCGGCCGTCGCGGCGGGCGCGATCTGGTCCGGGTTCGCGCGCAGCTCCTGCAGCCGCACCGCCAGTGGCACGATCAGCGCGTCGTCCGACGCCATCGCCTCCGACACCGACGCCACGACGTCGTTGCCGACGCGAATCGCGTCGCCATCGATGGCCACGATCAGCGAGGCCTTGGGCGACTGCTCGGCGCTCGACGCCGGCAGCGTGAGTCCGGGCGCGGGCACCATGACCTCGCCCTCGGCCACGTAGCTCTTGAGCAGGAACAGCAACAGCACGGTGAGGATGTCCATCATCGAGATCAGGTTGACGCTGTTGCTCGACTTGAGCCCCTTCCGCCAGCGCAGCTTGCGTCGCTCGCGCATCTTCATGGCTGGACCCCAGGCGCTCCGGCGGGCGCGCCGGCATCGGCGAGTGCCGCCTCGGGCATCCCCGCGCCGCGCGACACGTCCATGACGTCGATGATGTCGACGTAGTGCGTGGTCGGATCGGCGGCGATGGTCACCTCGCGCTGCTCCGGATGCTCGGCCGCGATGGCCGCCAGCGTCCGGCCCAGGACCTCGCGCGCGGCCTTCGCGGCCGGGTCGTCGTTCGCCACGCCCGGCGGCCGCGGGATCGTGCTCACCGTGGCGCCGTTCGCCCCCAGGACGTACGCGGCGGCGTCGATCGTGATCGTCAGCGACAGCTTCTCCACCTCGGTCGCGACCGCGGCCGGCGGCGTGTCGGACGGCGCCGGCAGCGAGGTGGGGATCACCGCGAGTTGGACGAACGCCGCCGACAGCAGCAGCAGCGGAATGATCGAAATGAACACGTTGAGCATCGGCATCAGCTCGAGCTCCTGGTTCACCTCGGTCTGGCGGCGGCGCCGTTCGCGCGCCCGGGACGGCTTGCGCATGTCACTCTCTCCCGAGCATGCCGGTCGCCGCCGGCCGCGCGGCCTGCGGGCGCGGCATGGCCGCCGGGGTCGTGTGATTCGAGCCCGACCCCGCCGCCACGCGCGCCATGGCCTTGCTCAGCCGGATCGTCAGCTCGTCGATCTGTTCCGCGATGCCGTCGACGCGGCCGCTGAACCAGCCCTGCAGCAACAGCGTCGGGATCGCGATCGTGAGCCCGAACGCCGTCGTGTGCAGCGCCTCCGAGATGCCGGCCGCGAGATGCGCTGAGCGCTGCGCGGCGTCGGCGACACCCACGCCCGAGATGGCGGTGATGAGCCCCGTGATCGTGCCGAGCAGCCCGATCAGCGTGGCCGAGTTCGCCAGCATGCCGAGATAGCTCAGCCGCCGCGTCAGCTCGGGCATTGCGAGCGTCGTCGCGTCGTCGGCCGCGGTCTGCAACGCCTCTTCGTGCGCGTAGCCGACCGACAGCATCTCCTGCGCGACCCGCGCGAGCGGTGTGCCTGAGCTCATCGCGGCCTGGCGGGCGCCGGTCAGGTCGCCCTTGCCGGCGCGCTGGACCAGGTCGTCGGTGAGCTTGCGGCCGTTCACGCGCATCGCGCGGCCGATCACGATCATGCGCTCGGCCACGATCGCCGCGATCACGATCGCGAGCACGAGGACCGCGTGCATGAAGATGCCACCCTGCTTGTAGAAGGTGGCGATGGCGGACAGGGCGTTCATCGCGGAGTCTCCTTTCGAATGACGGCGGGCGATTCCGGCGCGACCGTGACCCGCGTGGGGACGGGCGTGGCCTCGCCGAGCCGGGTGCTGTTTCGGAGGTAACGGTGATGCTGAAAGTCCATGAACCGGCGCTGATCGCGCGCCGTGATGAACAACACTTGCGGCACCGGGATCTCGCCCTCGATGTAGACGTCCGAGAGCGTCCGGGGCATGGCCGGACGCTTCGCGACGCCCGCGGGCGCGGCGGCGCGCGGCGATGCGGCCGGCTTCGCGGCGGCGCGCGTCGCGGCACCCGGCGCCGATGCGACCGGCTTCGGGACCGCGGTGCGCGCCGGCTCGGTGGCCGTCGCAACATCGGCGAGGGCAGCGACGGCCGTCAGCGCGGCCGCGAGCGTGATCGATGCGATGCGGGTCATGGCTTGTTCCCTTCGGCGAGGTTCCGCGATTCCGTCGCGTCGAGCGTCGCTCCGATCCCGTCGGGATCGTCGTTCGACAGCGTGTGGTACTTCGCGAACCAGCGCGCCGCGGCCGCGTCGTCGAGCGCGTAATACTTCTCGAGGATCGTCAGGTTGTAGTACGGGCCCGGCCGCGACGGATCCAGCTCGATCGCCTTGAGCAGCGCCTTGCGCGCGCCGGCGACGTCGCCGGCCGTGAGCCGCGCGATGCCGGCGTTGTTCTGGCACGCCGCGCTCTGCGGATGGTGATCGAGTGCGGCCTCGGCGAGCTTCACCGCCTCGGCGTCC
>JANLWK010000154.1:0-13769 GCA_031364505.1 Candidatus Eiseniibacteriota bacterium | reverse complement strand
GATTTCCCGGTGGGTGAACATGAGGATGCCGAGCGTCACGAACACGTCGTGGAACAGGGCCGCCACGGCGCCGAAGGCGAACTTGAACTCGTAGCGGAAGCCGACGTAGAGGAGGATTCCGCCGAGACTCGCCAGGATCGCGTAGATGGCCTTGTGGCGGAGCTCGCCACCGACCTTGGGGCCCACGGCCGACGTGCTGCGGAACTCCACGGTCGTGCCCGGAAACTGGGTCTGGATCGCCCGCTGGACCGAGGGGAAGAGGTCCTTGGAGTCCGTGACCTGCGCCCGGATCATCAGCTCGTTCGAGTTGTCCCCGCGCATCTGCTGCAACTCGATGCCGTGGAGTCCGGCGCCGTCGAGCGCCCGGCGGATCTGGTCCGCCGGCAGCACCGTGGATGTCCTGACCTGAAGCAGCTGGCCGCCGGTGAAGTCGACGCTGTAGCGTGGGCCCTTGACGACCAGCCAGGCGACGGTCGCGAGCACCAGGATGGCCGAAACCATGTACGCCACCCGGCGGTACCGCATGAACGGGATGTTCGTGCCTACCAGAAGCTGAAGCATCGGAAGGGGCCTCGTCTAAATGCTCAGCCGCTCGAGCTTCCCGCGGCTCAGCCAGAAGTCGTAGATCATGCGGGTGAACACCACCGCCGTGAACAGGTTGGCGATCAGGCCGATGCTCAGCGTGACCGCGAAGCCCTTGATCGGGCCGGTGCCGAACTGGAACAGGAACAGCGCGCTGATGAGCGTCGTGACGTGCGCGTCCAGGATGGTGCGGAACGCGCGGTCGTAGCCGAGGTCCACCGACTGGCGCACGCTCTTGCCGCCGCGCAGCTCCTCGCGGATGCGCTCGAAGATCAGCACGTTCGTGTCGACCGCCATGCCCACCGTGAGCACGAGGCCCGCGATGCCGGGCAGCGTCAGCGTGGCGCCGAAGCCGGCGAGCGCGCCGAAGATGTAGATCACGTTGAGCAGCAGCGCCGCGATCGCGATCAGGCCCGACAACTGGTAGTAGAGCGCCATGAACACGATCACGAGGATCGTGCCGATCATGCCGGCCCTGAGGCCCTCCTGGATCGAGTCCGAGCCGAGCGACGGTCCGACCGAGCGCTCCTCGATGATCTTGACCGGTGCGGGCAGTGCGCCGGCGCGCAGCACGATGGCGAGGTCGCGCGCGGCGTTGACGTCGAAGCTGCCGGTGATCGAGGCGTCGCCGGACGGGATCCGCTCGCGGATGTTCGGCGCCGACGACACGACGCCGTCGAGCACGATGGCGAGCTGGCGGCCGACGTTGTTGCCGGTGACCGCGGCGAACTCCGCGCGGCCCTTCGGCGTCATCTTCATGCTCACGCCCCAGCCGCCCGGATTCGAGGCCTCGAGCCCGACGCGCGCCTCGGCGCTCGCGACCGATCCTCCGGTCATCTCGGCCTCGTGCTTGACCACGTACAGCGCCCGGCCCGTCACGCCCTGCATGGTCTCGTCGGCATTGCCCCAGACGAGCTGCGAGTCGCCCGGGATGATCGAGTCCAGCCCGGGTGTCGCGAGCAGGCCCTCGACCGCCGGCAGGTCCTCGTTGCGCACGAACGGCCACGGCTCGGTCGTGAACAGGTGGGCGGTGAGCGGCGAGCGGCGGAGCGTTGAGTCGGTGCCGGCGGCTCCCGCGCCGCGGGCGGCGAAGAAGCTGTCCATCCGCTCGAGCACCATCTTCACCTCGTCCGGCGAGCGCACCAGCTTGAACTCGAGCAGCGCCGTCTTGCCGATGAGCTCGATGGCCCGCGCGCGATCGGTCAGGCCCGGCAACTGGACGGCGATACGGTCTTCGCCTTCCCGCTGGACCAGCGGCTCGGCGACGCCGAACTGGTCGATACGGTTGCGGATGATCTCCATCGCGCGGTCGGGCGCGTCCTTCGCCTCGGCGGCGTTCAGCCGCGAGCGGTCGACCTCGAGCACCAGGTGCATGCCGCCTTGCAAGTCGAGTCCCAGGTGGATCGCCTTGCGCCGCAACTGCGCCAGCTCGTGCGCGGGCAGCTTGTCGCGCTGATCGGCAGTGAGCGTGTAGTAGCGGTACGACGGATACAGGAGCCAGAGGGCGAGTGCCGTCACGACGAGGACGCCCGCCAGCTTCCACTGGTCAGTGCGGTTCATCTGGTTCTCCCACGGGGTTCGGGCGCCGAAACGTCCGAACGGCGACGCTTTGACGGGGCAGGATGCGGCAAAAATGGAGGGCGGGAGTCTACGGGCCGCCCGGCAGGAGTGTCAACGCCTTGGCGGATCGGCGCTTTCGCGCCCGATTCGGTGGTTTCGCCGGGTAGGGGGAAGCCCTTTCGTCGCCCCCCGGGGCGGAATCCGGGATCGACTTACCGTCTCCGCGATCGACCGGGTTGGGGCCGGCTGGCCGGCCGGCCCCGATCCTTGGGCTTGAGTTGTTGCGGGAGGGCCGGGGTGGGGCGTCACTGCGAGGAGTAGGGTGGGAGGCCCGGTGGGGACGCCCTCGATACCCGCAACAAGCGTACCCGGCGTTTCGCGACGTTCCATCCCGGCATTTCAGGGCCGTTGCCGCGCCGACGGTGCCGCGCGCCGTCACCTCCGTCCACGACCTGACCACCGGCGGAGCCGCTTCGTTGACACCCGTTTGAGCGCCTTCCTATACTGCCGCGCTCATTCGCCACCGGGCCTCTCGTCACACGCATGTCCCTCCGGGCCAGAGGAGTATCTCACCGCATGATTTCGCGCGTTTGCCGGGTGGGTGTCGCGCTCGCCGCTTCACTCATGCTGGCGTCGGCGTGCATGGCGGCGGACGTCTCGCCCGCGAACCCTTCGGGCAACCCGCTCGCGATCCTGGGCAAGGGCGGCATCGGCGGGCAGCTCGGCGTGTCCACGTTCAAGGTCGACCGGGTGTTCGGCTCGCAGTGGTTCGGCGACTACTCCGAGGGCGCCCGCCCGCGCTTCTCGTTCGAGAGCCACTGGCGCTACCAGGTGCGGCCGTGGCTGCGCTGGCAGGTGGGCACCGGTTTCACCTGGGCCGGCTACAAGCAGAAGACCCCGGCGCCCTTCAAGGACCTGAACTTCCCGTCGATCACGACCAAGTCCGAGTACCTGACGCTGATGCTGCCGGTGACCGCCCAGGTCCAGTACACGTACCGCTCGGGCCGCTGGAACTACTATGGCGGAGGCGGCCCGGGCGTCTATCGCGTGTGGGTCGAAGACCGCCGCAAGGTGCTCAAGGACCCGGTGACCCTCAAGCTGCACCGCGGCCTCTACCCGGGCGGATCCGCCCAGTTCGGCGTCGAGCGGTTCTTCACGACGCAGCCCAGCACGTCGCTCGAGGCGACCGTGTCGGGGCACCTCGCGCTGGCCCAGCGTCACGATCAGTTCGTGTCCGGCTTCGACAGCAACGTGATGGCGCTCGAAGTCCGGATGGGCGCCAACTACTATTTCACGCCGGGGCCCCGCAAGGTGTCGCCGGCGAACAAGCCCACAAAGAGTCCCTGAGATCGCACGCACGGAGGCGTCCGTGGTCGGGGAGGAGGAATCGGACATGAACGATCCCGGACTCCGCACCGCGCCTTCGCCCGCCTCCACGCCGCGTCCCGCGCCGGCGTCTCCGCGCATCGAGTTCGACGACAAGGTCGGCGCCGAGGGGCTCACCTTCGACGACGTGCTGCTCGTGCCGGGCTACGCCGAGCACCACCCGCGCGACGTCGACGTGCGCTCACGGTTCTCGCGCCGCGTCGGGCTCAACATCCCCATCGTGAGCGCCGCGATGGACACGGTGACCGAAGCCGAGCTGGCGATCGCGCTCGCCCGCGACGGCGGCATCGGCGTGATCCACAAGAATCTCACGGTCTCCGAGCAGACGTCGCAGGTGGACCGGGTCAAGCGCTCCGAGAGCGGCATGATCGAGGACCCCGTGACGCTGCCGCCCGCCGCGACGATCGGCGAGGCGCACGAGATCATGGCTCGCTTCCACATCTCCGGCGTCCCGATCAGCGAGCACGGACGCCTCGTCGGCATCCTCACGAACCGCGACCTGCGCTTCGAGACCCAGATGCAGCGGCGCGTGTCGGACGTGATGACGCGCGAGGGGCTGATCACCGTGCCGGTCGGCACGTCGCTCGAGGAGGCGCGCGAGATTTTGGCCAAGCACCGCATCGAGAAGCTGCCCGTCGTCGACGCGGATGGCCGGCTGCGCGGGCTCATCACCGTCAAGGACATCGAGAAGCGCATCAAGCACCCGCACGCATGCAAGGACTCGCGCGGCCGCCTGCGCGTGGCCGCCGCGATCGGCACCGGCGGGGAGGCCCACGAACGCGCCGCGGAGCTGGTGCGCGCCGGCGTCGACGCGCTGGTGATGGACAGCGCGCACGCCCATTCGAAGGGCGTGATGGAGACCGCCGAGCGCCTGCGCGCGCAGTACCCCGACGTCGACCTGATCGTCGGCAACGTCGGCACGTACGAGGGAGCCCTGGCGATGGCCTCGATCGGCGTGGACGGCATCAAGGTGGGGATGGGCCCCGGCGCGATCTGCACCACGCGCGTCGTGACGGGCGCCGGCGCGGCCCAGCTGTCGGCGATCCTCGACGCGGCGCGCGCGATCGAGGGCACCGACATCGCGCTCATCGCCGACGGCGGCATCAAGTACTCGGGCGACATCGTGAAGGCGCTCGCCGCCGGCGCCCACTCGGTGATGATCGGTAACCTGTTCGCCGGCACCGAGGAGAGCCCCGGCGAGGTCGTGCTGCTCGAGGGCCGCTCGTTCAAGGTCTACCGCGGCATGGGCTCGCTGTCGGCAATGGCCGCCGCGAAGGGCAGCCGCGAGCGCTACTTCCAGGACGCGACCGAGGAGCTGTCGAAGCTCGTGCCCGAGGGCATCGAGGGCCGCGTGCCGTTCAAGGGCCCGCTCGAGAACACCGTGTTCCAGATGGTCGGCGGACTCAGGGCCGGCATGGGCTACTGCGGCGTGCACACGATCGACGAGCTTCGCACCCGCGCGCGCTTCGCCCGCATCAGCGCCGCCGGCCTGCGCGAGAGCCACCCGCACGACGTGACCATCACGAAGGAAGCGCCGAACTACGGGCGGTGACGGCGCGCGGTGGACTGCACCGCACCCGCGCGGCCACGCCGCGCGACCGACCCGCGAGCGGTGGCGCGGCCGCGACCAGGACGACGGCGCCCATCACGACGACCAAGCGCCGGCTCGCGCCCTCCCTGCCCGCGGCGGGACTACGAGTCGTCGTCTTCCCTGAAGACGCACGCCAGAAATCCCGAGAGGTCGTATTTCGGCATGCACTCGGCGTCCGCGATCAGGTCGTCGGCATTCTCGTCGGTCAGATGCCGAGCGAGGAGCATGATGGCGCCCAATCCCAGCCGTCCACGCGCCACACCCTCGTAGATGCGCGGGAACTCCGCGGCCACCTGCGCCGCGCGAATTCGTCTCATCGCGCGCAGCGGCGTGAGTCCCAGCCGCATGACGCAGTAAGCGAGCATCGACGGGAAACCCGCACTCAGATAGAGACGTCGCGCGTCGATCTCGGCGATGTGGGCGAGCAGTAGCGCGTCGTCGATGGGGCCCTGCGCGGTGAGTGCTTCAGCATCGCGAAGTAGAGCTGCGTCGTCGGCGTCGGCCAGGTCGAAGGGATCCACGATGGCCACGCTTTCTTCGGGGGCGTGCACGGTGCGCGAATTCGTATTCGAGGCGAGGGGATGAGTTCAGTCGGGTGAAACGAAACTGTCCCCGGGGACAGTTGGCTTCGGTGCGTCGCGCGGAGCAACCGCGGCTGCGGCCACCACCGCCGCGCTCCTTTCTTGATCCCGGCCTACGACCTGCAACGTGTCGGCGTCCGACCGCGGCACCCTCGCCCGAGTACTTCGACCTGTCATGCTCGCTCCCGTGCTCGCGCCGGAGGCGTCAGCCGTGCGAGCGCGCCGCCTGCGCTCGCGCTTGCTCTCCATGAAAGCGCTGCCGAAGGCGCGTTCCGCTTCGAGTTGGTTGTGGCCGCGGCACCTCAACCGGATGCCTTCGACGGTCGCAACGCCGCCGCGGGCCACGGGAACGACGTGGTCGAATTCGAGGAACTCGCGAGACGCACATCGTTGGCCCGACTCGCTCACGAACGTGCACTGACCCTGATCGCGTTCCCACACCGCACGCTTCACGTGCGCGGGGATCGTGCGGCGATCGATCCCCGGTTGCGGTGCACGTGAACGAGGCCGCTCGGCCGCCGCGAACTTTCGCTGCTCCAACCTGCGCTTGAGCGTCTTGAGAGACAGCGCGAAGACCTGGGCCACGTCTCCCCTGGCCACGGAATGGCTGAGCAGGGCCTGGACGACGCGAAGATCGTCCAGTGTCTCCTTGCCGATCGTGAATTGGATCGCGAATCTCTCGGGTGCGAGCGGCATGAACCTCGCGGGACGCGGAGATGGCGGGGGCGGGGAGTGGACGCGGGACTCGGACTGAACGCGAGTGGGTGCCGCGCCAGATGCGACTGTCCCCGGGGACGGTTTCGTTTCATCGGGCTCAACTTCGGTCGACGCGCCCTGCAGCATTTCTGTATTGAGAAGTGCGGAGTCACTTGTCGACTTCACCCCACCGCGACCAGGGGCATCGTCCTGGATGGCCGCGGCCGTGAGCAGCGGCTCGATTGCCTGAATGTCCGTGGGAACATCAGGTCTCGGGAAGCGCCGCGCGAGCATGTGCTCGATGTCGAACTTCGAGCGTCCTTCGCATTCCCGCAGCAGCTCGCCGACGTTGCCCGCGTGGAGATGAGGCGCCAGGAGCACGATGGCACTCAGATGCACGCGCCCCTCTGCGACGGCCTCGAACACTCCCGGTATCCGTCGCGCCGCTCGCCCCGCGCGGATGCGCTTCATTGCCGACTGTTCGGACAGTCGCAGCCGGCCGAGGCAGTAGGCGTACATCGACGGGAATCCCGCGTGCAGGTAGAGCCGGCGTGCGTCGACCTCGGCGATGTGCGCGAGCACCGCGGCGAGATCGGATCGCTCCTGGGCGATGAGCGTGTCCAGGTCGCGAGTGAGAACGGCATCGTCCAGGCCAGACAAATCGTACGTGCGCATGACCACACCTGCTTCGGGGGCGCATCGAACGAGACGTCGGATCGAGAGTCCGACGTGAAGGGGCACCGTCTTCATACCATGAGCGCCGTGCTCTCGCGACGAAAAAGCCGCGACGGGGCGATGGTCAAGCGCGCCTCAGGCCCATCACGCCGAATCGCCCACGCCAAAACGAGAAACCCCGGGGCTCACGGGCCGCCGGGGTCCCTCTTCTTCTGCCCGCGACTGGACGATCGCTCGGCAGACACTTTCGGCGTTCCCACCCGTCCGGTCCCTTCGTGGACCGGCGTACGGCGGGACGCCGTTGATTCATGAAGCCTTGGGCAGCTCGAACCGGAACGACGGGTTGATCTGCCGGATCTCGCCGGCAACGCGCTCGAGATCGTCCTCGTGCTCGCGGGTCGGCTCCGCTTTCCAAGCCGTGTACAGCTCGAGCAGCTCGTCCTGCTTCACGCGCAGCAGCTCCTGCTGCTGGTGCTCGTCCACCGATCGCTCGAGGTGATAGACCTCGCCGTTCGATAGCCGCTGCACCAGGTCCAGGTACTCGCCGCGCATGTGCGACAGGATGCGCAGGTACTTGTCGAATCCCACCGACAGCTTCTCGAGCACGTCCGACACACCCTGGTTCTTGCGGTGCATCTGCTGACTGTAGGAGTAGGCGAAGTGGTAGTAGGTCTTGCCCCGCCCGATGTAGGCCTCTTCCGCCGGTTGCAGGCGGCGCGGCGCCACGGTGGCGCCCGGGTTGTCGAAGATGCCGATCGACACGAGCAGGAAATCGGCGTTGGTCTTGTAGATGAGATACTTGAGCCGCGCGTCCGTCGAGTGCGACAGGCGGCGGAACACATCTGTATCGTATTTCGACAGGAACTTGCGCGATTGCTCCACGTACTCGGGGTTCACGAACGAGTGGAGCAGGTGCGCCAGATAGACGTTGACGTCCTCGTCGTAAAAGTCTTGATTCGAAACCAGCCCCGTCTCCATGCGGCTATAGAGGAGGCAGTTGATCATGAAGTAATACGTCGGCTGCAGATCGCGGGTGTTCTCCTTGAGGTCGACGTAATGGCGCGGATTCATGGAACACCCCTCTCTGGAACGGCGGCCGAGGGCGACCGGCGCTCAACGAGGGATACGATGCAGAGCGTGTGCCATGACCTTTTCATTCGGCTTGGACAGGCGCGCGGGGCGCTTCGGAACACGAAGCGCCCCGACCGGGTGGTCTGGAACGCACGCAGCGACTTCCACTTCGTGCCGAAACACGCACGCGCTGGGTGTTCGCGCCCGGACGGAACGCTTTTCCACGAGTTTGGCAATCCCGAGGAGTGGTGCGGTCGAGATGCCCCACGGACGTGCAAACACGCAATGTTCTTGCTGGAACCGTCAAGTCGTTTAAGGGTTCCCCGGGGCGAGCGCGCGGCGGCACGGCCAGATAGACCGTTTCGCGTCCTCCGCCGGGGACGCGCGTTCTGCACGCCGGCCCCGGACGGCGGTCCCGGGCCCTCGCGTGATTCGTCTCGAGGGTGGGTTTCGGGTGGTCGCGGAAGGGGGGCATGGGCTTTGCGTTTTGAAGCTTCGACCGAAGCGTCGGGAGTCTTTTCACCCCTGGCGGTTCCATGCACCCGAGGACTCATCGACCCATGGCCGCATCCCGACCCAGCCCAGCCCCGCTGAGACGCCGGCGCTCGCAGCGCGGCCTGCGCACGCGCCTGTGGCTCGCGGCACTCGGCGGCGCCCTCGCGTCGGGTCTGGTGACCGGCTCGGTGCTCGCCGCCGTCACCCTGGCGGGTGTGGCGCTGAGTCCTTCGACGCTCGTCATCGGACTCGCGGCGTCGATCGTCTTAGGCCTCGTGATCGCGCTGCTCTGTGGCCGCTGGCTCGTCACCGGGATCGCGAACCCGCTGCGTGAGATCGACGCCGGGCTCGCTTCGGGATTGCCGCTCGATCCGACGCGACGCGACTGGGGCGAGATCACGGATGTCGCCGACCGCGCCCGCGAGCTGGCCGACACGCGTCGCGACCTGCGACGCAGCCAGGCCGAGCTGGACCAGGTCTACGAGGCGATGCTGCGCGCGCGCGACGGCGTCGAGCGCTGGATCGCGAGCGAACGCTGGGAGCCGCTGCTGCCCGCGGCCAGCTCGCTGGCCCCGCTCGCCGAGAGCCTCGACCGTGGCTTCCTGCGCGCGATGAGCGTCAACGATCAGAACGCCGAGGCCGCGCGCCTGATCCGCGACGAGCTGGTGCGCGTCGTCGAGGAGTCTCGTGTCTCCGCCGAATTGACCGAGCATGGCTACGTCGAGACGACGGCGCTGATGACGACCGTGCGCGAAATCGGCCGGCTCGCCGCCGAGATCCAGCAGGCGTCGATCGAGCCCGCAGCGCCGGACGTGACGCCGCCGGCCGAGTTGCCCGCCTGGCGTGACGAGGCCGTACGGGCGATCGAGGAGCTGGCCGCCGAGTCGGGGCAGAGCGTCGACGACCTGGGTGCCGGGCTCGTCAAGGTCCACGAGATCGCCGCCCAGGTGCAGTTGCTGTCGAACCGCGCCACGCTCATCGCGCTCAACGCCGTCGTCGGCGCGCGCGGCGAGGCGCGGCCCGCGAGCGCCGAAGGCTCCAATGCCGAGATGAAGCAGCTCGCCCGCGACGTGCGCACCGTGACCGACCGCGTCGCCGCGCTGTCGGACGAGATCGGCCGGTCGGTCGCGGCGGCGAGCGAGCGCATGCGGGTCGTGCGCGCGCACGTGTCCGAGCGCCTCGAGCGCCTGCCTGACGCCGTGACCCCCGCGCCGGCTGCTCCCATCGCACCGGCCGCACCCGTCGCGCACTGGCTCGAGCGCCTGCGCGAAATGGTGCAGGACGCGGCGCGCAAGGGCGAGCGCCTGTCGGAATCGCAGGAGCGTGTCTCGAGCGACGTGCAGCGCCTGACGCGCCGCCTCGAAGAGGAAGCTCGCGATCTCGAGGGCCTGCTCGTTCGGCTGACGCCGACCGCCGACATCCTCGCCGCGGGCGGCGCCGCGCGCGGCGCCGAGCCCCGCGCGCGCCGGTTGCACGTGCTTGACGCGCCGGCACCCGCCGCCGACGCCGAGGGCCATTCGACGGGTGGAGAAGCGCGCCCATGACGACTCCCATCACCGGCTCCGGATCCCCCGCGTTCGGCCGCGAGCTGGCGCGGACGCTGACCGACACGCTCACCTCGGCACTCGTGGCGGGAGCGTCCGAGGGCTCGTGGAGCCTCGCGCGCGATGCCGCGCAGCTGCTCGGCCTCGACGGGCTCGATCGCGCGCTCGCGACGTGCGCGCCGCACGCCGGCCACGCCTTCCCCGCGGACCTCGCGATCCTCGCCGATCGCATCGAGCGGCTCGCCGCGGAGTGCCGCGAGTCGGGCGACGTCGCCGTGTTCCGCGCCCACGACCTCGAGCTGCGGGCGCTGGCCGAGGAGGTGGGCGGCTTCGAATGGAGCGAGCCCGAGGCCGGATCCGCCGATGCCGCCGTCGCGACCCTCGGCGTGGGCGAGGTGCTCGTGGAGATCGCGGCCGCCGACGAGGAATCGCACGCGGTGGCCCGGCGCTCGCGCCTCACGATCCCCGTCGCCGCCGCGCTCCGCGCGGCGCTCGACTGGCTCACCCCCGAGCACGCGCCCGCATCCGTGCGGCTCCTCGGCGAGCCGTCGTCGCTCGAGGTGCGCTTCGATCGCGTGCGTCACGACCGCCTGACCGCATCGCACCGCGTCATCGCGGCGGTGGGCGGCAACCTCGGGCCCGCGCTCGAAGCGGACGGGACCCCGTGGATCATCCGCGTGCCGGGCTACGCCTCGCGCGTCACGTACCTCACGCTGGTGCGCGGCGGCGTCCCGCTCGCGCTGCCCTGGCATGCGGTGCTCAAGATCCGCATGGTCGCGAGCGACCGCACGCTCGAGCATCCGCTGCTCGACGGCCTGCCGCCGCTCGAAGGCGCGGCCGAGGAACATCCGGTCGTGCTCGTGGGACACGGGCTCAAGCGCGGCTACGTCGCGGTCGACCGGATCGTGTGGCGCATGATGGGCGATCCGTGCGTGGCGCCGCTCGAGCCTCCGCCGGGCCTCCGCGACGCCGTCCGGAGCGACGAGGGCGAGGCGTGGTGGGTCGTCGATCCCGCGCGGCTGCTCGACGCCGTCGACGTGCCGGTGTTCGAAGCGCCAGCACCGGCCGCACCCGACACGAAGGAGCCGGCCACGGAGATCGCCGAGGCGGAGCCCGCCGCCGACTCCGAACCCGAGGCGGCGCCCGAGCCGCGATCGCTGACGCCCGACGACGTCGTCGCGCTGCACGCGCGCGTGCCGATGCCGATCGCGATGATGGGCATGCCGAAATCCACATCGGAGTCCGGGGCGGACCCCTTGCCCGCCCCGGCCGGCATGCCTCTCGCGCTGCTGGCGGAGGACTCGATCACGTCGCGGCTCTTCCTCTCGCGCCTGCTCGAGCAGCAGGGCTTCGCAGTCGCCGCCGTCTCGACGCGCGCCCAGCTGTTGCGCCGCCTGACCGAGCGCGCGTGGGCGCTGGTGCTCACCGACGTCGAGCTGCCCGACGCGCCGCGCGGTGAGGGGCTGCCCGACACCGTGGACGCCGCGAGTGCCCAGCCGCGGCCGGCCGCCGTCGTCGCGCTGGTGCGTGACCGCATGGACATCGACATGGCGCGGGCCGCCGGCATCGAGCACACGCTGCTCAAGCCGGTCGCGCGCGAGACCCTCGCGGCACTGGTCGCGCGGCTCGGCATCGCGGGACGGCCGGCGTGAGTATCACCTCGCTCGTCCCGCGCCCGCCCCAGCCGCCGTGCCGCGTGCTGATCGTCGACGACGATCGCCGCGTGCGCGAGCTGCTCGAGATCGCGCTCACGACGCACGGGTTCGGCGTCATCTCGGCCGCCGACGGCGACGAGGGCCTGCTGCGCGCCCAGCGCGAGAAGCCCGACCTCGTGCTGCTCGACGTCCGGCTGCCGAAGAAGAGCGGCCTCGAGGTGTGCGACGCGCTGCGCAACGATCCGACCGATCCGGGAATCCCGATCATCCTCATCTCGGCGCTCGCCGAGAGCGATCATCGCCTGCAGGGGTTCCTGCGCGGCGCCGACGACTACCTCGCGAAGCCGTTCTCGCCGAAGGAGCTCGTCGCCCGCGTGCGGCGCCTGCTCGCCCGCGCCACCGAGACGCGTGCCGCCGTGCGGCGCGCGCTCGACCTCGAGCGCGAGATCGCGAGCCTGCGCCGCGAGGCGCGCCGCGCCGACGACGATGCGCGCCGGGAGCACGGGCTGCGCGACGTCGCCGGGACGACCGGCCGCGACCTGCTGGGCCTGCTCGACCTGGACGAGCTGACCGATCGCCTGCTCGGCCTCGTGCACGTGCCGCTGCGTGCCGTGACCACCGCCGTGCTCGTCCCGGGCGAGGACGGCGCACTCGCGGCGCGTGCCGTTCGAGGCGACCGCTTCGAGCGCGCGCGCGAGCTGAGGTTCGAGTGCCGGAGCCCGCTCGGCGAATTGCTCACCGGGCTCGCCCGACCCGTTCGGCGCGACGAGCTGGAGCGCATTCCCGGCATCACGCCCGCGCGGGCGGCACTCGTCGGCGGGCGCTGGGACCTGCTCGTGCCGCTCGTGACGCGCGACACGCTCGAAGGGCTCATCCTCGTCGAGCGCGGACTGCGCTCGCCCGAAGCGGGCGCGTGGAGCCGCGAGCTGGAAGTGCTCGGCGGGTTCGCGGCCCTCGCATTGAAGAACGCGCAGGCGTTGCGGGGGCAATCCCGGCGCCTGATCGCGGCCACGCTCCATCCCGGCCGCCCGGCATCGCGCTCGCGCGCGACGCGCGAGGCACTCGAGGCGCTGGAATCGCTCGCGCACGAGCTGGGGGTTTCGCCCGCCGAGCGTGACGCGGCGGCGGCGGCGCTCGAGCTGGCGCCGTGGCCCTGTGACGCCGGAGACGCCGGTGAAGGGGGCGCCGAATCGCTCGACGCGCTCGCGGCCGACGATCCCGGCGGACTCGTGGCCGCGGCGTCGCGGCTGCTCGGCGAGGTCGCGCGTGACGATGCCGCGGAGCGTCCACGCATCGCGGTGCTCGCTGGAGCGCTGCTCGAGTTCCGCCACGCGCGCGCGCGGGGCGTGGAGCCCGGTCGCGCGTGGACGCGGGCCGGCGAGGCGGCCGCCGCCGATCCGTTCGTGTCCGAGCGGATGGCCTCGCGCGCCTCGCGCGACGCCGCCTGATCCCGCCGGACCACCGGCGAGCCACCCCACTGGATCACGGACGGAAAACGACGGCGGGCCCGCAGACGTGCGGGCCCGCTCGCTCGTTGTGCGCCCGGCAGGACGCGACGTCCTACTTGGGATTCGGGCCGGGGTTCTGGTTGGTGTTCTGGCGCAGGCCGCCGAAGTCCACCTTCGGCACCGCCTTCGCGCCCTCGGCGATCGGGTAGTACGGCGCTTCCTTGTAGTTGAACATGGTGGCGAACAGGTTCATCGGGAAGCGCTTCACCATCACGTTGTAGCTCTGCACTTCCTCGTTGTAGCGCATGCGCTCGGTGGCGAGGCGGTTCTCGGTGCCCGCGAGTTCGTCCATGAGTTGCATGAACGCCTCGTTGCTGCGGAGCTGCGGATAGTTCTCGACGACGACGAGCAGCCGTCCCAGCGCTCCGTCCATCGCCTGGCCCGCCGCGATGCCTTCCTGCGGCGTCTTGGCACCCGACATCTGC
>JANLWK010000069.1:0-7805 GCA_031364505.1 Candidatus Eiseniibacteriota bacterium | reverse complement strand
CCGGCGGTCCGACGGGCGCCCGCCGCGAAAATATTTGAGGAAGTCGGCACGTTCGATGGCTATCAGGACTTCACCGACCTGTATCGCCGCGTGAACTTCGTCCTGGGCGGCGGTGTGAGCTACGCGTGGCCCGCGGGGATGGGGCACGTCAGCGCCCACGTTCGCGGCGGATTCGGGCTCAACGACCTCATGAAATCGGAGGCCATCGCGCGGCGCACGCGAACGATGGATGTCGGCGTCGGCTGGCAGTGGTAGACCCTGAGCGATGAGTTCCGAAGCGCCGCGCCTCATCTGCCCCGCGTTCGAATTCCGGAGCGGGCACGAGTTCACCACCCGGGGTCTTCCTCCCGATCTCCTCCGCGATGCCTCGCGCCGCCTGGCGCTCGTCGGACTCGTGTACGCGATCGGATTCGCCGTTTCGATCGCGATCAACCTGGTGTTCATGTACCTCGGATGGTCGCGGCCGGAGGGGTTCGCCGCGCGGCAGATCGTGCGCGTGCTGTCGTTGGTCCTCGGGCTCGGCGTGTTCCTGTACGCGAGGCGTCCGGGGCTCCCGCAATCCCGCGTGATCGGGATCGGGATCGCGTTCGAGATCGTCGGCGGACTGCTGCTCGTTTGGCCGGAGAACCAGCGACTCGTCGTCGACTCCGCACCCTCCGTGATCGGTATTTCGTGGCTGGCCGTGTGGGTCACGTTCTTCCCGCTGCTCGTGCCCGCGCGCCCATGGATCGCGATCGCCGCGAGCCTCGTCACCGCGACGATGAGCCCGCTCACGATCTGGTCGTTCGCGAGCATCGGATATCCGGTGCCATCCGCTGCGACGCTCACGTTCAGCTTCCTTCCCAACTACGTCGCGGCCCTGCTCACGATCGTGCCAGCCGTGATGCTCCACCGCATGCGTGGCCACGTCGCCCATGCGCGCGCGCTCGGAAGCTACGCGTTGGTGGAACGGCTGGGCGCGGGAGGCATGGGAGAGGTGTGGCGGGCTTCGCATCACATGCTGGCGCGCCCGGCCGCGATCAAGCTCATCTCCCCCGGCGCGATCGCCGACGCGGGCCACAGCGAAGGGGCGGAGCTGGCGAAGCGCTTCGAGCGCGAGGCGCAGGCCACGGCGTCCCTGAGCTCGCCGCACACCGTTGCGCTCTACGACTTCGGCGTCACCGGCGACGGCACGTTCTACTACGTGATGGAGCTGCTGCACGGCGTCGATCTACAGCGCCTGGTCGAGCGCTTCGGGCCGCTGCCGCCCGAGCGTTCGATCGCGCTCCTCGCGCAGGCGTGCGAGTCGCTCCACGAGGCCCATGGGCGCGGGTTCGTGCATCGCGACATCAAGCCCGCGAACATGTTCAGCTGCGTTCTCGGCGGATACCACGACTTCGTCAAAGTGCTCGACTTCGGCCTCGTGACATCCGGCGCGGCCCGGAGCGCGGTGGACGCGCAGCTCACACAGAAGGACGCGATGCGGGGGACGCCGGCCTTCATGGCCCCCGAGATGATGGGCGGCGCGATCGTGGACGGGCGCGCCGACCTCTATGCGCTCGGGTGCGTGGCCTACTGGCTCCTGGTCGGCACACGCCCGTTCGAGGGCCGCTCGCTGATCGAAGTCATGTCGAAGCACATGCACGAAGCCCCGGAGCCGCCGTCGAAACGCGCGAAGCAGCCGATCCCACCGGAGCTCGACGCAATCGTCCTGCGGTGCCTGGCGAAGGCGCCCGAGGATCGTCCTGCCAACGCGCGCGCGCTCGCGGAACAGCTGGCGGCGGTCCCGGTCGCCAGGCCGTGGACCGAGGCACGAGCCGCCCAGTGGTGGAGCGACCACCTCGACTAGGAGCGTGCACAGGCGGGACCAGCGGTTTCTCGTAGGTCGAGTGCGGGACCGGGCGTATCCTGCTACTGAATCGATAGTCCTTCCGCCTCGGTGCTACTGCTGCGCCGGATGAGTGAGTCGCAATGAATTGGGGGCCGCCATGTTTCACATTGATTGCTGCCGCCGGCACCGCAAGGGTGCCGGCGTTACTACGGCGCTCGCGTCGTTCGTGGCAATGCTCGCGCTTGCTCCAAGTGTCTGGGCGTCCGGCTCGCTGGTGATCAGCCAGGTCTACGGCGGCGGCGGCCTCGGGACGATGTGGGACTACAAGAGCGATTTCATCGAGATTTTCAATCCCACCGCCACTTCCATCAGTGTCGACGGGTGGAGCGTGCAGTACGCCAACGCGACCGTGGGGACCTGGGCGGTCACGATCCTCTCCGGCAGCGTCGGCCCCGGACACTATTATCTGATCAAGGAGTTTTCCGTAACGAGCACCTTTCTCTTGGACCTCCCCACGCCCGATGCGACCGGCACAATCGCGCTGAGTACTGGAACGGGCAAGGTTGCGTTGGTCAATGGTACGGCCCCGCTGAGCGGCTGCCCGGTCAGTGGCGGAGCCCCGTCGTCACCCGTCGTCGACTTCGTCGGATATGGCCCCGGTGGTGCGACCCCCAACTGCTTCGAGGGCTCCGGCCCGATCGGCGGACTGAGCAGCATAAGATCCGTTTCGCGGAATTGTCTGGGCCGCACGGACACGGATGACAACCATGCGGACTTCACTTCCGGCTTCGTGAACCCCCACAACACCGCCTCGCCCACGATACCTGTCGATTTCGCGCCGAAGACCGACTTCGCGACTGGCGATACGCCATATTCGATGGCGATGGGGGACCTGAACGCCGACGGCAGGCCCGACCTCGCCGTGGCGAACGGACTCGACCACACGGTCTCGGTGCTGCTCGGCACCGCCGATGGAAGCTTTGGCGCCAGGTCGGACTATGAAACCGGAACCGACCCGCTGTCGGTGGCCATTGCGGACTTGAACGCAGACGGCAAGCTCGACGTCGTGGTGGGGGACCAGGACATTTTCGCCCCCGTCTCGGTGCTGTTGGGCAATGGCGATGGCACGCTGGGCGCGCGGAGCGCCTACGTCACCGGGACGAGTGATGTGTCTTCCGTGGTGGTCGGTGACCTCAATGGTGACGGCCGGCCCGACCTGACGGTGGCAGGCACGTTTTCCCAGGTGGCCTCGGTGTTGCTTGGCAACGGCGACGGGACGTTCGGCTCGAACATGGACTTCATGATCGAGGGGTCTGGCCTTGCGAATTCGCTGGCTCTCGCGGACCTCAATAGCGACACCCACCTCGATCTGTTGGTGGCGAACGGCTTCGTCTCCAGTATGGTCTCGGTACTTCTCGGCAACGGTGACGGCACGTTTGGACCCATTACCGACTTCGTGACCGGGACCCGGCCGGACAACAGTAACTACCCGATCTCTGTGGCGGCTGCCGACCTCGATGCCGACAGCAAACTGGATCTCGTGGTGGTGGACACGCAATGTTGGAGCATCTCGGTACTGCTCGGCAACGGCGACGGCACCTTCCGCCCGAAGACCGACTATCCCACCTGGGCGTATCCGTATTGCGTGACCATCGGGGATCTGAACAGCGACGGCAGGCCCGACCTGGCGGTGTCGATCCGTGGCGACGCGAAGGTCTCGGTGTTTCTCGGCAACGGCAACGGGACCTTCGGCCTGAAGATGGATTTCGTGACCGGGGACTCGCCTCTCGTGGTGGGGATCGCGAACCTGAACGGCGACGCGAGACCCGACCTCGTCGTGATGAACCAGGACAACAGCACGGTCTCGGTGCTGCTTGGCACCGCGGTCAGTACGTGTTTGGCCGCGAGCGAAACCCACGTGAACGTCAGCACGTCAGGTGGGAGCAACGGATCGATCGACGTGACGGTCTTCGGCGGTACGCCGCCCTACGGATATTCGTGGAGCAACGGGGCCACTACGCAGGACGTCTCGGGGCTCGCGGCAGGCGACTACATGCTGACGGTGACCGACGCGGCCGGCATCACGACGAACCTGGCGGTCACGATCACGCAACCCGCTTCGCCCATCGCGGATCTAGGGGCCGAGCAGGCCGCCCCACCCAGCGACGTCGATGGCACCGTCGGGATCCGGCTCCACTGGACACCGCTCGCGGGGCCGTACACGTACGAAGTCTATCGCGCGGCGTACGGCAACTATCCGGAATACGACACCGCACCCGCCGGCGTGCCCACTCCGCCGCCGACCTATCCGCCCGCATCTCAATGGGTGCCGACACTCGTCACCAACCCGGGCGAGACCGACGACGTCGCGGTGCGTGATTTCTACTACTACGTCCTGTACGTCAAGGATGGGCCGAGCGTGCACTCGACCGTCTCCAACATGACGACGGGAACGCTCAACTACCTCCTCGGTGACGTCTCGGCGGACTGTGCGGGGGATAACCGGGTGAACACGCAGGACATCAGCTTCCTGGGCGCGCACTACGGGATCACGCTCGCGGATCCGGATCCGCTGGGCTGCCTGGATGTCGGCCCGACGACGAACGCCACGGTCAATGGCCGTCCGATCCCGGACGACAGGATCGACTTCGAAGATCTGATCCTGTTCGCGATCAATTACGGCACCGTGCCGCACGCGGCGCTGCGCGCCTCGGTGACGGACGGAGCGGCTGGGAACGACGAGTTGTCGGTCCTGGCCCCGTACGAGGTTCGCGCTGGCGAGACGATCGTCGCGGCATTGCAATTCAAGGGTGCGATGGACGTCCAGGGCCTGTCGGCGCAGCTCGCGTGGAACCACGCCGTCGTGGAACCCGTATCGGTCGCCTCGGGCGATCTGCTGGCCCGCCAGAATGGCGTGGCGCTGTCGTCCGCGCCGGGACGGGTGGACGCGGTGCTGCTGGGCCAGCGGGAGCTGGGGCTGGCGGGGAACGGGGTGCTCGCGACGGTGACGTTCCGGGCCATCGCTTCGGGTGATCCCGAAATCGTCCTCGCCACGACGAAGGCGCGAAATGCGGCGAATCGTCCGGTGGCGCTCGGCACTCGCGGCGAGCGGGCCGTGCCGCGGCTGACGGAGTTGATGGCGGCGGTGCCGAATCCGTTCCGAGATGGGTCGGTTCTGGAGTTCAGCCTCGCCAAGGCGGGACCGGTGCAACTCGCCATCTACTCGGTGGACGGTCGAAAGGTGCGTGTCCTGGCGAACGATACGCGTGCGGCAGGCACGTATCGACTCGCGTGGGATGGCCGGGACGATCGCGGCAACGCAGCGAGGGCGGGCGTCTTCTTCGCGCGCCTGACGACGGCGGACGGGCACTTGTCCAGGATGGTCCTCAGGATCCAGTGAGCGGATGGAGTCGGGGCGCGGTCCTAGTGCGGAGCTCGGGATGCGCCCCGGGTGATGTCGGCGAGCGCTACAGTTCCCCGCACGGCCCGTACTCCCAAGTAGCCGCACGAGGGCAACGACGGATACGAAGTTCCGTTCGGGCAAGGCCTTGGCTCGCCCTCCACGAGGTTGCGCGGTTCGGACCGCGGCTTGCTCTGTCGACGAACCGGAGCCGCAACGGTGTCTCTGCCGGTCGGCTGGGCCATTCGACAGCCATGATCCGACCTCGGCCCGCTGACCACTCGCTCCCAGGATTGTTCGCTCCCCACGGATGGGCACCTCCCTGTGCAGATGGAGGCACCCCCCATGTCACGCCACGGCCCGCGCCGGGTCCTTCCGTGCCCGCCACTGGCGATCTACAGCTCGCGCACCCGGCGGTCGCGTACTCGGCGATCCCCTCGACGCCCCCACCGCGCCCGGATGGCGGCGTTCGTCGTCGCCCTGCTGTTCGCACTTCCGGCCGCCGGCAGCCTGAACGCCGAACGAGAGTCCGTGAGCCCTTCGACGCTGCGCTCGACCGAAGCCGATCCTCAGCGGAGAGCAATCGAGTCGCCGGTCATCGCGTCCGATTCCCCGGTCGTGCCCGATCCGGTCAAGCGTGATGTGAGTGTCGCGCGTGATGTCGCGCGTTCGGGGCCCGCGGAGGCCGTAGTCGCGCACGCCCGGCGCGCGCCCCATCGCAAGATCGTCGTTGCTGCGCGCGAGGACGCTCGAACCCGGCGGGCACCTGTTGGACCGAGCGAAGACGTGTCCAATGCGGCGGTCCCGCCCGTTGTCGCGTCACAGGTGGCGGCGTGGCACCCGCAAATGGGTGCGGGAGTGAAGGCGAGGATCGGCCCGAGGTAGGCGGCTGCTGACCCGTGTTACCGGTAACACCCGCGTGGCTCGCTGAGGGTGACACGGTAACAACCTCGCCCACCGCGCCCGCGCGAGACGCGTGACTTGGCGCGGTCGTGCTTCCGTCATGCCACTGGCATGGCGCATGCAGCGGAGCCGCTGCGGTCAGCGTCCGCCCCGAAAGCCCCGCGGGGGCGGCCAGCCAGCGTGAAAACAGCGGCTCCGGTCGCGCGCCGATATGGCAGAATCCGCAGCGCGAATGGGGATCATGGGGTCTCCGACGACTTCGCGCGCGCGACTCGGAAGCCGCCGATGGACGCACCGTTGAAAGAGCACTACGACGCGGTGGTCGTGGGGGCGCGCTGTGCCGGCGCCTCGACGGCGATGCTGCTCGCCCGGCGCGGCATGAACGTGCTGTTGTTCGACCGGGATCGGCGCGGCGCGGACACCCTGTCGACCCTCGCACTGATGCGCGCCGGCGTCCTGCAGCTGCACCGGTGGGGTCTGCTCGACCAGGTGCGCGCATCGGGCGCCGCGGCCATTCGCACCACGACCTTCGTCTACGGGGACGAGGTCATCACGGTTCCGATCAAGGACCGCGATGGGGTCGATGCGCTGTTCGCGCCGCGGCGCACGTCGCGCGACGTGCTGCTGGCGGACGCGGCCGCGAGCGCGGGCGCGGACGTCCGCTACGGACCGCGGCTCGCCGAGCTCGTCCGTGGCCCGAACGACCGCGTCAGGGGCGTGGTCATCGAGGATCGTGACGGCGCGATGCACCGCGTGAGCGCGGACATCGTGATCGGCGCCGACGGCCTGCGGTCGACCGTGACGAAGATCGTCGATGCCGCGGTGTATCGCCAGGGCCGCTTCACATGCGGCGTCGTCTACGCGTTCTGGCGGGGTCTCGAGAACGCGGGCAATCGCTGGCACTACCGCCCGGGCGTCAGCGCCGGCGCGATTCCAACGAACGCCGGCGACACCTGCGTGTTCGTGGTCACGCCGCCGCCGCGGTTTCACGGGGAGATCCGCGCGGACCTGGAGGCGGGCTACCACCGGGTGCTGTCGGAGTGCGCCCCGGGGCTGGCGCGGGAGGTATCGGGCGCCACGCTCTCGGAACGCTTCCGTGGATTCCCGGGACACGTGGGCGTCATGCGCCAGAGTCACGGACCGGGGTGGGCGCTGGTCGGCGACGCGGGGTATTTCAAGGACCCGATCACGGCCCATGGCATCAGCGATGCCCTGCGCGACGCGGAGTTCCTGGCCCGCGCCGTGGAGCAGGGTTCGGATCGCGCGCTGGCGGCGTACCAGTCGAACCGCGACGAACTGTCACAGGAACTGTTCGAGATCACGGACGCCATCGCGGGGTTCGAGTGGGATCTGGACAGCCTCAAGCCATTGCACAAGCGCCTGAGCACCGCGATGAACCATGAGGTCGAGGCGCTGCTGGGTCTCGAGGAGCGCGTGGAGCCACCTTCGAGGATCGCGGAATAATCCACCAACGACGGTTGCCCACGGGTGTATTGAGGGAGTGCTGGCGACCCCGGCCCACCGAGGGGTGGCCATGGGTTCCGGAGCGACGACAAAGGAGAACAGCAATGAGCGTGACGAAGAAGCCCGTCGACAATGGCGTCAACGTTGAAGCTCTTCTCGGAGCGCGCGCGGCACTGACCGAGGCGCCGGCGGGTGCCAAGTTCAAGTGGCGCGCGAAGTGTGACTGGG
>JANLWK010000055.1:0-18382 GCA_031364505.1 Candidatus Eiseniibacteriota bacterium | reverse complement strand
TGGACGTGGATGTCGTAGTTCGAGAATGCCTCGGCCTCGATCTCGAGCACCTCGGCGCGCGAGCGCACGTACGAGTGCGCGGCCTGCACGGACTCCTTCATCACCTCGCCGAGCTGGCCGGTCGTCAGGACGCGGCCGCTGCCCGGCATCTTGAGCGCCTCGACGGTGAGCAACTCGCCGCCGGCCGGCGTCCACGCGAGGCCGAACGCCACGCCGACCTCGTCGGTCTTGCCGATCATCTCGTGGTTGAAGACGCGATGGCCGAGATACTTCTCGAGGCTCGCCGCTTTCACGACGTGGCGGCCCTTGTCGCCGGTGGCGCGCGCGCGCGCGACCTTGCGGCACACCGTGGCGATCTGGCGCGCCAGCCCGCGCACGCCGGCCTCCAGCGTGTAGTGGCGCAGCATCGCGCGCAGCGTGTCCCCGCCGAGCACGAGGTCGCGCGGCGACAACCCGTGGTCGGCGAGCAGCCGCGGCACCAGGAACCGCTCGGCGATCTCGAGCTTCTCGTCCTCGCTGTAGCCGGGGATCTCGATCATCTCGAGCCGCTCCTGCAGCGCGTCGGGCACGAGGTCGAGATGGTTGGCGCACAGCAACAGCACGGCATGCGACACATCGACGGGCAGGCCGAGATACTGGTCGCTGAAGTGGGCGCTGGTCGACGGATCGAGCAGGTCGAGCAGCACCTCGATCACGCCGAGCCCGCCCTCCCCCATCAGCCGGTCGATGCCGTCGATGATCAGCACGGGATCGCAGGACCCGGCCTCGCGCAGCGCCTGCACGATCTTGCCGGGCTGGGCGCCCGGAAGATTGCGGCTGATGCCCACGAGCTCGCTGGCGTCGCTCGTCCCCGACACGGTGATGCGCACGAACGGCCGGTTGAGCGCCTGCGCGACCGCGGCGCCGAGCGACGTCTTGCCGGTTCCCGGCGGGCCGACGAGGCACAGCGCGGGGCCGGGCAGGTCGGGCTTGAGCTTGCGCACGGCGAGGTACTCGATCACGCGCTCCTTCGCGCGGGGGAGCCCGAGATGCTCGCGCTCGAGGATGCGGTCGACGGCGCGGAGGTCGGTGTTCTCGGCCGCCGTGCGCTGCCACGGCAGCGACCACAGGCAGTGGAGATACGCGCGCACCTGCGCGGCCTCGGGAGCGCCCGCGGGCAGCCGGCGCAGCCGGTCCATCTCGCGCTGCACCTGGCGCGCAACGACGACGGGCAGCCCGGCCGTCGCGGACGTCGGTCGTGGCAACCGTGGCACGTCCGGCACGGTGCGCCCGTTCACGGTCGCACTCTCGGCCAGCATCCTGCCGCGAGTCCGTGACGGCGGGGTCTTCCGAGTTCGCGCGGGTCGAGACATCCCTGGTCTCCTGGAGTGCGTGCGAGGGAGCGTGGGCCGAGGCTCACTAGCGTCCATGCAATCTCCCGGCCGCGATCCGGGGGCACGGTTTGCCGGGAATTTCGGGGGCGCGACTCCGCGCTCCGGGCAGAACGGCCCCGGCAACCATGCGGATTGCAGTGCGCCGCCCGGAGGCGGCGCCCGGTCACCCAGCGGGATCAGGAGTGCTCAGGAGGCGGGGCGGGGCGGACGCGAACGCAAGGCGCTGTACACGGCGTTGGCCACGAGGAAGACCGCGAAGCAGCGTGTAAGCGTCACGCGCGGGATGCGCTGGACGAACCACGAGACGGCGGGCCCCGCGACCACCGCGCCGACCGCGAGCCACGGCACGTAGGCGAACCGCACCGCACCGCGGCGCGCGTGCGCGATCGTGCCCGACGGCGCCGCACCCAGGATCGAGAGCAGCGACGTGCCCTGGGCGAGCTGCTGCGACATGCCGAGCAGCAGCACCGATCCGGGGACGACGACCATGCCACCGCCGATCCCCATGAAGCCCGCGGCGACGCCGGCGCCGAGTCCCAGCAGCAGCTCGACGGCGATGCGCGCGGCTCCCTCGACGAGCGGCGGGCCCGGCGCGGGCGCCCAGAACATGCGCGCCGCGAGGACCAGCAGGAACACCGAGAACGCGCGCAGCAGTGCCCGGGCCGAGAGACGATGCGCGAGGCGCGCGCCGATCGGCGCCCCGATCGCGCTGCCGATGCCGATCACGATGCCCGCCGACCACGCGACGTTGCCGTGCGCCGCGTACACCGCGCCCGCGGAGAGTGCCGTGAACAGCGTGACCGCGAGCGACGTGGCGTGGGCTTCGTGCTGGGTGAACGCGAGCGCCTGGGTGAGCAACGGGACGAGGATCGCGCCCCCGCCGACACCGAACAGGCCGCCGAAGAACCCCGCGCCGGCGCCGGCGAGCGAGGCGACGAGCCGGTCGCGACCGGTCACCGGCCGGCCGCGCGATGGGCCACCCGGAGTGGATCCGGGCGGCCGGTCACGACTTGGAGGGCTCGAACCCCGCGGCCATCGTCTTCTGCACCAGCCGGACGACATCCGCGAAGCGCGTGGCGTTCGTCGGCGCGCCGAGCACCACGGCGATCAGATCGCGCCCATCGGCGCGGATCCACGTGGCGAAACAGTAGCCGGACTCGCTGATGAACCCCGTCTTGCCGCCGAGGACCTGGTAGCGGCTCTTGAGCAGCCGGTTCGTGTTGTTGATCGCGTGCGCGCGCCGGGCGCTGCTGCGGAACTCGTAGCTCGAGGTCGTCGTGATCGAGTGGATGAGATCGACGCCCGCCGCCGCGCGCAGCATCCGCGCCACGTCGGTCGCCGTCGACACGTTGTGCTCGTCGAGTCCCGTGAACTCGACGAACCGCGTGTCGGTGAGCCCCAGGTCCTGCGCCTTGGTGTTCATGCGCGCGAGGAACTCGTAGGTCGACAGCCCCGACTCGCGCGCGAGCACGCGCGTCGCCACGTTGTCCGAGCACATCAGGCTCATGTGCAGCAGATCGCCCATCGCGACGGTCTCGTGATTCTTCAGCTGGGTGTGGCCGCCCTTGTACAGCTCCTCGCGCGTCACTTCGACTTCGCGCGCCAGGTTGGGCTTCTGCTCGAGCAGCACCATCGCGGTCATCAGCTTGGTGATGCTGGCGATCGGTGCCGTGATCCCGGCGTTCTTGCCGTACAGCACCTGGTTCGTCACCGGATCCACCACGACCGCGCAGCGGGCGTAGACACCGCCCGGAGGCGGCCTGCGGGCACGGCGCCGGCGCGCGGGTGTGCGCTTGGCGGCATGCGTCCGGGCGGCGGATACGGTCGGGCGGCGGGACTTCGAGGTGGCGGCGGTGGCGGGGTCGAACCCGGGAGCGATCACGGTTTCGACGAGGACGAGCAGCAGTGCGGCAACGGCCAGCCGCGCAATGCGATATGGCATGCGACGAGTCTCCTCTTCCCATCCATGGGGGACATCCACCGATCCATCCTTGGTATCGGTCAATCAGCGCCGGAACTTAGCCCGCAACCGTCGGTCGGTCAATCCCTTTGATGGTGCCGAGCACAATGTGGTTGGCGTGCGATGTGCAGTATTGCAGCGGCATGACTTGCGGCGTTCACCCTCACCCCGTCCGCGCCATGTTCGCGAAGTCACTGCCACGAACACCGTTCCCCTGACGGAACAACACGGTGCGCCACACCATCCTCATTTCACGCCGAGGCGGCGCAGGACCAGGTTGCCGGCGGCTGCGGGGGGCGACGGGGCCTCGGCGGTGAGGGCACGCTCGAACGCGCGGGGGTCGAACCGGGCGCCCAGGCGTGCCCCGGCTTCGTCACGCAGCGCGGCGTAGTCGAGCAGGTGGAGTGCCGCGACGGCCGAGCCGGGCTCGAGCGCGGCCCGCACGGCCAGCCCACGCGCGGTCGCGGAGTCGACGCCGGCGCGCGAGGCGATCATCGCGGCCGCGTCATCGACGGTCGCCGCGTGCGCGTGGATGTCGATCACGGCGGCGAGCCGCGCGCGCCGGCCCAGGCGCCGCGACTCTGCGGCGAGGCGGCGCGCGGGCGCGGTCGTGTCGGCGTCGAACGTGCGCCCCGCAACATGCTCGGCCCAGGCGTCGAGGGCGCTCGCGGGGCCGAGTGCCGCGCGTGCGCGCCAGCGAGCGCGGTTGCCGGGCGGCCGGCGCAGCGCGCGCGCGACGGCCACGGCGGCGGCGCTGTCGGCGGTGGCGATGCGCCGCGCGACGAGGGCGGTGTCCTCACCCCCGGCGAACCGGACGACGCCCGCGATCGAGTCGCGGCGGGCACGCGAGCGCTGCAGCTCGCCTTGGACACGCTGAGCGACCTGGTCGAGCGTGACCGAGGTCGCGGTCTCGGCGGTCAGCACGCGCGCGTATCGATCGGCGCCGATCGAGACGGTCCCGGTCGAGCGCATCCGCACGTCGACCTGGAGCCACTCGATGAACCCTAGCAGGGCGTGGGTCGCGAGCGTGTCGGCCTCGGACAGGTCGGCCAGGACCGTAGCGTCACGGAGATCGCGCGCGAACCAGGGCAGGTCACGCCGGTACAGCTCGAGCGTGCGGCCGTACGCCTCGATCGCGGTCTCGGTTGCGGTGATCGACGGGTGGTCCAGGTTCACCTGCGCGGCGCGCAGGACCTCGGGCACGTGTTCGAGCCGCCGCGCGATGTAGCGGAGCCGCGTGGAGAGAGGGCCGGTCGACACGAACAGGAGGTCGCGGATCGAGCCGTCGACGAGCGGGCGGTAGGCACCGGGATCGACCTCGAACGGGCGGAGCTCGTCCAGGTCGAGGCGGATGCGCCGGATGCGCGCGTCGAGCAGCGCCGCCTCGAGCGACGCTTCGCTCGTTGCGCCGCGTGCGAGCGCGGGCGCGGGGTCGCCCGCGGCGGCGAAATCGGCCACCCACGCGCGCTCGGAGTCGATCAACGCCTCGGTGACCGGGACGAGCAGGCCGTCGGCGCCGTGGATCCCGGCGCGCGTGGCCTCGTGCGGGCGGACGCTGAAGGAGTGGCGAATGAACGCGGCGACACGCTTCGGGCCCGCGGCCGGGATCGAGCGCGCGATTCCCGCGGGGCGCGTCGCGGCGCACGCGGGCAGGATGGTCAAGGCCATCGCGCAGGCACCCAGGGCGAGCGCGGCGACGACCGCGATCCCGCGCAGGCGCTGGTTCATCGATGCGATCGATGCCGCGTCAGGGACGCGGAATCACGTCCCGCACGAGCGACAGCGGATCACCGACCTTGAGCGGGCCGGTGGCAATGTAGGCTTGGGCGTATTTGGCGCCGATCTGCCAGCCCCAGTAGCGCGAGTTCGCCTCGAATATGTCGCGCACGGTGGGCTGGTCGTCGAGGCGCGGCTTATCCGGGTTGTGGAACTGGCTCTGGTGGCAGTCGAGCGCGGCGATCCAGTCGTCGAAGTGATCCGTCACGTCGACGATGAACGTCGGCATCATGCCGGGGGGCAGGAAATAGAAGTAGAGCGCCTTCGCCTGGTGGGGCTCGCCAGCGATCGGCGCCTTGCGCAGGTGTGCGAGGTTGTAGGCGTTCGCCACGATCTGGCCGGTTTTGTAGTGGTCGTTGTGGCCGAGTCCGCGTCCGATGGGCAGGTTGTAGTACGGGGCGAACACGATCTGCGGCTGGTGCTTGCGGATCACGGCGGCGACCGCGCAGCGGTTCTCGAACGTGTCCTCGATGCGGCAGTCGCCGAGGTCCAGGTTCTCGCGCACGTCGAGCTTGAGGATCTTCGCCGCCGCGGCGCATTCCGCGAGGCGGACCTCGGGGGTTCCCCAGCCCATGTCCCCCGTCGTCATGTCCACGATGCCGGTCGTGTGCCCGAGCGCCTTCATCTTGCGGAGCATCGCCCCGGCCCCGATCTCGGCGTCATCGGGATGCGGGCCGAACGCGAGAAAGTCCACCGGCATGTGCGTACGTCTCCTGAGTGTGCCTGACCACGGGGCGGTCCCGCGGTGCGCCGCGGCGCGAAGCGGGCGGCGCGGAGGGTCGCGCGCGAGTGTATGGGCGGCAGCCACCCGCGAACAACCCGAGCGTATGGAGCCGCCACGCTCTCTCGCGTATCGGCGCAACGGAGGCCTGCCGAGCGCCCGTGGAGTATGCTGGCCTTGAAGTCCCGCGATCCGCTCGCGGGCCCACCGGGAGGACGCATGCTGTGTTTCGCCTTCGGCGCCGAGCTGGATCCTGACGTGCGGCGCGAGCGGTTCCCCGAGCACCGCATCGTCGGGCTCGCGGGCCTGCGCGATCACCAGCTCGCGTTCCCCCGCTTCTCGCCGGACTGGGACGGCGGCATCGCCGGCTTCCAGACGCATCACGGCGACACGCTGTGGGGCATCGTCTACGACGTGAACGAGGCCGGGATCGAGGCGCTCGATCGCCTCGAGGGCTTCCGGACGCCGGGCGACGCGCACAACGTTTCCGAGCGCCAGGTCGTGCTCGTCGAGCTGACGCGCCCCGACGACGGCTCGGTGCCCCGCCGCCTGCGCGTCTACGCCTACGTGCCGCGCCCGTCCAACCCCTCACCGCCCTCGCCCGCCTACCGCGACGCGATCGTGCGCGGCGCGACGACACATGCGCTGCCCGAGGAATACGTGACGCGGCTCGGGAAGCTGCCGGTGAGGAGCGAGCCGGGCGGCGGAGAGGCTTAGGACTCCGCCTCGCGCACGCGGCGCTCGATCGCCTCGCGTAGCTCACCCCACGCGGCGCGCACCTCGCGCGCGTTGGCGCGGCAGTAGCCCATCGCCATGCGCGGATCGCTCGCGGCGAGGCGGGTCATGTCGCGGAAGCCGGGGCCGCTGAGCGAGCGGGCCGCGGCATCGTGACCGACGACCTCGATGGCGAGCGCCACGAGATACGGCAGGTGGCTCGTACGCGCAAGTGCGCGGTCGTGCGCGTCGGGTGCGGCTTCGACGATGTTCGCGCCGAGGTCCTCGACGACGCGGCGGGCCTCGTCGGGAATCGCGCCGCCCACCGGCAGCAGCACGAACGGGGCGCCGCGAAATGCGTTCGCGCTCGCCGCGGCGAGGCCGCGCCCCTGGCTCCCGGCGAGCGGGTGCCCGCCGACCGCGCGGACGCCGCGTGCCGCCGCACGCGCGAGCGCCTCGGTGACGCCCGCGCGGGCGCTGCCCGTGTCCATGAGCACCGCCCCCTTCGGCAACGCTGTCGCGGCGCCGTCGATCGCGCGCGGCAGCGCGTCCATCGGCACGGCGACGATCGCGATCTCGGCGTCCGCGCATGCCACCCTGGCCGAGGGCGCCGCCACGTCGATGACGCCGAGCCGCAGGGCCTCGGCGGTGCGTGCGGCATCGGCGTCGAAGCCGGCGCGCCGCCAGCGGCCCGTGGCGCCGAGTGCCAGGCCCATGGATCCGCCGATCTGCCCGAGGCCGATGATCGCGACTCGGGTGCGCGCGGACGCGTCGCCGGGCCCGGCCGTGCGTGAAGAAGCCGCCGGCGCGCGGGTCGCAGCCGCATTCGCCGCGGCCGGCGCGAGGTCCGGGCGCAGCGCGATCGCGGCGCCCAGGTACACCGGCTCGAGCCGCGCGCCGGGGGCGTCACGGACGGTGAGTAGCACGCGGACGATGCCGCGGGGTGCCCCGAGCACGGCAATCTCCCGTGCGCACAGCAGCGGCACGTCATTCCAGCCGAGCCGGCGCGCGGAGTGCGCCGGGAAGTCGGCGTCGAGATCGTCGGTGGCGGTGAACAGCACGCTCACGAGCTGCGCGGGCGCCAGGCCGTTGCGCTCCATGATCGCCCCGAGCAGCCGCGTCGTGGCTTCGACGATGGCGTCCGACGTGTTGTCGTCGACCGAGGCGGCGCCGCGAACGGCGGCGACGATGCCGGATGGAACGGCGGACTCACTCATCGAAGGGCTCTCCCGAGGAGCCGCGGACGCTAGGACGCCTGCGTCGGGCGCGTCAACGGGACTCGCGCGACGGCGGCCGTTTCGAGCGGCGGAGCCCCAGGTGCCGCGTCAGCGCGGGGCACTTCCGCCGCCGCAGCGCCCGCGCCCGCTCCGGAGGGCGCGTCGGCGTACATCGTCTCGAAGTACTCGCGCACCATGCGGTCCGACGAGAACTTGGTCGTCGCCATCGCGATGCTCGCCTGCATCATACCGATCCAGCGCGAGCGATCGCTCCACGTGGGGATCACCTCGTTCTCGAGCACGTCGTACAGCGACTCGAGGTCGCGCTCGTCGTCGCCCGCCGTCTCGTCGCCGATGGCCCATCCCGTGACGCCGTGCTCGCAGCCCTCCGGCCACCAGCCGTCGAGGATGCTCAGGTTGAGCACGCCGTTCATCGCGGCTTTCATGCCCGAGGTGCCGCTGGCCTCGAGCGGCCGGATCGGATTGTTGAGCCACACGTCGCAGCCGCGCACAAGCTTGCGCGCCAGCTCGATGTCGTAGTTCTCGAGGAACAGCACGCGGCCGGGGAAGTGCTCCTGCGTGTTCACGATGTGCTGGATCACTTCCTTGCCGAACCGGTCGTCGGCGTGAGCCTTGCCCGCGAACAGGAGCGTGATCGGATGGCGCTCGAGCAGCGCGGTGAGCCGCTCGCGGTCGCGCAGCACGAGATCGCCGCGCTTGTACGTGGCCGCGCGCCGGGCGAAGCCGATGACGAGGCCGTCGGGCGGGATCGTGGCGCCCGATCGCTGTTCGACCTCGTCGAGCAGCTCGCGCTTGTGCGCGGTGTGGGCGTGCCAAAGCCGCGCGGGGTCGGCGGTCGCCTCGCGGATGGTGCGCGACTGCCACGTCGTCGTGTGCACGCCGTTCGTGACGTGCGTGATCGGGGCGGCATTCGACACCTGCGCCCACATGCGCCGCGCGGTCTCGCCGTGGAGCGCCGACACCGCGTTGGCGCGGCGCGCGAGTCGGAGCCCCGCGATCGTCATGTTGAACGGCGCCTCACCGATCGCGCGCATCTCGCCGCCCGAGAGCTGGAGGCAGGCGCCCATGCGGCGCAGGTCCTTGAGCGAGTGCTCTTCGTTGCCGGCCTTCACGGGCGTGTGGGTCGTGAACACGATCTGCTTGCGCACATGCTCCCACGCCTCGGGGAACGAGGCGCCGGTCTCTTCCATGCGCTCGGCGATCATCTCGACGCCCGCGAACACGGCATGGCCCTCGTTGAAGTGGAACGTCGAGATCGGGATGCCGAGCCAGTTGAGCGCGCGCACGCCGCCGATGCCGAGCAGCATCTCCTGCGCGATGCGCACGTCGGTGCCGGACTCGTAGAGACGGTGGGTGATCCAGCGGTCCTGCACGCGATAGGGCTCGATCAGGTAGAGCGGCACGTGGCCGAAGCGCTGGGTCGTCCACACGCGGCACGGAATCTCCTGGCCGCGCACCCGCACGCGCACGCGCACGCCGGTCTCGGCGAGGAAACTGCTGTCGTAGCCGGGGTACTCCTCGTAGGGCATGCCGTCGGCGGCGATGCGCTGGACGCCGTAACCGCGCTCCCAGCGCAGTGACACGGCGACGACGGGGAGCTTCAAGTCGTGGGCCGACTTGATGAAGTCGCCTGCCAGCACGCCGAGGCCGCCGGCGTAGATGGGGAACGACTCGTGAACTCCGAACTCCATGCAGAAGTAGGCGATGTGCGGCGGCTGGGTCATGGTCTCGGGGCTCGTCGTGAGCGGGCAGTATCCGGCGCGTTCGTGCGCGGTGCGGGTCCGAATGGGGTCCGGCATCATAGAGGCGTGCGCTTCGACCTGTCATGCGGCACGACCGGCGCGAACACCCCCGCTCCCGTGATCGGCATCCCGATCGCGCGCCTTAAGCCATTGCGCCGAGCGGCGCTGGACCCCGCGGCCCCGGCTGCCGACAATGCGGCCATGCTCCACCGCTTCGCGGCACTCGCCCTCGCAACGATCGGCCCGCTCTTGGGCCTGGCCCTCGGGGCCGCGCCCGCTTCGGCCCACATCGTTTCGGACCGGGAGCTCGTGACGCTGCGAGTGCTGCCGGCCGGCACGCTACGCCCCGTGCTCGCGCCGGTGCTCCCCGACAGCGGCGGTGCCGTGGGCGCCAACCGCGCCGGCTGGCGGCGGCTCGAGGAGCAGACACCGGCGCTGTTCGCGCTCGCCGATGCGGCGGCGTCCGCCGACAGCGCGACGGCCGAGCGCGTATGGAAGTCGTTCGAGCTGACGCTCAGGCACCAGCGGCCCCCCGGTGATTTCGACCGCGACACGACCAGCGCGTCCGTGGCCGCGAACGACGAGGCGGCCGCCGTCGTGGCGTGGCTCGGCGAGACGCTGCGCGGCTTCACGGCGATGATGAACTCGGGGCTCGCCGACCGCTTCCGCTGGCGCTACGCGCTGGCGCTCCCCAAGCTCGACCGCTCGGTGCGCTGGGCGCTCGCGGCCGCGCCCGCGCGCCAGGCGGTCGAGCCGCTGCGCGCCGAGCGCATGCTGTCCGAGGCGCGCATGTTCACGCTCGCCGACGGCATCTGGCACCAGGACGCCTACGCACGCGCCGCGAAGCAGGCGATGACCGCAGCACTCTCGCTCCAGCGCGAGGACGGCACGTTTCACGACGACGGCCGTGCGAGCGCGCGCGACCAGGCGCGCTGCGTCGCGCACCTCCAGGCCGTGGCGCAGTACTTCCCCACACCCGAGCTGAAGGGCGCGCTCACCCGCGCCGCGCAGTCGCTCGCGCGGCTCGCGGCCCGCGAGCGCAACGCCGACGCCCGCCGCGAGGCGGCACTCGCGCTGACGCTGTACGCCGCGCGGGCGGGTGACGTGAAGCTCGCGATCGCCGCCGCGAAGCTGCGCGCCGCGGAGTAGGAACGACCTGCCCCGGGGCAGGTCGAGTTCAGCGCGATCGAACGAAACTGTCCCCGGGGACAGTTGGGTTTGTGCTCATCGCGGAGTTGGATCGGTTCGCGGCCAGCGCATTCGCGCCGACGCTCGCGATCAGTGCCCGCTTCGCCGCGCCACGGTCGTCTGCTCGCCGGTCGGCTCTTCCATCACCCAGCGGACGCCCTTGGAGCACGGGCAGGTGCCGCCCACGCGCTTGAGCTTCGGCATCGCCTTTGACGCCTGGTCGCGCGTGATCTCGCCGGCGGCGACCTTGCGCAGCGCGTCGGCGTAGTTCCGCATGTCGCGGCTCGCGATGTAGCCGTCGTTCAGGTGCTTCGCGAGATAGCGCAGGTACTCGTCGGCGTCGGTGAACGACTCGCCGGCGATGCCCACCATCTCGAACGCGTGAACGCCCTTGCGGCGGAAGAAGCGCTTGTCGGGGACGTGCAGCAGGTCGTCGTACGTGACGCCGTGGTGCGTGCCACGGGCGGTGGCCAGCTCGTCGATGACCTGCTCGGCCTTGCCGGTCTCGTACTCGGGGAAGCGCGCGCGGATGTAGCGCGCGTTGATGTCGCGCACCATCTTCGTCAGCTCCACGTAGTACAGGTCCGAGGCGTCCTGGTTCTTCATGTCCTTGAAGCCGAACTTCACGTTCGTGTCGCCACCGCGCTCGTCGCCGAACATCTCGAGGCCGCGCGGCACCCACTTGTTGAGCGAGTGCTGGATCATCTCCATCGACAGCAGCGGGTCGCCCTGCGCGGCGCGCTGCGCCCAGCGGCGCATCGGCACCACACCCGCGGCCAGGTGGAACGCCTCCTCGCGCAGCATCGGCGGCATCGAGTCGGCCATCGGCTTGTAGGCGCACACCTTCTGCATCGTGAGCTGGTACTTGCCGACGCGGTCGATCACCGCGGCGAAGGTGATGTTGTCGATGAACGAGTCGTAGTCGAGGTTGAACGCGTCGAGCACGTGGCCGCCCGTCTGCATCGACAGGATCTCTTCGAACATCTGCTCGCCCGTCACCCCGCCCGACACGTGCGACCAGTCCTCGCTCAGCAGCAGGTGCAGCATCTGGTAGCCGTGGCGCAGCTCCTCGGCCATGACGCGCATCACCCAGTAGCGGTCCTGGTCGTCCATCGCGCGCTCGAGCGTGCCGGAGTGCTGCTGGATCGAACCGAACTCGGTGGACGCCTGGGCCTTGATGATCGCGAGCAGGTGCTTCGCCTGCTCCTCGGTCATCTCGTCGGGCTTCACGCGTTTCTTCTCGCCCTTGAAGTCGCCGACCTGCACGACGTCCGGCGTGCCCAACTCCATCTTCGCGCACAGGCAGAACTCGTCGTCGGTCGGGAAGTACTTCTGCCAGTTCTCGAGCAGCGACGGGTAGTCCTTGAAGTTGTGGCGCTGCCAGTGCTCGACGGCGGAGTGGTACTTCTTTTCCAGCGTGACGTTCTCGACCTTCATGATGTCTCCGTTACGACTTGAGCGAGATCTCGAGCGCCTGCAGCGGCGACGGCGCGAATCCGAGTGCGTTGAGGAATCCGACGACGCCGGCCTCCTTGCCGTCGACGAGCGTGCGCACCGAGGTGGCGCCCTGCGCGCGGAAGTGCGTGACGATCGCGTCGAACATCTGCTTGCCGAGATCGCGGCCGCGGAAATCGGGGTGGATGCCGAAGCGCTCGATCCATCCGCTCGGTTCTTCCAATCCGAATTCGCCCGCGCGCACGTCGCCGAGCATGAAGCCCACGACCTTGCCGTCGACTTCCGCGACGCGCGAGGCGTCGGGATCGCGGCGCAGGTAGAACACCACGCGCTGCTCCCAGAAGTCCGGCCGGTACTTCCCGCCGATCTTCTCGTCGATCCCGACGATGCCGCCGATGTCGAGCTCGTCCAGGGGCCGAATCCGGGCCTTCTGCTGTACGTCCGGCATGGAAAATCTCCCGAAGTGACGCGACTGCCGCTTGTTGGATGGACAATCAGGCTATCAGGTTCGGGCGCGCTTCGTGAACCCGGTGGCCAGGACTTCGCCGCTTCCCGTTCCGGCACGCATCGTGACGCCGCTCTCGCTCACTTTTCGTTGACGCTGCGCGCGACACTGGCCTACGGTACCGCCGTCTCGCGTGCAGCGTTCGCCGGCCTCACGCACCGGTCGCAACGCTTCACGATGCCCCATCGAAGGGGATCCCGAACTCACTCGAAGTTCGCATCACGGTCATGGAGGACCGATGGCCATCGCGCTTCCCGTTTCCCGGCCGCACCACATTCCACGCGCCATCTCGGCGCCCGCCCCGCGTGAGCACGCCCGACCATCCGCGACCGGCACCTTCTTCGTGGTGCTCGCACTCGCGCTGTTCGTCGGCCTGCCCTGGGCCATCCGCCCGCTCGAAGCCTTCCTGCCCGCCGCCCGCGTGGCCCTGATCGGCCAGATCATCGAGAGCCTGCTGGGCGTCACCGTCGCGATCTGGATGTTCCGCGTGATCCGCCGCCAGGGCGCCCTCGCCCGCCGCCACGCCACAGAGATCGAACGGCTCACCGAAGCCGACGCGCTCACGGGCCTCGGCAACCAGCGCGCACTCGCGCGCGAGCTGGAGCTGGCGCTCAACCGCGCCCGCCGCACGCGCGAGGCCGTCTCGGTGCTCGTGCTCGACCTGAACGCCGCCGAAGAGGGCGTCCGCCGCCGCGCCCGCTCCACCACCGGATCCGCGCTGCGCATGCTGGGCGCCGTCGTGCGCTCGTCGGTGCGCTTCGGCAGCGACGCCGGCTACCGCATCGGCGAAAGCTCGCTCGCCCTCGTGGTCGCCGCCGACCGCGACGCCGCAACCGCCGTCTGCCGCCGCCTCGAGTGGAACTTCCGCGAGCGCAACTCCGATGACTCCCCCCTCGGCGTCGGCGTCGCCACCTGGGACGGCAACGCCTCGTCCGAACGCCTGATCGAAGAGGCCCGCAAGGCGCTCGTCGTCCAGCGCCAGACGAGCATGGTCGCCGCGATGGCGTAGCGGCAGCGACATCGCAGCAAACGAAACGGCGGGCCCCGTCGGCCCGCCGTTTTCATTTTGCCCGACGCCGCCCTACCAGTCCGTCGGGCGATAGTCCTTGAGGAACAGGCCCCAGCGATGCTCGCCGGTGTTGATGCCGTCGATGACGGGGTCGAGGATGCGCGCGGCGCCATCGACGATGTCGAGCGGCGGATGGAATCGGTGCTCCGCGCGCTTGCGCGCCGCGATCTCCGCGGCGTCTTCGTCGGTCACCCAGCCGGTGTCCACAGCGTTCATGTGGATGCCGTCGTGGTGGTAGTCCGCCGCGGCGGTCCGCGTCATCATGTTGAGCGCCGCCTTCGCCATGTTCGTGTGCGGGTGCCGCGTGGTCTTGTTGAAGCGATAGAACTGGCCTTCGATCGCCGAGACGTTGACGATGTGCTTGTCGCGGTTCGGCGTCCGCTGCATGAGCGGCTTCAGGCGTGCGTTGAGCACGAACGGCGCGATCGCGTTCACGAGCTGGACCTCGAGCAGCTCGATCGTCGGCACCTCGGCCATCAGCAAGCGCCAGGAGTTGCGCCCGCGAAGGTCGACCTGCTGCAGGTCCTGGTCGAGCCGCCCGCCGGGAAACAGGTGTTCCTGCGCCACGCGCTCCTCGGGCAGCAGCCGCACCTGCGACAGCTCGGCCGCGTGCGTGAGCCCGGCACGCTCGGCCAGCGCGCTCGCCCGCTCGGCCAGTTCCGCGCCCGCGGAGGACGTGGACGACGGGGACGACATGGACGCTGGGGCCGGCAGCAGCGTGTCGCCGCGCAGGCCCTCGTACGCGCCGAGCAGCCGGCGCACGTGTTCGGGCGCGTCGCGCAGTGCGGCGGTCTCGCCCGCCATCATGTGGCGATAGAACTCCGGCGGCCGGCGCACGGTCTGGCAGGCGTTGTTGACGATGATGTCCAGCCGGGCGTGCGTCTCCAGCACGTGGTGGCTGAACGCCTCGACGCTCGGCGTGTGGCGCAGGTCGAGACCGAACACCTGGAGCCGATCGGCCCACGACTCGAAGTCGGGCTCGCGCGAATAGCGCGCCGCGGCGTCGCGCGGGAAGCGCGTGGTCACGATCAGATGCGCACCGCAACGCAGCAGCTTGAGCCCGGCCTGGTAGCCGATCTTCACGCGCCCGCCGGTGAGCAGCGCCACGCGGCCGGAGAGATCGGCCTGCTCGGTGCGCTTCGCGAAGTTGAACTCGCCGCACTCGCTGCACAGCCGGTCGTAGAAGTGGTGGACCGCCGTGTAGTCGCGCTTGCACACGTAGCAGTTTTGCGGCAGCACGGTCTCGCGATGATCGGGATCGTCGACCTCGCTCGGATCCGGGCGGACCGGCGCGAACACGTTCGGCGTGTTGAACACCGGCTGGCGCCGGAGCCTGCGGATGCCCGTGCCGTTCAGCAGCGCCTCGTCGTGCTGACCTTCGCGGCCTTGTGACTCCGGATGTTCGCCTTGACCATCCGCCGCCGCGCCCGATTGTCGGGATTGAAGACGTGCCCCGCGGCACGGATCAGGCGCATCCGCTCCTCCGCCGTCAGCAGCCCCAGCAGGGCGCGATCGGCGACGACGTCCTCGAGTATGTCCATCGCGGCACGGAGGCGGTCGGCGCTGGAGAGGTCGGTCGGTGTAATCGGCGCGATGGGGGCGTCAGCGCGTGCTTCGTCGGGCGTGGGCATCCGCGCAACGTAGTGCAGCAACGCACCCGACTCCAGCGTGAAGCGAAGACGGCGGGCCGGCGCGTGCATCAAAGGCCCGGAATCTGCACTTGGTTCGCAGCGACAAACGGGTCTTCGACTGATTTCTGGATGGGGTGCTCGTCGCGGATCGCGACCAGCGGCGGGCCTGCTACGTAGAAGCGCCCGCGTCTTTCATTCATCGGGACCAGCAGCCCCGCGTCGACCATTGCCCTTAGGTCTCGGCTTGCGAGCCCGGTACTGATTTGCGCGACCTGGCGATACATCGGATTCCTGACTTTGAATCCGAGGGCGGCATCGGTGAGGGCGAAGGCGCATCGCTCATGGAGCCCCTTCGATTCAGCAAGTCCCTCCACCGCTCCGAAGATTTCCCCCAGCCTCTCGTTGCGTCGGAGGAACGTCGTGGCTTGTTGGTAATGGGCAGTGAGGCAGAATCGAACCCATTTCCGCGGATCCCTGTCGGGATTCCACTTTCCGGCACCCACGTCCTCGAGGACGCGATAGTAGGCCTGCGTATTCTTTCCGAGGTGCTCTTCAATACTCGAGAAGATAGGCGAGACGGCAACGGTTCGTGCCAGCACCAACGATTGCAGGCATCTGGCCATTCTGCCGTTTCCATCCTTGAAGGGATGGATCATGGCCAGGTTGAGGTGGGCCATTGCCGCTCGGACGATCGGCGGATGACTGATGGGGTTGTTCAGGCCATCGACCAGTTCCTCCATGAGACCCGGAACCGCTTCCCCGTCGGGGCCGATGTAGACGATTTCGCCGTCGACGTCTCTTCGAATGAAGATCTCTCCAGGTCGCCACTGTCCCGGCGCCTTGTCCAGGTCGTAGCTCAACATCATGAAGTGCAGGCTCTTGATCGTGTCGCAAGAGAAGACGAAGTGCTCTTGCCTCGCGAGGGACAGGACGTAGGTCATGGCCTCCCGATAACCCATGATCGCCTTCCAGGTCTCGGGACTCGCATCGCTCGGTTCTTCACGATCGACGGCAGCAATTGCGTCGTCGTCCGTGACGTTGATGCCTTCGATCGTGTTCGAGCCGCGGATGGCCTTGGCGAACGCGTTTCTTCTCAAGAGGCCAAACCATCGCCTGGGCTCCCCAATGGCGTAGCTCAGGCGCCTTCTGAGCTCTTCAATAGAGTTAACAACTCCCTGTTCTTCAGCTGTAAGTTCATGTGCTTGAAAGATCATCGCGCTCCTCGCTTCTCCTTGGACAGATAATATCGTCCCAAAAGGAAGATAGCAGCTGAATTTCTTTCGTGCCTCGATCTGTGCGCAACAACCTGCGTCTCTTGGGGATTAAGAGATCCAAGACGAAACGGCGGGCCCCATGGCCCGCCGCTCGTGCTTCAGGCGCGTGCGTGAGTCCGCGCCCGCACAGGGGGAGTCGCGCTAGGTGTGGGTCAGGGCGGTCGCGCGCTTGAGCACGACCTCGACCTCGGTGTCGGCGCGCGGGGTCATGCGGAAGTGGGCGGCGAGTCCCTTGGGTTCGGCGCGGCTCCATTTGCGCGGCGTCACGTCGCCGGTGAGCGCGTCGGCGAAGTCCTCGTCGACGGCCTCGGCGGCGAGGCGGGCCATGGCGCCGTTCATCTCGGGCGACGGCTTCGGGTGGCGCGAGCGCGACTGGTGCAACCGCAGCTGGCGCGCGAGGAAGCCGACCATGCGGGGCTGGAGATCACCCAGGACGTTGAAGCAGTCGTGGCCGCCGCGCGGGTAGAACACCATCTCGCGGTCGCAGCGCGCTTCGTCGTAGATCCGGAACGCCTCCTCGTGCGGCGTGATCAGGTCGTGGCCGCCGGCGGAGATCATCGTCGGGCAATAGAGGTGCGGCAGCGCATGCTGCAGCGTGATGCGGTGGACCTCCTTGCCCATCTCGGCCTCGGTCATGCCGTAGAGGCCGGCCAGCTCGTGGCGCAGCGAGGAGAGCGTCACGTTCCAGTACACCTCGGCCGAGTACGGTGGGCTCACCGCGGCGACGGCGCGGATGCGCGCGTCGAACGACGCCATGCGCAGCACGAGGTAGCCGCCGAGGCTCTGGCCGAACAGCGCGATCGCCTCCGGGTCCAGCTCGGGACGCGACTGCACTTCGTTCACGATGGCGAGGCCGACGGGACGCGGCTCGGCGACCATGCTCAGGCGGTGGAACGTGTCGCCGAGCCCGGGGCCGTCGAAGTACACGGTGGCGAGGCCGCGGGCGAGCAGCGCGTCGGTCCACCAGTGCAGCTCTTCCTTCACGGCGTTCGTGCCGTTGAACATCACGACCACCGGCTTGGGCCCTTCGCCGGGCGGCACGCGCAGGTAGCCGCGCATCATCCGGCGGCGGAACGGCACCTCGAACGGGACGGCGGGAATGTCGAACATCGGCGCCGCCTGGGCGTAGGCGTCGATGCAGGCGGCATGCAGTGTCTTCTTGCGGTCGACGTCCATGAAGATCACGTACTGGGCGAAATTGTAGGCGGCCGACGCGGTCAGGTACGCCTCGCGAGCGCACTCGCGCTCGCCGGCGGCGGTGGCCGCGCGGGCCTCGGCCATCAAGTCGTGGCCCAGGCGCTCCCATTCGTCGACCCAGGCCTGGAGGCTGGTGACGCGGCCGAGCACCTTGTCGAGGTGCTTGGTCGTGACACCGCAGCTCAGGAACTGGAGCTTGGCCCACGCGGGCATCTGCCGCGCCACGCCGAGCCGCAGGCTCATCCGCACGAACTGGGGCCGCAGCAACTGGCTGCGGAGCAGGTGGGGCACGAGGAACTCGAGGCGCCCGCCCTTGACCGTCTTGGCTGCAGCCATCGGATCCCCCGATCGTCCCCTAGTCACCCGGGGGTTCTGGGAGCCCGGGCGGCTCCCGTCGCGTTGCGCGCCGACACCATCTACTGGGATGCAGCGTGCATACGTAGTGCCACTGACGATTTCGTTATCGGCAGCGAACCGCGCCGGCGGAGCCGCGCGCGTTCCCCCGCCAATTCCGCGCAGCCCGCGATTTCCGCGTGTGC
>JANLWK010000008.1:0-9634 GCA_031364505.1 Candidatus Eiseniibacteriota bacterium | reverse complement strand
GGCCGAAGGTGGCCGAGCAGTCGTTGCTTCAACCTTCCTCCTCCCCCAAGACTCCAAAAGGCAATCCACGTGGCCAGAACGACACTACCATTCCGATACCTTGACCCCGTTCGGCCGGGCTCCCTAGACTCCACTCTCCCTATGCGTCGATCGCGGAAGTTCCTTGCGTGGATGGCCGGCGGGCTGTTGCTGGCCGCCATGCCGGGGGGAAGCCGTGCCGACTCCCTCGAACTCGTGTCATCGGACGCGCACGGCGTGACCTTGCGCCTCGAAGCACCTGCGCCGGAATTCAGCAACGCCGATGGCGACGGCCGGTCCAGCGTCACGATCTCCGGCCTCGAGCCCGCCGGAGAGCCCGGGCGCCCGTCGCTCCCGCTTGCCGCGACCCTGGTTGCGCTGCCCCCGGGGGCCGGCGCGGTTGCCCGCGTGGTCGACAGCGGTCCCGAGGAGATCCGCACGGGGGTGCGACTCACGATCGCCGGCAAGCCCGGCATGATCAAGGACGACGGCAAGATGGGCTGGGTTCCCACCGTCGAGCGCGCTGCCGCGATCATCGATGGGCCGTGGCCCGCAAGCGCGGTCGAGGTGGGCGAGCCGTTCACGCTACGCCACCAGCGGTTCGTCGCCATCCGAATCCGGCCGATGCGCTACGACGAAGCGACGCAGACCGCCTGGACGCGTCGCTCGGTCACCGTGCGCGTCGAGTTCACCGGCGCGCGCGAGGTCGCGAGAGCAATTTCGGCCGGTGAGGATCGGCACTGGGATCCCGTGTTCGATCGCGCCGTGCTCAACCACGATCAGGCCCGCGCCTGGCGTTCCCCGCTGCGGCCCGCATCACAGCCCGCCCTCGAGTTGGTCTCGCGGGCGCGGCCTCGCCGTTTGAGCTCGGAGTCCGCCGGTGCCGCCGCGCAGGCGGCGGCGTTCGACGAGGACAACGCGGAAGTGCGCGTCAAGCTCGACACGACCGGGGTCTATTCGCTCAGCTACGCGAATCTGTCCGCCGCCGGATTCCCCGCGGGCATCTCTGTGTCGGAAGTGAGCGTGCACCGGCACGAGTTCGTCGCGGGTGGCAACCCTCCGTACGTCACCTTCGAGCTGCCGATCGAGATCGACGAGGGCGCGAACGGCGACAGCACCTTCAACGCCAACGACCGCATCGTGCTGTTCGTCCAGAATTGGGCCGAGCGCTCGCGCGCCTCGATCGCCCAGCGGGCCTGGGGTGACGCCGAGGTCGTGTACGTCACGTATCTGACGGGCCGCGACGGGCTGCGGCTGCCGGCGCGCTCGGGCTGGCGCGACGTGGCACTGACCCCCATCCACTCGTACAAGACCACCGCGCATTTCGAGCAGACGCAGGCCTACATCAGTGCTTACAGCCCCGGGATCCCGGGGTTCACTCCTAGCGAATCGGATACGAACACGGACATCTTCCTGTGGACGGACGTTGCGCTCTATACCCGCTTCGCGGGGTTCCTGGAATTTCCCTTCGAAACGAACCACCTCGACAACGCCCGTCCCGTGAGCTTCGCCGTCCAGTGGGTCGGCACGCGCGGAGGCAACCACATCACCTATGCGGAGGTCCGCAACGGGTCCGGGGCGTATACGACCGTCGTGGATTCCGCCACCTGGAGGGGACGGATCACGCTCACGCGGCGCGGCACGTTCCCGGGGCCGACCGTGAGCGAGGCGAGGACCAACGCGCTGCGCGTGTGGGGCCGCGAGGACGAGGACGGGAGCCCGTCGGTGTTCGCCGGGCTCAACTGGTTCGAGGTGACGTATGCCCGCCTGTACCGCGCGATTTCCGGCCGGCTGAGTTGCAACAGTGACTCGGTGGCCGGTGACTACCAGATCTCGGCGACCGGGTTCACGTCGCGGAGCAACATACGCGTGTACGACGTCACCGATTCTCTGGCGCCGGTCCGGCTCACCCTGGCCGACTCGCTGATCTCCGCCAGTGCCCCGTACACGGTGCGCTTCCAGGATTCGAGCCCGACCGGGGCCCTGCGACACTACGTCGTCTTCGACACGCCGAAGCCCGTGCCTGTGGCGGCGATGTCCTCCGTGACCCGCCGGGCGTTGTCGCTCTCGGGGCCGGCCGACTACCTGCTCGTCACCCCGGAATCCTTCCTCTCCACCGCGCAGACCCTGGCGGACCACCGGCGCGCCCAGGGGCTCCGCGTGCTCGTCTGTCCGATCGAATCGGTCAACGACGAGTTCAACGGCGGCCGCCGATCCTCCTATTCCATCCGGCGCATGCTCCAATTCGCCGACACCACGTGGGGCGCCCGGTTCGTGCTGCTGCTCGGCGACGGCAGCGAGGATCCGCGGGGGCTGCTGGGCACGACGGGGCCCGACATCATTCCCGCGCAGGTCGTCGCCGGCCCGGTCGGAATCCCGGACGGGGTGACGACCGTATACGAGCCCGTCGTCAGCGACCCCTGGTACGTGTGGTGCCTGACGTGCCCCGGATCCCCCAGTGGACCCAAGTTGCCGGACATGTTCATCGGCCGCATTCCGGTCGGAACCGCCGAGGATGCGGCGGCCGTGGTGCGCAAGATCGTCGACTACGACGCGGTGAGCGTGGCGGATACGTGGCGCCGCAAGATGCTCATCCTCGCGGACGACCAGTTCTCGACGCAGTCGTTCTTCGGCGGCGACCCCGGCGGGCCCAAGTACTGCTTCAAGTATTACGAAGCGGCGTTCATCAACATCTCGAACATCCTGCGGTCGCTGGTGCTCAACGAGGCCGGGCTGGCGGAGAGCGACGTCGAAGTGTTCGACCTGGGGGAATACCTCGCGGGCGAGCAGACCGTCACGGACCCCGTGTACGGAACCTGTCGGGCGAGCTGGCGGGACACCCAGGAGCACACGCACCTGAGCGTCACCCCGCAGATGTTCCAGCGGTTGAACGAAGGGCGCCTGTGGTGGAACTACCAGGGGCACGCGAATCCGTTCGTGCTCACCCACGAGGACCTGTTTCGAAATTTCGGCGGGCTCGGCGACTTCACCAGCTTCACGAACGATGGCAAGCCGTTCCTGTTCACGGCCTTCTCGTGCCATCCGAACGCCTTCGGCAGTACCGGCGAGACCCTTGCCCCGGCGCTCGGCGAGCAGATGGTCAATCTGGGCGGCAAGGGCGCGATCGCCTCGTGGGCGTCTTCGGCCTACGAAATCCTTCCCTACGATCCCGTGAATCACTTGAACGTGCAGTTCGCGCGCAGCCTGTTCGCCGACCCGCCGCGGGATCCCTACCTCGGACAGGGCGGTGCGCGCGCCGTGCTGGGTGAAGTGATCGGCCTCACGCTGCTCCGGAACAGCGCGATTGCCTCCGGACTCGAAGCGCAGGTGGGCATCACGTACACGCTGCTCGGCGATCCGGCGACGCCGATCTCGATCGGCGCGCCGCAGAACATCGTCACCGCGAATACGCAGCCGGTCTCGAGCGGCGATCCCGTGCGGCTGCGCACGGTGGGCGACACGCTGCGGCTCGAGGCGGATATCGTGTCGAACGTGCGGCTGACCTCGATCGAACTGCTGGAAACGTTCCAGGGCTCGACGACGACGCTGCCGCCGAGCGCGTACACGATCACGCCCTCGTTCCCGGACACCGGTGCCGCGAGCAAGGGCGGGCGCCGGTTCCATCTCACGTTCCGCGGCACCCTGACCGCCGACTCGTACACGTACAGCATCCGCACGCAGGACCGCTACGGGCTGCTGCGCACGTTCGACGTGCTGCTGCCGTTCCAGACGGTGCTGCGCGCCGACGGCACGGTCATCGGGCCCGGCGAGACGGTCGCCCCCGGCTCCGTGCTCGCGCTCACCGTGCTGTCACCCGCGCCGCTCAACCTGCCGGGCGGCCTCACGGTGACGCTCACCGGCCCCGCCGGCCCCGTCACGGTTCCCTACACGTTCACGCCGGCGAACGGCGACACCACGGGCCGCGAGTGGGTGCTCGCGATCCCGCACGATCCGTTCGCCGCCGGCGACTACCAGCTCGTCGCGCAGGCCAACGGCGGCGCCAGCTCGACCCACGTGTTCTCGGTCGACGCGGGCGGCAGCAGCGTGCGGATCCAGAACGCCTTCGCATTCCCGAATCCGTTCGACGACCAGCGCGGCACCTACTTCAGCTTCCGGCTCGGCGGTCCTTCGGCGGCGGACGTACAGATCCGCGTCTACACCGTGACCGGACGGCTGGTCTACAAGCGCACGGACACGGGGCTGGCGCCCGGCTACCGGCAGCTCAAGTGGGACGGTCGTGATGCCGAAGGGCAGCCGCTCGGGAACGGCGTGTACGTGTACCGTCTGCTCGCGGTGAACGGCTCCACCCACGACATGTTCGAGGGCCGGCTGGTCAAGCTCCGCCGCCCGCGCCGCGCGCTCGAGGACCAGGGGACCACGCCCTGATGCGCCTCCCAGGCCGCGTCGTCGTGGCGTTGCTGCTCGGTGCGATCGCTGGGATCGGGGCGCTTCCCGCGATGGCGGCCGAGCCCGCGCGGAACGAGGCGCTCCGCTCGATCGCGCGCGCCGAGGACGAACGGCGCATCGCCGACGGCGAGCTGCTGCGGCTGCTCGCGCACCATGACGCCGGCGTGCGCGCCCGCGCGGCACTCGCGGTGGGACGCATCCAGGACTCGACCACCGTCACGGCGCTGACGCCGCTGCTCGCCGACACGAGTGTCGCCGTCCGTCGCGAGGCCGCCTTCGCGCTGGGCCAGATCGGCCACAAGTCGGCGCGCACGGCGCTGACGGGACTGCTCGGTGTCTCCGAGCTCGAGCTGCGCCAGACGGCGCTCGAGGCGCTCGGCAAGCTCGGCGACAAGGCGGCGACGCCGCGAATCGTCGAGGCGCTCGCCGACTCACGGCCCGAGATCCGCGGCACCGCGGCCGTGGCGCTGTGGCGGCTCGCCGACTCCACGGCCGTCGACGCGCTGATCAACCACATGGGCGATCCCGACCCGTCGGTGCGCTGGCGCGTCGACTGGGCGCTCGAGAAGATCGTGATGCCCGACCGGATCGTGCTGCGCGCGGCCCTCCGCCTCGATGATCCGGATCCGCTGGTGCGCGCCCAGATCGCACGCACGATCGGCCGCCAGAAGCACCCGCGCGGCACGGCCTACCTGCTCGGGTTCATCAACGACGCCACGCCCAACGTGGTGGTCAACGGCCTGCGCGCGCTGCAGCAGATCGGCGACACGAACTGCGTCGCCTGCGCCGAGGTGCTGTTGCGCGGCCTCGGCCACGCCGATCCGTACGTCCGCGTCACGGCGGCGACCGTGCTGGCCGAACCGTTCGCCTGGACGCGCGCCGACTCGATGACCCGGCGCCGGTTCGCCGACTCGCTCGCCGCCCACCTCGCCGACCCGGATGCCGCGACGCGCGGCGCCAGCGCCCGCGCGCTGCTGATGCGGACGGGGGTCGACGCCGTGGCGAAGACCGAGCCGCTGCTCGCCGACTCGTCGACCTACACGCGCGTCGCCGTGCTCGAGGCGCTCCGCAAGCTGCCGGCCTCGGCGGAAGTAGCCCGGCTGCTGCTGCCGCGGCTCGCGCCCGGCACGCCGCTGTTCGAGCGCATGACCGCCGCCGACGTCGCCGGCGAGCGCAACGAGCCGGGCGCCGTGGCGCTGCTGCGCGAGGGCCTCGCCGACAGCTCGACGCTCTACGCGTCGGCGGCCGCCGGCGGCCTCGCGCTGGCGAACGATTCGACGTCGGCCGGCCTGCTCGCGAAGACGTATCGCGCGCGCGCCGGGGACGCGGAGCCCGATGCGCGGCTGTCGATCCTCGATGCGCTGCGCACGCTGCATCGCACGGCACTCGCCGACAGCCTCGAGCGGGTGGCCCCCGCGCGCCGTGCGGTCCCGGCCCGCTTCGACAGCACGTTCTACGCGCTGCCCGCCGAGACGGGGGCCGTGATCCACACGAACCGCGGCGACATCGAGTGGGCGTTCTACGCGCGTGAGGCGCCGCAGACCGTGCGCAATTTCGTGCGGCTCGCGCGCACCGGCTACTTCGACGGGCGCTTCGTCCATCGCGTGGTGCCGAACTTCGTGATCCAGGACGGCGATCCCAGCGGCACGGGCTCGGGCGGCCCCGGGTACACGATCCGCTGCGAGTACAACGCGCTCCACTACGAGGCCGGCATGGTCGGCATGGCGCTGTCCGGGAAGGATACGGGCGGCAGCCAGTGGTTCATCACGCACACGCCCCAGCTCCACCTCGACGGGCGCTACACGATCTTCGCGCGCGTCGTGCGCGGCATGGACGTCGTCCCGCGCATCGTGCAGGGCGACAGGATCGAGCGGATCGAGATCCTCCCCTGAGACGCCGCGTCGCGGCGGGGGAGCAGTGAACCCCCGCCGCGACCGCGAGCCTATTTCTGCTTCGCCACGACGAGCCCGCGGCAGCTTCATCAGTTCCTCGCGCGAGGCGGTGTTCAGGTCGAGCAGGTTCTTCGCGGCCGGCGTCACGGCGAGCTTGGTCGCCACGGGCATCTGCGCTGCCGGCCCGGACGTCGACGGGGCCGCCTTCGATTCGATGCTCGCGGGGTGCGCGGCGGTGGCCGACTAATGGGCGGCCGGGCGTCCCGGGCGGGCTGCCCGGGCCGCCCCGTGCCGCGATGATTACGACGCCTTCTTCACCATGATGGAGCCGCGGATCTTCGCGTACAGATCCTTCGTGACGATCGACTTGGACGTCAGCTCGCCGCGGTTCTTGAACGGCCGCGCCGCGATGATCTTGTCCGCCGTGGCATCGTCGACGCCCGGCAGCTTCATCAGGTCCTCCTTGCTCGCGGCGTTCAGGTCGACGTGCATCTTCGCCGCCGCGGCGTGGTGGTGCATCGCGTGCTTCGCCGGAGCCGTCGTCGAGCCGTTGGCCGCATCGTCGGCGAACGCCGCCGAGGCGATGCCGAGAGCGAGGATGGCGGACAGAGCGAACAGGATGCGCTTCATGTGAAGTACCTCCATGAGGGCATGACAAAACCGTCCGGCCCGCCCTCGGGGGCACGGTCGGCGGGGGTGATGAACGCGCGAACGCACGCGCGGGATGCGCGCGCGTCGCGATGGGACAGCGGGGCCGCAGGCGGAAGGGCGGCAATCGTGAGCGGCGCGGGCGTGCGCGGGACGTCTGATTGGATCGGGGTGGCCGCGGGGGTGATCACGGCGGCGAAAGTGGCGGCGGTCGCGGGAGCGGCGGCAGGGACGCGAGTGCGAAGAACGCGGCACTCGAGCGTCGGAACGGAGTCCGAGGACGGGTCGCCGCGCGGCGGGCTACGGCCCCTGAGTACGCCCTGCGTGGGATCGGTCGCGCTCGCGCGCGCGATCGTCGCGGTCTTCGATCCGCGTGTCTCGAGCCCGAGGCTGAGGCTGGCCTGGCCGATCGGGTACGGCGTGCCGCCGCGCTCCGTCGCGCGATGCGGCTTGGCCGACACGTGCGGGATCGCGGCGTGCGAGCGAGCGGGACGCCGCGGCGCCACGGGCGCGGCGGGCCGCGCGGGTATCGCTGACGCGCGTGACATCGACGCATGGACGACGCTGCGCGCGTGCCGGTGGTGCGCGCGATGATGGCGCGCATGCGCGGCGCGGACTTCGGTATGGAGGGCGCGCGCCGGCGCGATCATTCCGCCATGCAGTCGCGGAAGACGCGACGCCGACGCCGCGCCCGCCCCGAACAGCGAGGCGGCGATCAACGCGACGGCGATGAGATGCGGACGCTTCACTTGATCTCTGAACTCGAGTCGAGCCTGAAGAGTGTCGGCGGTCGGCATCGCTGCATTCATCGACCGTCGTATGCATTGAGATAAGCGCAACGCGCCGGGAGGCGCATCAAGCCGCGGTCAAACGAGCAGGCTCGCCCAATGGAAGCTGAACCGCGCGGAGATGTCGGGTGCCCCGACCCGTCGGCACCACAGGCCCATTACGCGCGGTGGGAGGTGTCTGCGCAGACACCTCGCGTGACATCGGCTCACCGGGCACAACGTCCACGAGTTGCCATGCCAACAGGTTCCGGAACCTGTTTCGTTTTGCGGCGATGAACTCTACCTGCCCCGGGGCAGGTTGATCGTTCACGGCGCTGGCCACGACGTGTACACGCCGCGCGGCGCGGCATGCGGAGTGGGACGCCGCGGCGCGGCATGCGGAATGGGACGCCGCGTGTGCACCCCGCTCGGCGCGAGCCGCCACTTACGCCGGGACGCCGCCCGTGCGTGCGCGAAGGCGGGATTCACCGCGCAGGTACTCGCCGAGAATGGCGCGCACGTTCACCGCGCCCACGTCGGCGACCTCGGTGACGTCGGCATGGTCGAGCGGCCGGTCGCTCAGGCCCGTGGCGCGGTTCGTCACGCACGAGATGCTCGCGGCGCGGCAGCCCAGCTCGGCGGCGAGCGTCACTTCGTGCACGGTGCTCATGCACACGACGTCGGCGCCGAGAGAAGCCGCCATGCGCACCTCGGCCGCGGTCTCGTACGTCGGGCCGTGGCCGCCCATGAGTGTGCCGAACTGGAGTGGTACGCGCGCGCGCGCCGCGGCGGCCATCAGCGCGTCGCGCAGCAGCGGATCGTAGTAGCTCGCCTCGCGCCGCCCGCCGGCGCGGGTCGCCAGCTCATTGGGCGCCAGCAGGCCGCGCTTGCCGATGAAGTTGATGTGGCCGGTCGCGAGCACGAGGTCGGCCGGTTTCAGCTCCGGATGGATGCCGCCGACCGCGTTCGTGAACACCATCGTGCGGGCGCCGAGCGCGTGCATGACGCGCACGGAGTAGGTGACCTGGTCGAGCGCATAGCCCTCGTAGCGATGGCTGCGCCCCGACAGCAGAACGACCGGCACGTCCTCCCAGGACCCGAGTCCGAGCCGGCCGGCATGGCCGACGACCGTGGAGCGTGGCCAGTACGGGAGGTCGGCCGTCGCGAACAGCGTGGCGTCGGCGAGGGCGTCGATCACGCCGCCGAGGCCCGAGCCGAGCGTGATGGCGACGCGTGGCACGAGGTTCGTACGCGCGCGGATCGCGGCGACGGCTTCGTCGACACGCGTGGAACTGTGGATCGCGGTGGAGGGGGACACGGCGTCAGGCCTGTTCGGGGTCGTAGGGAATGCCGATCGAGCGGGGAGGTGTCGCCCGCCCGATGAAACCAGCCAGCGCGAGCATGGTGACGAGATACGGCAGCATCTGCAAGAGCTCGTTCGGGAATCCCGAACCCTGCAGCGTGATCTCGAGCGCCTCGGCCGCGCCGAACAGCAGGCACGCCGCCGCGGCCCCGGCGGGGGACCACTTGCCCACGATCATGGCGGCGAGCGCGATGTAGCCGCGGCCGCCGGTCATGCCGTCGGTGAACGAGTGCTGCTCGCTCGCGAGCCACGCCCCCGCGATCCCCGCGAGCGCCCCGGCGAGCAGCAGGCCCTGCGTGCGCTGGAGCCCGACCGAGCGGCCGAGCGTCGCCAGCGATTCCGGCCGCTCGCCGGCGGCGCGCAGTCGGAGTCCGAACACCGACCGAAACAGCAGCCACTGGCCGCCGACCACGATCAGCACCGACAGCACGACGAGCGGCGAGCCGAGGACGCCGCCGATCACCGGCACCGACGACAGGCCGGGGAGGGCGAAGCGCTCGAAGCCCTCGACGCGGCTCGAGTTCGACGACGAGTGGAAC
>JANLWK010000122.1:0-2050 GCA_031364505.1 Candidatus Eiseniibacteriota bacterium | reverse complement strand
GTTCCCCGGCTCACCCGCCGGGCACCTCTCGAGCGCCGGCCACCCGGGGAGTAGGAGGGCCACCATGGCCAGCCCCCGGCGTACCCGTCGCCCTCAAATTTCGGCGCTGCCCGCGCTGCTCGCGCTCGGTCTCTGCTTCGGGTCCGCGGCCTCGGCCGCCGTCGAGGCCTACTACTGGCCGCTCTCCGCCGCACCGGGCGAGACCCTGTCGTTCATGGTCTCGAGCTCTGCGTCCTACCAGGTCACCTTCGCGCGCTACCAGCGGCTGAACGACTCGAACACATCCATTCCGCTCATCACGATGACGACCATGCCCGCCGTGTCCCAGGCGATGCCCGATTCAGCGTGGAAAGGCTGCGCGTGGACGACGACGTTCCGTTTCGCGGTCCCCGCGGACTGGACGTCCGGCATCTATGGAGCGGAATTTTCCGGCGCGGGCCTGATGACGTTCCGCACGTCGTTCGTCGTCCGACCGCCTCCCGACGCGCACGGCCAACTCGCCGTGATCGCCAACACGAACACCTGGAGCGCGTACAACGACTGGGGCGGCAGGAGCAAGTACACCGTCATTCCCGCGCACCAGCTCGGCTTCCTGAGGCCCAACCCCTACATCCACGCGAACGGCGCCGGCACGAACCACCTCACTCGGGCCGAGCTGTGGATGCTCGATTGGCTGGCCACGAACGGATACCACTACGACGTCTACACCGACCTGGACTTCCACAACGGGATCCCGGGGCTGCAGGCCTACCATGGGCTCATCCTGCACACGCATCCGGAATACTGGTCGGTCGAGATGCTGGACCGGCTCGAGGACTTCCTTGAGTACGGCGGCTCGCTGATGTACGTGGGCGGCAACGGAATCTACGAGCAAGTCGTGTTCTCGCCCGACGGCACCTCCCTGACGACGTACCCCGTGTACTACTGCGGCACTCGCGACTGCCGCAAGTACAACTACTATCGCAACCTCGATCCGCCCCGGCCCGAACGCGCCGTGCTCGGCGTCGCGTACCGTTCCGACGGCTACCAGACCTGGGCGCCGATGCAGGTGCTCGAGGCCGGTCACCGCTTCTTCACGGGAACGGGCGTCTCCAATGGTGAGGCGATCGGCGCCGCGGGAGTGAATGGCGGCGGGGCCAGCGGCTGGGAGATGGACACGTCGATCCCGGGCCTGGCGCCCGATGGCGCGATCGTCACGGCGTTCGGCAGCGACGATCGCGGCAGCCCCCCGGCGAACATCGAGCTACTGGCGCGCGGAACGAACGCCGGCGGCTACGGCGCGGACATGACCTACTACCATCACCCCGGCGGCGGCGGCGTGTTCAGCGCGGGGTCGTTGAGCTTCTGCGGCAGCATGGTAGTGGACACGGTGCTGCAGCGGGTGGTGCGCAACGTGCTGGACGAATTCCTGCAGACGCCGACGAGCGTGGGCCCGGGCGCCTCGGCTGGCCGCGAACCGCGGGCGCTCGAACAGAATCACCCGAATCCGTTCGTCACCTCCACGTCGATCCGATTCACCCTCGCCCACTCGGACCGCGCGCGGCTGCGCGTATACGACATCACCGGGCGACTCGTGCGCACCCTGATGAACGAAGCCCTGCCGGCGCGGTCGGTGGAGACGCACTGGGACGGTCGCGATGAGTCCGGCCGGAACGTGAGCGGCGGGATCTACCTGCTCCGGCTCCAGACGAGCGACCGCGACGAGTGCCGGAGAGTGCTGCGGATCAGGTAGGAGGGATGTGCCCGCGGCACGATGTTGCCGGTGAGGTCACTCCTCGCCGCGGCGGCGAGCTGTTGCTTGACCTGCGCGATCTCCCTCCGAGCTCGCGGGAGGGCGACTTGTCGTACGTCAGTGATTCTGCACCCTTTACGCGTCAGTGATTCTGCACCCCCCTGCCGGTCAGGCCGCCCGGGTTGAGGGTGGGAGCACGGCGGCCTTCTTCCAGGCGTGGCCGGGTTTCGGTTTACGGCGATTGGTGTAGATCCCGATGCCGGTCCGAGCCTTGGGTCGGGGTCGTGGCACGGGGTGATCGTCGTTCTGGAGCGAACG
>JANLWK010000300.1:0-12167 GCA_031364505.1 Candidatus Eiseniibacteriota bacterium | reverse complement strand
GCGGCGCGTGCTCCATTGTGCATGTTGCGGCCTGCGTGGAGGCCGGGTCGGGGGGCTGGTGAACCGCGCTTGACGTCCGGGGCCGCGCTGTGCTTACGTTACAAAGTTTCGCGTCCCCTCCGGTCACGCGCGGTTCCCGAGCCCGCGGTGCGCGCCGCGCATCGTGTGCGGAGGCCATGAGACCGCACCTCCAACGCAACGAGGGGCGGCCGTGTGGCCGCCCCCCGCGGTGCTTCGATGACGCCGTGCTACGAGCGAATCGTGACCGGCGCCTTCACATTGAACGTGACGACGGTGCCTTCCTTGAGGACGACCTGGTAGCCCTTCGACTTGGCCACGGCGCCTCCCGCGGCGGCGCCGCCGAGGAGTCCGCCGATCAAGGCACCCTTGCCGCTGCCGCCGACGGCCTTGCCGATCAGGGCGCCCGCGGCCGCACCACCCGCCATCGCGCCGAGGTTCCGCGCGCGCGGGGATCCCGCTTCGATCGCCTCGGTGCCGGCGTCCACCGCGTGGCGCGTGCCGTTCACGGTGATCGAGTTCACTTCGACGCCGAGGCGCGCCCTCGAGCCGCGCTCGGCCGGCACCGCTTCGGTGACCGTACCGGTGACGATGCTACCGGCCGGGAAAACGACGCGGTCGCCCACGATGACGTTCTCCTTCACTTCGCCCGTCCACGTGTCGCCCACGTTCGCGGTCTCCGAGGAGATCTGCGACGACACGCTCACGTTGACCGCGGTGCCGGCGTCGACCCGCGTGCCGGGGTTGGACGGCGCCGGTGCAGGCGTCGAGGCCGGCGGTGACTTGGGCTTCGTCGACGGCCGGGTAGACGGCGTCGTCGTCGCGGGCCGCGTATCCGCCTGCGGCTCGGTATACGGGGACTGCGGGGTGATGTCGCCAGCCGGCGTCTCGACCGGGTTCGACGCCATCAGGCTGTCGGTGGTGGTGGTGTCCATGGCCGTCTGCTGCCTGGAGCAGGCCGAGAGGGAAAGCGCGAGTAGGAAGGCAACGCTGGCAACCGGGATCAATCGACGCATGGAACAGGACCTCCTTGGATGGACCGGCGGGAGCCGGTCATGACGGTTCGTCCGCCGAGATACGAGATAGCGGAATATCTGCTCGGACGGGACCGAGTCGGCGCACGTCCTGGTGCGACGTCGCGATCGCGATCGGGGTGCATGACCGCAGCGCTCGCGCAGTCCGCGAGGGCGACGGCCATCGACCCGGAGCATGCCAGTCCCGCGAAGCGAAGATCAAGCCGATCCGCATGTCCGGCATGACCCAGCCCTGACACTCCGGAGCCGCCCGGAGAACCCGAATGGGGGCCGTGCGTTAGAGCCCGCGCGCCGCGTTCGGCTAACGTAACGCGGCCGCGCCATGTGGCGCGACGGCGGATCCGAGATCCCAATCGATGACGAGGGAGCGCCGATGGAGTTGAGCGTTCGGACAGGCGGTGCGCGCGAGCGGCGCGCGGGAATGACGGCCGTGCTGTGCTTCGAGGACGACGCGCCGGGCGCGGCACTCGCCGACCGCGCGCACCGCGCGACCGTCGCGCGACTCCGGCGCATGGGTGATTTTCGCGGGCGCGCGCTCGAGTCGGCGCTCGTGTACGCGGCGCGGGACGATTCGGCCGGCCGCACGCTGTTCGTCGGGCTCGGTCGGCGCGGGGATCTCACACGGCCGCGCCTGCTCCAGGCCGCAGCGATCGCGGCGCGGCGCGCCCGTGCGATGCGCGCGCGGACGCTCGGCATCCGCATCCCGGATGCACTCGCCGCGCCGCAATGGATCGAGGCGGCGGCCGAGGGGGTGGTGCTCGGCCACCACCGGTTCGCCGCGTATCGCAGCGACCCGTCTCCCGCGCCGCTCGTCCGCGCCGAGCTGGTCGTCGCACGCGCCGACGCGGGCCGCGAGCTGGCGCGCGCCGCGGCCGTCGGTGCGCGATGGGCCGAAGGCACGTGCCTCGCGCGCGACCTCGCCTCGACGCCGGGGCAGGACCTCACGCCCGAGCGCCTCGCCGCTCGCGCGAAGGACGCGGCCGAGGCGGCCGGCGCCGCGGCGCGCGTATTGAGCCGGGCCCAGCTCGAGCGGTTGGGCATGGGCCTCCTGCTCGCCGTCGGCCGCGGAAGCCCGAACCCGCCGTGCCTCGTCGTGCTCGACCGCCCCGCGGCGGCGGCGAAGGCCGCATCCGCGAAGTCGGCGAAGTCCACGTCCTCGAAGTCCGCGAACGCGGCGCCCACGATCGTGCTCATCGGCAAAGGCATCACGTACGACACGGGCGGTCTCCCGCCCAAGGGTCGCGAGGACCTCGTGCGTATGAAGTACGACATGTCGGGCGCGGCCGCGGTGATCGGCGCGTTCTCGGCGCTGCCCACCATCGACCCGCCGTTCCGGATCGTCGGCCTGCTGCCGTGCGCCGAGAACGTCGTCGACGGCCGCTCGTACAAGCCGGGCGACGTGGTACGCGCGATGGACGGCACCACGGTGGAGGTGACGAACACGGACGCCGAGGGGCGGCTCGTGCTCGCCGATGCGCTGTGCTACGCCCGCACGCTCGGCCCGGCGATCGTCGTCGACGTCGCCACGTTGACGGGCGCGGTGCGCATCGCGCTCGGCCGGCACGCGGCCGGGCTGTTCAGCACGGACGAGCCGCTGGCGGCCTCGCTGCTCGCGGCCGGATCGGCCACGGGCGAGCGGCTGTGGCGCATGCCGCTGTGGGAGGAGCACGGGAACGAGCTGTCGAGCGACGTCGCCGACGTCGTGAACTTCGCCTCGCGTGAAGGCGGCGCCTCGCTCGCCGCGGCGTTCCTCGCGCGGTTCGCGCGCGGGCTCCGCTGGGCGCACGTCGATTTCGCCAGCACCGGGTGGTGTTTCGCCGAGCGTCCGCACGAATCGCGCGGGCCGACCGGGTTCGGCGCGCGGCTGCTGCTCGAGTGGCTGCGGGCTAGCGCAGCACCTTCGGCGGCGGCGGCGGGAGCCCGATCGATTGCACCGCGGACGGCGCGTTCTTCAGCAGCAGCGTCTTCGGGTCGCGCTCGACGCGCAGGCCGACGCTCGGCATCGTGAGCTTGAGCATCTGCCCCTTGGGCGACAGCCACACCAGGAACTCCGACCAGTCGTCCTTCACGCGGAACTTGTCGGCGGGATACAGGCGGCCACCGAGCTTCACCGACTCCTTCCCGAGGCGGGTGACGCGCGTCTCGGCGGTCGTGTCCTTGCCGGCCAGGTAGAGTGTCAGCACACCGCGATCGTCCACGCCCTGCGCCTGCACGTCGTGCACCATCAGGTGGTAGAGCGTGAACACCTGCGGATCGACGGGATAGATCCGACCCGGCGGGCGGACGTACACGTCGGTGAACCCGCGCTGGCCGAACTCGCGCGTCGAGGAGTACGTGGTGTCGAGCATCGTCAGCTCGCGTCGCGTCGCCACGCCGCTCAGGATCTCCTGCGACAGGTAGGTATGCATGTCGCGGTCGTCCGGGGACATCAGGAGCTGCATGCCCTTCTGCAGCGTGTCGGGCGCGAAGCCGGGGCGCGGCAGCAGCTCGCTCACGCGCGCGCGGATGAGCAGGCTCTCGGCCGACGTGAAGAACCAGAACTCCTCGGTGCCGATTAACTGGTCGTTCTGGTAGACGCGGTACGTGCCGGCGTCGGAGATCGGCGGCTCTGCGCGCGCGGGGGTCGGAGCGGAAGCCAAGCAGGCCCATGCGCCCAAGACGGCGCACGCGACACGGGCGGCCAGAGACAGGAAGGCCCGACACGGGCGGCGGCGGGCATGGGATGGTGGCGTCATGGCCGGAAATCGTAGCACGCCGAAGGGGTCGGGCTCGCGGCGCGCGACGCTATTTGACGCGGGCTAGACGGTGGCAGCCACACGCTCGAAGCGCGCGACGCATTCGATGTGGGCGGTGTGCGGGAACATGTCGAACGGCTCCACCCGGCCGAGCGCGTAGCCGAGCCGGCAGAAGTCCGCGGCATCGCGGGCGAGCGTGGCCGGATTGCACGACACGTAGACGATGCGCCGGGGCGTCAGCTCGGACACCCGCGCCACGACGCGCGGATGCAGGCCGGCGCGGGGCGGATCCACCATGACAACGTCCGGACGTGGCGTATCGGGACGCTCGCCTCGCGCCCACTGGCGGAGGATCGCCCGCGTCTCGCCGGCGACGAACCGGGCGTTCGCGATCCCGTTGCGCCGGGCGTTCAGGCGCGCGGCATCGATCGCCTCGGGAACGCTCTCGACGCCCACCGCCTCGCGGCACACGCGCGCCAGCAGCAACGTCAGCGTTCCCGTGCCGCAATAGAGATCGAGCGCCGTCTCCCCGGCGGACAGCCCCGTCGCCTCGATCGCCGCCGTGTAGAGCGCCTCGGCCTGCGAACTGTTGGTCTGGAGGAACGCGCCCGCGGCCGCCTCGAATTCGAGCCCGAGCAACCGCTCGAGCACGAGGCCGTCGCCGACGAGCACGCGCTCCTCCTCGGCGATGGCGACGTTCGAGCGCGAGCGGTTGAGGCCCAGCGTCACGGTGCGCACGTCGGGCGACAGCGCCGCGACCGCCTGGGCCCACTCGCCCACACCCGGCACCGCGTCGGACGCCGCGATCAGGTGCACGGCGCACTGCGCGGTGTGCGGCAGGTGGCGTACGACGAGGAACCGGACGCGGCCCGTGTGGCGCGCCGGATGGTACGCGGCCCACCGCCGTTCGAGGGCGAAGCGCTGCGTGAGTCGCACGATCGACACCGTCAGCTCGCTCGCGAGCCAGCAGTCGTCGAGCACGAACACGCGGTCGAACGTGCCGCGCTCGTGGAGGCCGAGCACCGGCAGATCGTCCGGCGACGGGTGGAAGCTGAACTCCATCTTGTTCCGGTACCGGAACACCTGCGGCGCGGGCCGGATCGGATCGACCTCGATGCCCGACTGACCGCCGATCCGCTCGAGGGCGTCCTTCACCTGCCGGTGCTTGGCCTCGAGCTGGTCCGCGTAGGCCAGCTCCTGCCAGCGGCACCCGCCGCAGACCCCGACGTGGATGCACCGGGGCGCCACGCGGCGCGCCGATGGGGAGGTCAGCGCCTCGAGCTTCGCCTCGGCGTATGCGGGCTTCACGCGGGTCACCCGGGCCGTCAGCGTGTCGCCGGGCAGGCCACGGTCGACGAACACGACCCGTCCGGAGTCCCGGGCCAGGGCCTTTCCCCCCAGCGCCAGGTCCTGGATTTCCAGCTTTAACAGGTCGTTGACTCGCACGGGGGGTTCAACCGTCTGAATTCAGGTGGAAGGTGACTTCCAGGGAACCGGCGAGGGGGCTGCGCGGTTTTAAGTGGATGCAGCTCGCGCCGACACAGGTGAGGCAAGTCATCGGGGCCACCGAGAGTCCGATGACGTGTCAGGCGAAGCTAGCACAGGGGGTTGGACCATGAGTATGCGCACCTGGTGCGCGGTGCTCGTCGGCGCGCTCGCGCTCGGCGCGACGGCGTCATCGCGCCCCGCGCACGCCGATGGTAATTCGTGGCTCGGCGTCTACACGCAGGCGATCACGCCAGAGCTGCGCGAAGGCATGAACTACAACGGCAGCGGCGCGCTCGTCCGCCGCGTTGTCGACGGCAGCCCGGCCGATCGTGCCGGGGTCGAGCAGGGCGACATCATCGTGCGGCTGGACTCCCGCGACGTGGATTCACCGGACGAGCTCGCCGACATCGTGCGCGCGCTGCCCGTCGGCCGGTCGGTCGACCTGACGGTCGTTCGCGACGACCAGAAGAAGTCGCTGACCGCCACCCTCGACTCGCGCGACAGCGACTCCGGCGATTCGGGTGACTCCGACTTCGACCTCGACGTCCCGGCGCCGCCCGGCGTTCCGCGCGCCCCGAAGGCGCCGAGGCCCATGAAGCACCCGCAGGAGGTGCGGATCTACCGCGACCACGACGGGGACCACGACTTCGATGACGACGATGACGACGACGGCGACGACGATCATTTCGAGTTCCAGATGCCCGACATGGGCGCGATGGGCGCGAATCGCGGCCGTCTCGGCGTCCGCATCGAGAGCCTGAATCCCGACCTGGCGAGCTACTTCGGCGGCCGCGACGTCCGCGGCGCGCTGGTGCTCGAGGTCATCGACGGGTCGGCGGCCGAGAAGGCGGGCATCCACGCCGGCGACGTGATCACGCGTGTCGACGGCAAGGCGATCGCGAGCGCCGACGACCTGCAGGAAGCGGTGCGGTCGAGCGACCGCACGGCATCGATATCGCTCGTGCGCCACGGCGCGCGGCAGTCCGTGTCGGCGACGCTCGGCGACATGCCGAAGGTCATGCGGCTGCGGCAACCGGGGCGCTCGTTCAACTGGAACGGCACGCCCGGTACGCCGGGCACCCCGCGCACCCGCACGTTCCAGTGGAACGGCAGCCCGGGCGGGCGCTGGGGCGTTCCCGAGGGCAAGGTGCGCCAGCACATCCAGATCGATGGCGACGAGATGTCGCCGCAGTCGCGCGAGGAGATGCGCGACGAGCTGAAGCAGCTGCGGGACGAGCTGCGGAAGATGCGCGAGGAGCTGAACCGACTGGATCGCGATCGCTCGGATTCGTCGGACAAGAACTGATTCAGGTCACATCGTTCATCGAGGGGGCGCCGATCCGGAACCGCCCACACCGCAAGGTGTCAGCAAGGGGCGATGTACACGGGCGGCCGGTGCAGCGCGGCGCTCCCTCGAGGGCGAGTGTGACACGACGCCCGGGCGGATGAAACCGTCCGGGCGCTCCGTTTTGCCGCGTTCGTCATCGAGTAGCGAGCACCGGTGGTGGCGGACCGCCGAGCGCGCGGGGTAGTGTCCGCTCCCCCACCATGACTGCCACGACCGCCGCCCGCATCCGCTTCTGCCCGCTCTGCGGCGCCCGTCTCGCGCTGCGTGACGATCACGGCACGCGGCGGCCGACCTGCGGCGCCTGCGGCTTCGTCTACTACCGCAATCCCGCCCCCGCCGCCGGCGTGCTGCTGCACGACCGGGGCCGCGTGCTGCTCGTGAAGCGCCGCTACGACCCGCGCGCCGGCGCCTGGTGCCTGCCCGCCGGGTTCATGGAGTACGGCGAAACGCCGCGGCACTGCGCCCTGCGCGAACTGCGCGAGGAGACGGGGCTGCGCGGGAAGCTCGACGAGCTGTTCGGCGTCTACGCGGGGTTCGACGATCCGCGCGTGCGCGCGGTGCTCGTGCTCTACGTGGCCCGGCCGGCCGGCGGGCGGCTCGTGCCGGGCGACGACGCGATCCAGGCGCGCTGGTTTCCAATCGCGCGCCCGCCCAGGCCGCTCGCCTTCGCGGCGCACGCCCAGGCGCTCGAAGAGTTCGCCGAGCGCATGCGGGCGGCCGGCGCGCTCGCGCCCGTGGCGCGGCCTCCGCGCTCGCAACGACCGGCGGCCGCGGCGCGAAACGGTGTAGCGCCGGCGCGGACGCCGGCGCGGCGGGAGACTAGGCGGCCCAGGCCAGCGCGCGCCGCACGGTCTCGTTCGACCCGAGCGTGATCGCGAGCACGCCGGCGGTGAGCGTCGCGCGTTCGAGGTCGGCCGGCGTGAACGCCGTGCCGTCCTGCTTGTTGCTCAGGTTGAGCACGCCCGTGATGCGGCCGTTGTAGACGATCGGCACGCACACGAACGACTCGGTGTCGTAGGACTCCGCGACGTTGCGCTCCACGTCCGGAGCGTCGGCGCGGGCCTGCACGAACAACGGCTTGCGATGCAGCGCGACCCAGCCCGCCACGCCCTGCCCGAGCCGCACGCGAACCTTCTCGGCGACCTCGGGCGGAATACCCGCCTGGTCCACGATGCGCAGCAGGTAGCCGCTGCGATCGAGCATCATGATGCTGCAGCGCTCGACGCCGAAGTGCTCGACCATCCAGCCCACCATCTCGCGCGAGAACTGCCGCGGATCGTGCTCGGCCGCGAGACTCTCGAATACCTGTGCCATGAAGCGCTGCGTCTGCTGCAGCTCCTCCAGCCGCGTGCCCGCCGTCTCGAGGTGCGCCGACGCTCGCCCGACTCCCTGGGCGGCGCGCTCCGACCGCTGCTCGATCGCGGCGAGCTCCTGCTTCACGCGGTCCAGCTCGTCGCGATAGCCGTTCGAGTGCCGGTCCAGTTGCTCGATGCGCTGCGTCAGCTCGGCGACGCGCTCGCCCTTGACGTTGGTGTCCTGCTCCAGCTCCCGCGCGTGGATCGTGAGCTGCTCGATGCGCTCGTGGAACTCCGCCGCCGCCCGGCTCGCCGCGGCGGCATCGGGGGGCACGGCGTTCGACGTCGCGCGGTGCAGACGCTCGGCCAGCGCGAACGCTGCCATGCTGCGCAGCGGCACAAGCTCATCGAGCACCTTGGGCCCGAAGCCCGCCCGCCGCGAGCTGACGATCGTCAGCACGGCGAGCATCTCGCCGCGATCGGTGAGCGGCAGGCACACGCACGAACTCCACGTCGTCACGGGCAGCAGTGCCCTGAGCAGCACGGCGTCGTTCAGGTCGGGCTCGAACACCGGGCTCGACTGGACGAACGGCGTCAGGATCGACTTGCGGCCCGCGGGCTCGTGCGAGGCCGTCGGGTGGAAGAAATTACGGATCATCCGCGGCGGCAGCTGGTCGACCATGACCTTGATCTCGCGCGCCTTGAGCTGGTCCTTCTCGCGCTCGTAGAGCCGCACGAGCGCGTCACGGCTGACCTCGTAGAACGCCAGCGTCGCGCGCCACTGTGGCTGCGCGTCCTGTAGCGCTCCCAGGAATTCGAACGCCACGGCCTCGGCATCGGACGAGCGGGCGAGGCGGTCGGAAATATCGCGCAGTTCGTAACGGGACACGGCTCGAATCCTCCGGGACGTTCCAATCGGCGTCAGTCGTCCCAGGAGTTATCGGCGCCGGCCCGCCCGGCCTCAACCGGGATGAAACCCGCGCGGGACGCGGCTACAATGGACATCGACCGCATCCGCCGTCCTCGAGGCGCCAGTCGCCCGCGAAAACCCGGAGAACTCCATGTCGCCTTCGATCGCTTCCCGCCCGCTGCTGGGCATGACGTCCGACCTCGGCCGCGTGATGGCCGCCGCGAAGGCCCGCGAGGCCGCGGGCCAGCCGGTCATCCACCTCGAGCGCGGCGAGCCCGACTTCGACACGCCGCCGCACATCGTCGAGGCCCTGGGCGCCGCCGCGCGCGCGGGCGAGACGCATTACCCCGATGCCCGCGGCTCGATCGCGCTGCGCGAGGCGCTGGTCCAGAAGCTGGCGCGCGAGAACGGCATCGCCGCGCACGTCGACGACGTCGTCGCCACGCTGGGCGGCACGCACGCGCTGTTCATCGCGTTCCAGGCGCTGCTGGCGCCCGGCGACGAATGCCTCGTGCTGTCGCCGTTCTGGATGGCGATCCCGAAGCTCGTGGCGTTCGTCGACGGCGCGACGATGCGCACGACGCCGGGCTACCTCGAGATCATGAGCGGCGCCTGGTCGCCCGCCGAGTTCGGCGAACGGCTGCGCGCGGCACTGAGTCCCCGGACGCGCGCGATCTACTTGAACACCCCGCACAATCCGACCGGCTGCGTGCTCGGGCGCGACTACCTCGAGGCGCTCGCGGCCGTCGCGATCGAGCGTGACCTGTGGGTCGTCAGCGACGAGGCCTACGAGCACCTGCTCTACGACGGCGCCACGCACGTGAGCCCGGCCTCGCTCCCCGGCATGGCCGGGCGCACCGTGACCGCCTTCACGTTCTCCAAGTCGTACGCGATGACCGGCTGGCGCGTCGGCTACGTCGTCGCGCCCCCGTCGCTGCGCGGCGTGATGGGGCCGATCCTCGGGTTCTACACGACGCACGGCGTGTTCCCGTCGGTGCAGGCCGCGGCCGCGACGGCCGTCACGTCGTCGCAGGCGTGCGTCGAGACGATGCGCGCGGCATACGCCGAGCGGCGCGGCCTCATGCTGTCGGGGCTCCAGGGCCAGGGTGCCATCACCGTGCCGTCCCCGCGCGGCGCCTTCTACGTGTTCGCGAACGTCTCCGCCGCGCGCCGCGAGCGTGACCTGTGGGCGCTCGTCGAGGAATGGCTGTCGTGGGGTGTGGCCGTGCTGCCCGGCACGGCGTTCGGCGCCGAGTACGGCGACTGGGTGCGCATGTCGCTGGCGACGAGCCCCGACCGCGTGAGCGGCGCCGCGAAGCTGCTGCGCGAACGGTACGCGAGCGTGGCCGCGGGAGCGCGCGGGTGAGGTACTGCCCGGAGTGCGGGCGCGAATACGAGGACGCCATCGTGGCGTGCCCGGGCTGTCGCGTGGTGCTCGGCCACGAGCCGCCCCACCCGGAGGGCGCCGCGCCCGAGATCGTCCACTGCGTCCCCGACGCCGCGGCCGGCGTGCTGCTGTGCGGCGTGCTCGAGCACGAGGGCATCCGCACGGTGCTGCGGCCGGCGACGATTCCCGGTTACGGCACGGTGCGGCGCGACTGGGCGACGACGCACTGGGGCGAGATCCTCGTCACGCGCGGCGACGCGTCCGAGGCGCGCGCGATCATCGCCGACTACCTCGCGGCCCTCGAGCGCGGCGGCGCGGTCCGCGACGAAGACGTCGAGGGCGAGGCGCCGTAGTCGCGATGAACCCAACTGCTCCGAGGCACAGACCGTGAAGACCGCGCCGGCGGTCTTGGCCGGGCTCTTCCTGTCTGTCTATGGCTGCAGTAATGAGCGTCCGACGCGTCCCATCTACGCGATCAACAATGTTCCCGTGATCGATACGGTGTTCGCAGTCCCCGACACGATCGGCCCCTCCAGACTCAACAGTCGTTACGTGTATTGCCAGCGACGTCGATGGCGACACGCTCGTCTATGACTGGCAAACGGATGGTCGGCTCAACATCCAAGGCACGCCAACCTGGAATAAATATCTCAACAACACGCGCTCTCGCGTTCACACCTTTTACAATGCAGACATCAGCAGCCCAATAAACGATTCGGCCTGAGTCTATTGCGGAGTGCGTGATGAACGGGGCGGCGGTGCTTACCGTCACGTCTTCATTATCTTGCGACGAAGGTAGTACCAGACTGCGGCGTAGCGTCGTCCTGGAGTCCGCCATGCATCGCGTCCATCGGAGTGACCTGCCGTTCAAAGGAAGCTCGCACCGATTCGTGGGCGCCGATCAGGGCGACGTCGCGATGTCGGCGTTCCTCGTGCGCTTCGAGGCGGGCGGCGGGCCGGGGCCGCACCGGCATCCCTACGACGAGATCCAGTTCGTGCAGGAGGGCCGCGGCATGTGGACGGTAGATGGTGTGGAGTTCGAGGCGGGTGCCGGCGACATCCTGGTGATCAAGGCCGGCGAGGTGCACAGCTTCAAGGCCACGGGTGATGATCCGCTGGTCGAGCTGTCGGTGCACCTGAGCCCGACCTTCATCCAGGAGAACCTGGGCTGATCGGAGGCGACTGTCCTTGAGGACAGTTTCGTTCGACACCGCTGAACAACGCGCGGTCGAACGGACTCGGCGCACACATGGAAAGCGACTGTCCCCGGGGACAGTTTCGTTCGATGCCGCTCAACAATTGGCGCCGCGCGTGCTAATCCGTCGTCGTCGTCGTCGCGGGGGCCGCGCCGTCGCGCGCGCTACTCGTCCTCGTCGCCGTCGAAGCGCGGGCCGCGCGCGATGCGCGGCGGGCGGGCGCGAGGCGCCTCGTCCTCGTCGTCGTCGTCGACCTCGATGATGTAGCCGCCCGCCGTGGGTGACGGGATGATCACGCGGTGGAGCGCGATCGACAGCACCTCGTCCATGGTGCTCACGGGCACCAGCTCGACCTTCTCGCGCACGTCTTCGGGGATGTCGCTCAGGTCCTTCAGGTTCGCTTCGGGGTAGAGGATCGTGCGGATGCCGGAGCGGTAGGCGGCCAGCGCCTTCTCGCGCAGCCCCCCGACGAGCAGCACCTTGCCGCGCAGGCTGACCTCACCCGTCATCGCGACGTCGTGGCGGATCGGCCGGTCGCTCAGCACCGACGCGATGACGAGGCCGATCGTGATCCCCGCCGAGGGTCCGTCCTTCGGCACGCCGCCCATCGGGAAATGGACGTGGATGTCGTAGTTCGAGAATGCCTCGGCCTCGATCTCGAGCACCTCGGCGCGCGAGCGCACGTACGAGTGCGCGGCCTGCACGGACTCCTTCATCACCTCGCCGAGCTGGCCGGTCGTCAGGACGCGGCCGCTG
>JANLWK010000096.1:0-1513 GCA_031364505.1 Candidatus Eiseniibacteriota bacterium | reverse complement strand
GTCGCGCATGAGCATGGTGATGCAATTGCAGCGATCCATGACCAGCTTGAGGGGGGCGCTCACGGTGTCGAAGTAGACCGGCGTCCCGACGACGATCGCGTGAGCGTCGCGCATCGCCTCGTACACGCGGTCCATGTCGTCATGGAAGATGCAGTAGCCGGTCGTCGGCTCGGGACCGCACGCGATGCACGGCTGCACCTTGAGGTCGTAGCAGCGAAACGTCGTCGCATGGCCGCCCGCACGCTCGGCGCCGCGGCGTACGGCGTCCAGCAGCAACGCCAAACTGCCGTCCGCGACGGCACTGCCGTCGAGCGTGACGAGGCTTCGCGGTACGCGACTCGTGTCGTTCTTCGCTCCGCTCATGGCGTTCTTCGCTCCGCTCATGGCGCTCCCGTGCTCACACGCGCTCGGCCCACACGAGCGTCGTGGCGCCGAGCCGGCTCACGAGTGGCAGGCGCTCGGCCACCCACTCGAGCGCGCGGCCGGCCGGCAACGCGGCATCGGGCAGCGTCTTGATCACCCACAGGAACCGCCGGGCACCGAGCACGCGGAACCCGGCGCCCTCGAGCCCGTCGCGAAGCTCGGCGAGCGCGATCGGATGGTGGTAGCGATACGGGTGATACGTGCCCGCGTCGTCCGGCGCCTCGCGAAACCACCCCGATGGCAGCCGGCCGCGCACCGAGGCCATGAGCATCAGCCACACCTTCGCGACCTCGACCGGCGAGATCGTGTTCGGTGTCGACAACGAGATCCGGCCGCCGGGCCGCACGACGCGCGCGATCTCGCCGAGCACGCGCGGACGGTCCGGCCGGAACACGTGCTCCATCATCTCGACCGACACCACGCGGTCGAACGTCTGGTCGCGGTACGGCAGCGCGTTCGCGTTCGCCTGCACGAGACCCAACCCCGCCGCGTCGGGCATCGCACGCCGCGCCCAGCCGAGCTGGTCCATCCCGAGGTCGATGCCGCTGACGTGGGCACCCAGCGCACGCGCCCAGTTCGTGCCGTAGGCCCACCCGCACCCGAGGTCCAGGACGCGATCGCCGGGTCCGATCTCCGCGTGCGCGAGCACTTCGCGGAACCGGCGCACGACCATGTAGCGCGTCGTGCGCGAGCCGAGGTACCAGTATTCAACGAGGTAGGGCAGCGCCCGGTCGCGGCGAAATTCGAGCGCGGGCTCGACCGCGAGCGACGCCATCGTCCGCGGTGGTGTCAGCCGCGTCGCGTCGTCCGCCGGGCCGTCGTCCGCCGGGGGGCGCGCTTTCGGGCCGGGCGGCTCACGGCACGTCCGCGCGCGGAGGCGGCGCGCGACGTGCGCGACTTGGCGCGGGCCGGCTTCGCCGCGGCCTTGCGTGCGGGCTTTGCCGAAGCCTTGCGGGCGGGCTTCGCCGCGGTGGACTTGGTGCGGTTCGGCGCGGCGGACTTCGTGCGCTTCGCCGGCGCGGGCTTCACATGTGCCGCGCGGTGCTGGCCGGCGCTCATCGTGGGCCGCGGCGCGGCCGGCTCGCGCGGC
>JANLWK010000091.1:0-17579 GCA_031364505.1 Candidatus Eiseniibacteriota bacterium | reverse complement strand
GGGCGGCACGGCGGACGCCACGCTGTGGTACGTGCAGGCGCTGCGCGCCTACTTCGAGCAGACGCTCGACACCGCGTTCCTCGCGCGTGCCGTGCCGCGGCTCGAAGCCGCGCTCGAATCGCTGACGCAGGGCACGTCGGGCGGCATCTCGGCCGACCCGAGCGACGGCCTGCTGCGCGTGGGGGCCACCGGCGAGCCAGCGACGTGGATGGACGCGCGGCTCATCGCCGCCGGCCTCCCGCCGCGTCACGGCAAGCCGGTCGAAACGAACGCCCTGTGGTTCAACGCCCACACCGCGATGGCCACGTTCGCGCGCCGGCTGCGGCGCAACGGCGAGCGGTGGGAGACTCGCGCGGACCGGCTCGAACAGGGCTTCGCGCGCTTCTGGAATCCCGACCGGCACGCGCTATTCGACGTGCTCGACGGCCCATACGGCGCCGACGCCTCGATCCGCCCGAACCAGATCCTGGCGCTGTCGCTGCCGGAATCACCGCTGCCGTCCGCCCAGCGTCGCGCCGTGCTGGCCACGGTCGCGAACGAACTGTTCACGTCGCACGGCCTGCGCAGTCTGTCGCCGCGGGACGGCCGCTACGTGCCGCACGAGACGGGGGATCCGGCGCACGACACGCGCGCCGCGGTGCTCGGTTCGGCGTGGACATGGCTACTGCCGCACTTCGCACTCGCGCACCAGCGCGTGACCGGCGACCGTGCGCTGTCGCTCGAGCTGCTCCAGCCGCTCGCCTCGTTCATGCACGATCGCGGCCTCGGCCTGCTGCCCGAGCGCTCGGACGGCGACCCGCCGCACGCGGGACGCGGCTCGAGCCGCCCGGCGTGGGCGGTGGCCGAGGCGCTGCGCGCGTGGCACCTGCTCGCCGGCGTGCGAAAGGACCTGCGGCGTCGCGAGATGACCCGCGCCCACGAGACGCCGGCGCACGTCCGCCGCGCGGCGATCCGCCAGCCGGCGTAGGTGTAACGGCGCTCGCTCGCCGGGATGCTCGAACGTCGCGTGTTGAGCGCGATCGAACGAAACTGTCCCCGGGGACAGTCGCGTTTCGATCAACATCCCTCTGGATCGCGCGCGTCGCATCGCGCCATCCTCGCCATGAGCTCGATCAGCCGCATTGCTGTTTCCCCGCGCGCATTCGAGCGCCGGGATGCTCCAGCGTCGTCGGGGCATCCGGAGACACGCGGACAGGGCACGCTCGCCTTCGCTCCTGCTACGGCTCGCTGCCTCTGGCTGCGCTCCGCCATCTTCGCTACGCGCTCCATTCACACGCCCTGCCCGCGAGCCTCCGGATGCCCCATGAGCACAGCCCTGCCGAGCGCCAGGTGTTGAGCGCGATCGAACGAAACTGTCCTCAAGGACAGTTCAACTTGCGCCGGCGCAAGTTGGTTCAGCGCGATCGAACGAAACGATCCTCGAGGACAGTTGCGCCCCGCGCTCGAGCGCCGAAACGCCGCCTTCCCGGCCTAGGCGCGGGGCTCCGCGGCGGCGAGCGCCTCGCGTTCGCGCAGCAGTTCGCGGATCTTCGTCTTCACGAGGTCGATCGCCACGCGGTTGTGGCCGCCTTCCGGGATGATCAGGTCGGCGTGGCGCTTGGTCGGCTCGACGAACTGCATGTGCATCGGCCGCACGCTCTCCTCGTACTGGCGGATGATGCTGTCGACCGAGCGGCCGCGCTCGACCAGGTCCCGCTTGAGCCGGCGGATGAAGCGCACGTCGTGGTCCGCGTCGACGAACAGCTTGATGTCCATGAGCGCGCGCAGCTCGGGATCCACGAAGATGAGGATGCCCTCGAGCACGATCACGATGTGGTCGCCGATCGTGCGCGTTTCGGCCAGGCGCTGGTGCTGGGAGTAGTCGTAGATCGGCTGCTCGATCGGGTGTCCCTCGAGCAGGTCGCGGATGTGGCGCTTCAGCAGCTCGCCGTCGAACGCGTCGGGATGATCGAAGTTGCGCGCGTCGCGGTCGCGATGGGGGATGTCGTCCAGGTTCTTGTAGTACGAATCCTGGTCGATGACGACGACGCGGTCCGAGCCCAGCTCGCGGATGATGGTGCGAGCGACGAGCGTCTTGCCGGACCCGGACCCTCCGGCGATGCCGATGAGGATGCGCCGCACCATGTTGCACGCAACCTAGCACCGCGAAAACGAAGGGGTCAACGCGCGTGGGTGCTCGGATCGGTGACGAGAGCCGCTTCAACGTCGCCGCCCGCGCCTTGCGCGCGCGTCAGGGGGCGCTCTTCCCCGGTTTCATCGTGAACGCCACCTGGTGGTGGGGCTCGGCGAACCACTCGAACAGCGGCCGCTGGTCGATGAACGGGGCCTCGACGATGCGCGCGCGATACCGCGCCCAGAAGGGTTCGTCGCCATACAGCTCGAGGGCCGCGTGGATCGTCGACAGGCTGTTCGTCACGGTGGGGTCGCTGGCGGCGCGCGGCGCGAGATCCGCCGGCAGCGGGCCGCCCGCGAGCCACAGGGCGCGCTCCACGGCGTACTTCTGCGTCGTCGTGTCGACGATCTTCTCGCGGCCGTTGAGCAGCATCCGCAGCAGCGCCTCGCCCGGATCGGGGACTTCTTGCGTGAGCGGCGGGTAGAAGCGCACCAGCTCGGGGTCGGTGGCGAGCGAGAACTGGAACCGGTGGCTCAGCGGTGATTCCGCCTTGGCCCACAGCGTCCGTGACACCGACGCGATGGCGATCGCGAACATGGTGAAGCTCGCGTGGGTCGAGTCGGTGAGCGGGGGCGCGACGATGCCGACGACGGCCGCCGGCGCCTTGAGATCCTCGCGGGTGACCGAGCCGCGCGACGAGGCGAGCCGTCCCCACACGATCGGCGGCTGGGCGGTGCCCGCGGGAATGTCGCCCACTTCCTTGTCCAGCAGGGTGTGGAGGTCCATGCCGTCGAAGTCGCCGACCAGCGCCAGCACGGAGTTGGACGGCACCACGCGCTCCCGCAGCAGCTCGCGCACGGCCGGGCCCTTCACGCCGTCGAGTCCCTCGCCCGTGGCGTAGCGCATCGCGCGTTCGGGGCTCTGGCCGGTCGACAGCTGCTCGCTCAGCGTGGACAGCGCGCCCTCGACGTTGGCGTCGAGGTTCTGCTTGAAGCGATCGCGGACCTCGACCTTCTCCTCATCGATGTGCGTGTCCGAGGTCGTGAAGCCGCGCAGGCGCTGGCCGACCTGGTGGAGCACGCCGGCGAACAGGTCGTGGGGTGCCGCTTCGGTGAGCTCGGTGACGTGCGGCGTCACCTTCAGGTTCCAGCCGGACGGGCGGAGCTGGTCCAGCTCGCCGAGCTGGCGCTGCGGCACGTCGCCCGCGCGCGCGGTGAAGGCCACCTGGGCGGCCAGTTCGGCGAGGCCTTCCTGCTTCGGCGGGTCCTCGCTCATGCCGAGCCGGTATCCGAGCGTCACGGCCGATGTCCGCGCGCCCGGAACGTGGCGCGCGACGACGCGCAGCCCGTTGCGGAGCGTCCACCGGTCGATGCGCGTACCGTCGGCGAGCGGCGTGCCGGGAACGGCGCCGAGCGAGAGTCGTGGCGCGAGGCAGGAGAGGGAGAGGCACGCGACGGCGAGCGTCAATCGGGAGGCGGAACGCAGCACGGGAGGTCCTCGAACGGGATCAGTTCAGGATGACTTGCGAGACATCGCGGCCGTTGATGATATCGCGTGGTACTCGCGCGGCGCCACGCTCACGGCCCTCCGCGGGGCCCGAACGCTAGCGTGGCGCCGGTTTCTTGACCCTTGCCGGACAGGTTCCTAGACTCCGGGGTCATGCCACCCAGCCCCGACGAAGCCCGCGTCCGCGCGATCGTGCGCCAGGCGGTCGAGCGCCATCTCGCGACTCCGGCTCCCGGGGCCGCTGCGTCGGGCACGCCCGCGATGGCGCCGGGTGCGGCACGCCGGGTGGCGATCGGCGCCGATCACGGCGGCTACGAGCTCAAGGAAACGCTCAAGAGCCACATCACGAGCGAGCTGGGCTGGCAGGTGCACGACTGCGGCACGCATTCCGTCGACGCCGTCGACTACCCCGACTTCGCCGCCGCCGTGGCGCGCGAGGTGGTGGGCGGGCGCTGCGCTCGCGGCATCGTGATCGACGCGGCCGGCATCGGCTCGACGATGGCGGCGAACAAGATCGCGGGCGTGCGCTGCGCGCTTGTCCACGACGACGCGACGGTCCGCAACGCGCGCCAGCACAACGACGCGAACCTGATGGCGCTCGGCTCCCGGGTCGTCAATCGCGGTCTCGCGCAGCGCCTGACGCGGCTGTTCCTCGCCACCGACTTCGAGGGCGGGCGCCACGAGCGGCGCGTGCTCAAGATCATGGCGCTCGAGCGCCAGCCCTGACGTCCCCCGCGTGCGCCTGAGCTCCCGCATCATCGAGCGCCTGCCGAAGGCGGAGATTCACTGCCACCTCGACGGCTCGCTGCGGCCCGCCACGATGCTCGAGCTGGCCGACGCCCAGGGCATCAAGCTGCCGACGCGCAACCTCGTCCGGCTGACGCGCGTGCTCCAGGCCGGGCGGCGCACCCGCAACCTCGGCGAGTACCTGAAGATCTTCGACCTCACGCTGAGCGTGCTGCAGGAACGCGACGCGCTGTACCGCGTGGCGAGCGAGCTGGCCGAGGATGCGGCGGCCGAGAACGTGCGCCACCTCGAGGTGCGCTATTCGCCGATCCTCCACCGGCGGAAGCGCCTGAGCTTCGACCAGATCGTCGACCCGGTGATCGCCGGGCTCGCCGACGCGGGCCGCCGCCACGGCCTATCGACCGGCGTCATCATCTGCGGCATCCGCTCCATGAACCCGCGCTACTCGCGCGCGCTCGCGGAACTGGCGGTGGCCTACAAGCACCGCGGTGTGCTCGCGTTCGACCTGGCCGGGCAGGAGCGCGACTACCCGGCCAAGGCGCATCGCAGCGCGTTCCAGGTGATTCTCAAGAACAACGTGAATTCCACCGTGCACGCGGGGGAGGCGTTCGGACCCGCGAGCATCGCCCAGGCGCTCCACTACTGCGGTGCGCACCGCATCGGCCATGGCACGCGGCTGCGCGAGAACCCGGACCTGATGGCGTACGTCAACGACCACCGCATCCCGCTCGAGATGTGCCTGTCCTCGAACGTTCAGACCCGCGTGTCGCGCAGCATCAAGGACCACCCGTTCCCGTTCTATTTCAAGCAGGGCCTGCGGGTCACGCTGAACACCGACAGCCGCCTCGTCTCAGGCACGACGCTGACGCAGGAGTACGCGCTCGCCCAGCGCGCCTTCCGCCTGAGCCCCTACGAAATGAAGCGGATCGTCATCAACGGCTTCAAGAGTTCCTTCCTGCCCTACTCCCAGAAGGCCAGGACGCTGCGCGAGGTGAACCTCGAGATCGACCGCATCTTCGTCGAGGAGTACCCCGAGGAATACGACCGCCGCGTGGCCGGGTTGTGATGCCCGGACAGGGACGGCGGGGGCGGCGGCGTCGCCGGAAGCCAGCGGGGCGCGCAAACCCTTGAATTCACGGCAGCGCTTGATTCCGCAGAGGGTTGCGCGTACGTTTCCGATACCCACGGCTGACCTCTGGACCTCCATGCCAACACGATTCCTGATCGCGATAGTGGTGGTGATGTCCCTGGCGGGAGCCGCGTCCGCCCAGGAGCGCGGCAGCATTTCCGGCAAGGTGTCGGACAAGCGAACCGGGCACGCCCTGCCGTTCGCGAACGTCACGATTCCCGCGGCCAAACTGGGCGGCCTGACGGATGCCGAGGGCCAGTTCCGGATCGGCGGCGTCCCCGCCGGGACGCACGAGGTCAAGGTCCAGTTCCTCGGCTACAAGCCCGTGAGCAACGCGGCCGTCGTCGTCACGGGCGGCAGGAACACCCTGCTCAACTTCAGCCTCGAGGACGTCGTCGTGCGGCAGGAGAAGACGATCGAGGTGTCGGCCGAGCGCCGGTTGGTCGAGGCCAAGCAGGGCACGACGATCCGCAGCGCGAACGCGGCCGAGATCCGCAACCTCCCGGTCCAGACGATCAGCCAGGTGCTGCAGCAGCAGGCCGGCATCAACGTCGAGAACGACCAGATCCACGTGCGCGGCGGCCGTTCGGACGAGACCATCTTCGTCGTCAACGGCGTCGCGAATCGCGACCTCGTCACCGGCCAGTCCACCGCCGGCCAGCTGCAGGCGCGCTCGGTCGCCGAGGTGAACGTGGCCACCGGTGCCTACGACGTCCGCTACGGCAACGCGCTCTCGGGCGTCGTCGAGATCAAGCTCAAGGAGGGCGGCGACAAGCTGGACGGCGGGCTCACCACGTCGGCCGGCAGCTTCGGCGCGCGCTCGTTCCAGCTCGTGCTCGGCGGCCCGGATCCGATCTGGCAGCCGGGCCTCCGGAAGCTCGGCCTGGCGATGCCCGGCACGATGACGTCCATCCTCGACTTCTCGGGCAGCCTGTACGAGACGCGGTTCCGCTACCTCAACGGCGTCGACCGCTCGAAGAGCTTCTACGAGCGGATCTTCGAGCCATCGCCCTACCGCCGGCTGCGCTCGAGCTACGAGGACTCGTTCTTCGGCAAGTCGTTCAAGTACGGCAACTTCTTCTCGCCCGCGCAGGACAATCGCTGGTCGATGCGCTACGGGCTGACGTGGAAGCCGAACACGAAGGACAAGTGGACCCTGAGCTTCTCCAAGCGCATCGGGATCGACCAGGGCTTCAGCCGCACGTTCATCAACGCCCGCGGTGACCAGGGCGACCCCGCCTACCCATGGCAGTGGGCCCACAACATCGACCACGCGGCGACGATCTTCGAGGACAACGTGCAGTCCTCCGTGGAATTCCGCCGCGCGCTGTCGACCACGAGCTACACGAACTTCCAGGTGTCACGCTACTTCTTCGCCCAGCGCGAGGACGTGCTCGGCAAGCTGTGGCCGAACTACGTGGAGCCCGAGGACTCAGCACTGTTCGCCCGGGGCGATCCGCGGCGCAGCGACTACTTCCTCGATTCCGGCGACGACGACACGTGGCAGGACCGCCGCACGACCACGTGGGGCCTCCAGTGGAGCATCGTGCAGCGCTTCAAGCGCCACGAGCTGGAGTTCGGCGTCGATCACGACTTCCAGACCGTCCAGTACGTGACGATCCAGGAACCATGGATCTTCGACAAGGACGGGCTCGGGGAATCGCACGACCTGTGGCAGGTGCACCCCTGGGTCGGCGACTTCTACCTGCGCGACCGGCTCGACTACGAGGGCTTCACCGGCAACATCGGCCTGCGCGCCGACTATTGGTTCATGGGCCGCGAAGCGGAGCGCGCGGTGGACGACCTCGGCAATCCCAACCTGACCGCCGAGACGCGCTCCCAGTTCTACGACGAGACGCACGCGTTCTTCGGACGGCGCTACAAGATCAAGCTGTCGCCCCGCGTCATCGTCGCGCACCCGATCACCGAGAACAGCAACTTCTTCTTCAACTACGGCCAGTTCACACAGAACCCGTCGTACCGCTACGTCTATTCGCGGCTCACCTCGATCTCGAGCGAGTCGTTCCCGCTGCTCGGCAACCCGAACCTGAACCCGCAGGTGTCGGTGAACTACGAAGTCGGCGCCAAGACGCAGGTCACCTCCCGGTCGGCGGTCAACGTCACGTTCTTCGTCAAGGACGTCTACGACTACCCGGCGGCGAGCCAGTTCTCGAGCGGCGAGTCGCAGGCCGGCGAGACGCCGATCCCGATTCTCGTCTACCTGAATGGCCACTTCGCGCGGTCGCGCGGCTTCGAGATCGAGCTGGAGAAGCGGCGCAGCAGCTACTGGTCGGGCAAGCTGACGTACACGTACCAGCAGACGAAGGGCAAGAGCAGCGATCCGAACGAGGCCAAGGTCGTGCAGGAGAGCGGCGGTAACGCGGCCGAGACGCGGCTGTCCGAGACGTTCGTGGACTGGAACCGCCCGCACAAGCTCGCGCTCAACTTCGACCTGCGTTACGACAAGGACGCGCCGATCTCGTGGGTCAGGCACACCGGCATCAACTTCTACATCCAGGGCATCTCGGGCCGCGCCTACACGCCCTCGGATCCGCGCTCGACGCAGGTCGCCGAGCCCAACTCCAAGAACGGGCCGTTCCAGATGACGACCGACATGCGGATCAACCGCTCGCTCGGCCTGTTCGGCAAGCGCGTCGACCTGAGCCTCGCGGGCACGAACATCTTCAGCAACTACATCATCAACCGGATCGATCCGGTGACCGGCCGGGGCCGCATCTGGGGCGAAGGCAGCTACGACCCCGATCTGTTCCCCGAGACCGCGGGCAACACCTTCACGAAGCAGCGGTACGTCGATGACCCTTCGAACTACGGACCCGGCTCCGAATGGCGCGTGCAGCTCGACTATGACTTCTAGCCCGCGTCGCGCGATCGCAATCGCCCTCGCCGCCGCCGTCGCGGCGGTGTGCCTCGGCGCGGGCACCGCCCACGCCCAGTTCACGCTGGGCGATCAGCGCGCCGGCACGTCGTCGGGGTCGTTCCTCAAGATCGGTCTCGGCGCGCGCGCCGCGGCCCTCGGTGAATCGTTCGTCGCCGTCGCCAACGACCCGAGCGCCATCTACTGGAACCCGGCCGGGCTCGCGGCACTCCAGCGCCAGGAGGTCGAGCTCTCGCACATCGAGTGGCCTGCCGACATCCGCTTCGAGCACGGCACCTACGTGCTGCCCTCGAAGCGTTTCGGCGGCTCGTTCGCGCTCCAGTTCGGCGTGTTGTCGACGACGATCGACGAGACCGACGAGTTCCACCCGTTCGGCACCGGCCGCAGCTTCCTGTACAGCGATGTCGTGGCGGGCGGGGCGTTCGCGCGGCGCTGGACCGACAAGCTGCTCGTCGGCGTCGGCGTCAAGTACGTGCGCGAGGACCTGGGCTCGGACGTCGGCGGTCCGACGACGCAGGCCGTGCTGTTCGACATGGGTTCCATCTACTACCTGGGCTACGGCAGCGTGCGCATCGCGACGTCGCTCACGAACTTCGGCCCCGAGCTCCGGCCCGGCGGCACGTTCACGTCGTCGACCGGCGCCCCGCGCGACTACGACGGATTCGACCCGCCGATCCAGTTCCGCTATGGGCTAGCCTTCGAGCCGATCGAGAACGCGACCCAGAAGCTGACGACCTCACTCGAGATCGCGCAGCCCGCGGACAACTCCCAGCGCATCAAGACCGGGCTCGAGTGGACGTGGCAGCGGCGCCTGGCACTGCGCACCGGCTACAACTGGAACGCCGACGCCATGAAGCTCGGCGCGGGCGCCGGCTTGTTCTTTGGGCTAGGCGGTGCCGACGGCTCGGTCGACTACGCGTACACGGACGGCCAGACGCTCGGATCGGTGAACCGCCTGTCGCTGAGCGTGAGGTTCTGATGCGGCCCCGTCTCCGCGCGCGCCTCGCGTTCGCCATGGTGTCGGCCGGCTGCTTCGCCGGGATTCTCGGGTTCGCCGCGGGCTGCGGGTCCAAGTTCGACCTGCCGACCGAGCGTCGCGAGGGCCGCCTGCTCGTCGGCGACGGCACCTACCAGATGATCGCGTCGCGGAACGATTTTTCGGGCATCCAGGACGTGCTGCTCTGCCCGAGCGGCGAGCTGTTCCTGCTGTTCCAGGACCCGGTCGCGAAGACGGGACGCGTCGAACAATACACGCCGTCGCTCGTGAGCAAGCTGTCGACGACGTTCGGCGGGCTCCACAATCCAACCGCGATCGCGTTCGGCGCCAACAAGCTGTTCGTGCTCGACCAGGGCGACACGGCGCTCGCGCGCACCGAGTTCCCGCAGAATATTCCCTACGACGCCGACTGCGGACCGATCTCCCTGTTCCACCGCCCGATCACGAACCTGGCGCAGTACTGGTACGTGCGGCCGTACGAGCTGGACGGCAACGCCTCGACGGCGGGGGCGTTCTCCGACACGACTTTCGCGTGGGTGAACGGCATCGCCGCCGATGCGAACCATCCGTTCCCCCGCGTCTACGTGTCGGGCGTACAGATGTTCTGCGTCGTCGACCCGTTCGACTCGCGGCTTCGCACGCTGACGTTCCGGGCAGGCGTCCGGCGCTACATCCAGGGCACGACCGGCGACGGCGTCGTCGGCAACTGGCACCGCGACCCGGACTGGATCGTGAACGAGGGCACCGGCGTCGGTTTCGCGGGCGACCCGCGCGGCATGCAGTGGAACGAGGCGGCGGGCGAGGCGCTGTACTTCGCCGACCGCGGGAACAACGAGATCCAGAAGTACGCGGATCCGGCCGGATACGCCACGTCGTACAAGCTCGAGATCGACCTGAACACGTCCGGCAAGGGTTACGACGCCGACTCGCTGCTGTTCGAGACGCCGCTCGACGTGTCCGTCGACCAGGCGGGGTTCGTCTACTGCCTCGACGCCGGCAACAAGCGGGTGCTGCGCTACGCCCCCGACGAGACCTTCGTCCAGCGCGTCGACAACGAGCCCGACGAGAACCAGCTGCGCGTGCTGGCGCCCGTGGCGGTCAGCGCCGACACGGACCAGGTCTACGTCGCGGACCGCGGCCTGAACGAAGTCGTCCGCTTCCGGAGGCGCAAGTGAGACGGGCCCTGATCGCGACGCTGCTGATCCTCGCCGCGGCGGTCCAGGCCGCGCCTTCACGCGCCCAGAGCCACGACATGCCGGAGCGCGTGAGTGGTCCGCTGCGCACGGTGCCCGACACGGTGGCGTTCGACCAGGACTACGCCGACGGCAGCCAGGTCTCGATGACCGTGACGAACTACGGCTTCTTCGGGAACAACTTCTTCAGCCGCAAGCCGTCGTTCGAATATCCGAAGGACCGCGGCTACGAGCACATGGTCCGCGGCGGGCTGTGGGTCGGCGCCCACGCCAAGCTGGCGACCGAGTTCGACGGTGTCGTGAGCGGTACGGTGGACGCCGCGCAGGGCCCGACGAGCCCCGAGGCGAGCGAATTCACGCCGGCGAGCCTGCGCCTTACCAAGCGCTCGACGCTGCCCGACAGCGAATTCTTCGACCGCGACGCGGTGAGTGAGCTGGACGTGTTGTCGGACTACAACGACTTCACGCCCACGCGCGCGGCGAGCAATTCCGAAAACCATACGCCGATCAACCTGGAGGTCCACCAGGAGACCTACCAGTGGAATTTCGCGGAGTTCAAGAACATCCTGTTCGTGCACTTCAAGATCACGAACCGCGGCCCCCTGCTCACGAACATGTGGGTCGGCCTCTACAGCGAGCTCGCGAGCGGCTTCAAGGACGGCTACGTGCGCTGGCCGCCCAGCAGCACGGACCCCGGCGGGCTGGGGAGCTGGTTCAACAACAAGTGGATCGAGTACGACGAGGACTTCAGGTTGTTCCGCGAGCACTACTGCGACGCGCAGCCGGTGCCCGAGGGTTGCCTGCTCGAGCGAGCGCCGTACTGGGCGGGCATCCGATACCTCGGCGCGCGCGGACTCAAGGAGGACCTCACGGTTCGCCAGCGCACGCTGTCGGCATGGTCGTGGCGGCCGGGCAGCGTGTTCCGCGACGAGGACCGCGAGCGCTACCAGCTCATGAGTACCGGCGTGATCCAGCCGCTGGACGGCGACTCACTTCGGCCCGGGACGGGCGACCCGGTGGCGATCTACTCGGTCGGCCCCTTCCCGTACGTGTACCGAGACAGCTCGATCACGGTCGACTTCGCCTTCGTGGGCGGGGCCCAGGTCGCGGACATCCAGACGAACTCGACGTTCGCCCAGTTCGCGTACGACCACGACTACATCCTGCCCGTGCCCCCGCCGGCGCCGAAGTTCACGGTGGTCGTGCGTGACACGGCGGTGGACTTCTACTGGGACAAGAAGACCTCGGAATCGGCGTTCGACATCACGAGTCCCGACCCGCACGACTTCGAAGGGTACCGGCTCTACATCGGCGACGATCCGGACACGATGGCGCGCGTCGCGCAGTTCGACCTGCCCGACACGTCCGGGTTCAATACCGGGATCGACACGCTGACGACGCCCAAGCGGATCAACGGCGTGGACTACAACTACCACTACTCGGTCAGCGGCCTCCGCAACGGGTTCAAGTACTACTGCGCGGTCACCGCCTACGACCTGGGCAACAGCCAGATCGGCTCGCTCGAGAGTGGCGTGTCCGCGCGGAACCGGATCATCGCGATTCCCGGGCCGCAGCCCGGCGAGATCGCGGAAGATCATCCGACGGTGTTCCCGAACCCGTACCGCGTGGAAGCGCGATGGGACCAGGGGCAGCAGGTCCGCGATCACTACCTGTGGTTCACGAACCTGCCGCGGCGCTGCACGCTGCGCATCTACACGCTGTCGGGCGATCTCGTGTTCGAGAAGGACTTCGACGGCGACACCTACCGTGGCGAGGGCGCGCGCGGAATCTTCAACCCCGACAAGAGCCTCGGACGCCCGACGCTGTCGGGCTCGACGTTCGGCTGGAACCTGATCACCACCGAGGGTCAAGCGGTCGCCACGGGTCTCTACCTCTACTCGGTCGAGCCGAAGGGCGGCGGCAAGCGTTTCGTGGGCAAGTTCCTGATCGTGAAGTCGGACCAGGAGGGCTCGTGAGACCCCTGCGTGCCCTGGGCCTGCTCGTGGCGCTCGCGGCGAGCGTCATCGCGGCGGGCTGCTCGACCAAGAAGGTCCTGCGCGAAAACGCGCCGCCAGACACGCGCGTGTTCGTGTCCGGCGCCGTCGACACGGTGAACCACCGCATTCACATCTACTGGTTCGGCACCGACCCGGACGGCGACGTGGCCGCCTACGCGATGCGTTGGGTGTACCCGCCGCCGGAGACCCAGGCCCCGAAATGGGACACGATCCGCTGCAACCCGCCGGGGCGCCCGAACGACTCGCTGTTCACGCTCACGACGGGTCCGCAGGACGCGTCGTCGCCGGTGTTCCAGATCTACGCGATCGACAACCTGGGCGCCGCGGATCCCACGCCGGCGACGCAGGCGTTCACGGTGTCGAACCTCGCGCCCACGGTGACCCTCATCGGCGCGCTGCGGGCGACCGACACGACCTACGCGTCGATCACCGTGTCGTGGTCCGTGTTCGATCCCGATGGTGGTGGCCCGGGCCTCCACTACCGCGTCTGGCTCGACGGTAACGAGGCGTCCTACGACTCCACGGCCGGCACGACGTTCACCGTGCCGAGCGCGCGGTTCCTGCAGGGCGGCGTGTACACCAGCGGGCTGCGCACGATCAACGTCCAGGCGGTGGACGACGGCGGGCGCCCCGGCCCCGTCGCCAGCTCCACGTGGTTCGTGCGCTCGCCGGGCAGCGTTCCCGCCGTGCGGGGGCGGCTGCTGGTCATCGACGACAGCTCGCTGCGCAGCTCGAACAACGTTCTCGTCGACGCGTTCTACCAGCAGCAGATCGCCGCGGTGCCGGGCGGCGTGCTCCCGCCCGAGAGCTGGAGCACCGTCACGCTCGAGGCGCAGCCGAACACGTTCCGCACCGCCGCGGACTTCGCCCAGACGCTGCGTGAGTTCGACGCCGTGCTCTGGTATCGCGGCTTCGACACGTCGGTGCCCGATCTGCTCAAGAGCTACCAGGATTCGCTCGCGGCCTACGCCGACGCGGGCGGCAAGGTGCTGCTCGAGGGCCCGTACCTGATCGAGGGCCTCAACGTGCCGGGTGGCGTCGATTCGACGTTCGTCCCCACGTATCTCGCCAGCGACGAGATGGTGAAGTGCGTCGGCGGACCGCTCCGCATCGTGACGGCCGGGTGGGGAAACGCCGGCTCGGCCTTGTTCCGCACCGCCCTGTATCCGTCGTTCCCCGACCAACCCGACACGCTGAGCGCCATCATCTCGACGCCGGCCGCCCAGGGTCAGCCGGGGGGCCTGCGCGTCTTCGCGGTCCGGGACACGCACGACGTGGCCCTATGGGCGCTGGTAGGCCAGATGAACCCCTCCAATGCGACGGAGGTGGCCATTGCGGTCCGCTCCCAGCGGCCCGCGGGGGGGCGGCTGATCGTTTTCACTCTTCCGATCCGGGTGCTGCAGCCCCGGCCCGCGAGCCGGCTCCTGCAGGCGGTGCTGACGACCCCCGGGTCCGGACTGCTCGTCCCCTGAGGTCCGGGAGCGCGTAGCGCCCCTTGTTTAGCCCAGTTGTCCGGCTTTTGCTTTGGGGTTTGCCGCGGCGGACTGATAAACTTCCCCCTACAGGTTCCGTCCCCCTGGAACATTGGTGCGCTCCCCCCTCGGGTGCGCGGCCGTTCGTCGCGAATGGTTCTCAAGGAGGGACGCGCTCTACCTTTCCTGTCCATCCCGTCACCCGAGTACGACACCCGCCAACCGAGGGATCCAACATGAGACGCCTTGCCACAATGCTCACGAGCGCGGTGCTGTTCGTGGGCTTGGCCACGTCCGCGTACGCGGCCTTCAAGTATCCCCCCGGGCAGCCGAACCGCACCTGCCCCGATACGCTGAAGATCTTCCAGATCCAGCAGGAAGATACGACGATCGCGCTGTGTCACCCGGCGCTGCTCGACACGGTGCTGGGTGTGCGCGGCATCATCACCGCGTTCGACGCCAAGGCGAGTGCGTACGGCTTCTACATGCAGAACCGGTTCGCAAACGGCCTCGGCCAATTCACGGGCATCGACGTGTTCACGGGTGCGACGAACTACAACTCGTCGGTGCCCACCAGCCCGAGCGGCGGCAATCTTGCCGTCGGCGATTCGGTCGTCGTGTACGGCACGACGCAGGAGTTCCCGGCGGTCGACGGCGAGTCCGAGATCGAAGGTCCGGACGTCATCCAGAGCACGGACGACATCGTCATCCGCAAGATCAATAGCGGAAACCCGCTGCCGGCTTTCCACGTCGGTACGACGGCCGAGTTCAACTGGATCCCCGGCGTCTCGGCCGCCACAGCCGAGCCGTGGGAAGGCTGTCTCGTGCGCCTCAACGGCCCGCTCAAGGTCGCGCGCATCCAGGAAGGCGCCGGTGTCGCCGGCAACACGTTCCTGATCGTGAAGCCGAGCGCACCGAGCGACTCCGTGCTCATCGACGGTTTCACGCTCACCACGCTGGGCACGCCGGCCGTCGGTGACGACATCAACTTCGTCCAGGGCATCCTGAACCAGCGCAACTCGACGGCGAACACGGGCTCGATCAACTCGTACCGCATCCAGCCGCGCAGCGGCGACGACATCTCGATCCTGTCGCCGCCGGGCCTGATCGACGCGTATCACGTCGCCGAGAACAAGGTGCGCGTGGTGTTCGACCGGAAGATCGACAAGATCACGGGCCTTCAAATCCCTCGCTACGAGCTAGCCTCTCAGGTCGGCGGGTCCTCCATTACCGCGGTCGCGTTCGACCTGCCGGACAGCGACAAGGTGATCCTGACGGTCACCGAATCGCTGGCGCACGGCTCCTTCGAGACGATCACGGTCTCAGGTGTGGGCTCCGCGACGTGTCCGGCCTGCACCACCGGCACCGGTACGCGCGACTACGTCACCGGCATCCTGACCTGTGCGCAGGTCCAGTCGCCGGATCCGGCGTTCCTGGCCACCTTCGAGGATCGTTCGAAGTACGCGGGCGAGGGCGCCGCCGTCGGCACGCGTCTCACCGTGCAGGGTGTGTCGGTGAAGAAGTACGGAAGCCTCGAGTACTTGAACGACGAAGCCGGCGGTTTCCGCAGCGGCGTCGTGGTGTTCGGCTCGTTGTCGCCGCTCACGCCGACCGAGAAGTACATGGTTGCCGTGCAGGCGCTCGAGTTCGGCGGCGAGACCGAGATCCAGAACATGGTCTACCTGAAAGACCTGGGAGCCGGCACCGTTCCCGCCCCGCAGGTGCAGACCGTCGGCGTGCTGTCCGACACGACCACCGACCAGTCGGGCGGCGCCGTTCCCGGTGCGCGCAAGACCGGCGAGGATTACGAAGGCGCGCTCGTGCGCTTGAATTACGTGTCGGTGTGCGCCTTCAGCACGCCGCCGCGTGATCCGCAGGCCGGCGGTTCGTTCCTCGTCACGAACCTGCCGCGGGCGAAGGCCGGTACGGGCAACCCGCCGCCGGACACGATCCTCGTCTCGGCGAACTCGACCGACGTGACGTTCGACGCGGACACGCTGCAGGTCGTGAACGTCACCGGCATCCTGCACTTCTCGAACGGCACGTTCCGCATCCTGCCGCGCGATGACAGTGACATCACACTGGTCGTGGCGGGCGTGGGCGACGAATCGCTCCGCGAGCTGTCGCTGGCCGTGAGCCCGAACCCGGGCCGCGAGCAGCGCATCGATTACGTGGTGCCGCGCCGGGGTGTCGTCGACCTGGCGGTGTTCGATCTCCAGGGCCGCCGCATGGCGACACTGGCGAAGGGCATGATGCCGGCGGGCAGTTACACGCAGAGGTGGAACGGCACCGATCACAACGGCAAAGTCGCGGGGGCGGGGATGTACTTCTACCGGCTCCGCGTGGACGGCGAGGAACGCGTCTCGCGCGCCGTCTCGATCCACTAGATCACTGGATCCACCACCACACGCGGCCGGAGCCTCCCAAGGGCTCCGGCCGTTGCGTTGTGCTCGGCGGATTGCGCCACGCCGGGCGGCCTCCCTATACTCCGGGGTTCGCACACCCTGACCGGCTCGGACCCTCTCCGGCGAGCCTCGAGGATCGATGCCCCCCGAACCCGTTTCCGTGCCCCGCCGCATCGCCGACTCGGACACCGTGATGACGCAGCTCGTGCTGCCTCAGCACGCGAATGTCCACGGTAGCGTGTTGGGTGGCACGGTGATGCACTGGATCGACCTCGCGGCGGCCGTGGTGGCGAACCGCCACAGCCGCCGCCCGGTCGTGACGGCCGCCATCGACGAGATGGCGTTTCTCGCGCCGATCCAGATCGGCCAGCTGGCGCTGATTCACGCCTCGATCACGCTGGTCGACCGGAGCAGCATGGAGATCCGCGTCGACGTCCAGTCCGAGGACCTGTTGACGGGCGAGCGCCGGCACACGAGCACCGCCTATGTGACGTTCGTGGCGCTGGATCCGGTGACCCGCCGCCCGACGCCGGTGCCTCCGCTCGACCTGACGACGGACGCCGAACGCGCCGAGCACGAACGCGCCCTCGAGCGCCGCCGCCTGCGCCTCGAGCGCCGGCTCAAGCTCGAGGGCGCGCGTCGCCCGGGTGCTCGTCACCAATGAATGCGTCAATTGCGTATAGTTTCCCGGTGGCGCCTCCGCCCGTGCGCCCTCGGCCCAGCCACCTGAAGTCCGCGGACTAGAGAAGGGGAGAGCAGACCATGCCGGTTTCGATCGTGGTGCCGCAGCTCGGAGAGAGCGTCGCGGAGGGCACCGTCTCCAAGTGGCTCAAGGCCGTGGGAGACCGCGTCCGCAAGGAGGAGCCGCTCGTCGAGATCCAGACCGACAAGATCAACGTCGAGATCCCCTCGCCGTCCGAGGGCATCCTCGAGAAGATCCTGGTCGCCGAGGGCACCACCGTGCTCGTCGGCACCTAGAGCGGCACGCGGGCGGGCGTGGGCGAGAGCCCCGCGGCCGCACCGCAGGCGGCCGCGGCGCCTGCGGCGCCGAGCCCGGCGCCGGCCGCCCAAACCGCCGCAACGCCCGCGGCGCCCAGCGCGCC
>JANLWK010000254.1:0-42703 GCA_031364505.1 Candidatus Eiseniibacteriota bacterium | reverse complement strand
GCTTCGGTGATCTGGCGTCCCCAACGGGATTCGAACCCGTGTCGCCGCCGTGAAAGGGCGGTGTCCTAGGCCTCTAGACGATGGGGACGCGAAGGTGGGCGCGAGACACTAAGCGGAGCGCGCGATTGCAGGCAAGCGGGGGTCCGGCGCTTCGCGCGGACCCGGGTGGGGAGTGCGTTGGCGCGTGTCTCGGCTCTGCTGGTTTTCGAAGAAGGCGAAATCGGGGGCACGCGGTGTTGGCGGTTGGTGCGGCTGCCCGGGCGTGGGGAACGGCTAGTGGAAATTCTTATGTGCTTTTGCCGCCTTCGGCTTTGGTGCCTTCGATGGGGAGGAGGTCGGTGATCGTGAACAGGGAGGTGAAGGGCAGGCTCTTCTGCTGGAAGGTCTGCTGGGCGCCCTGTGAGCGGTCGACGACGGTGATGACGCGGACGACCTGGGCCTTGTAGCTCTCGGCGGCTTCGGCGGAGATCAGGGCGCTCTCGCCGCTGGTGATCACGTCGTCGAGGATGGCGACGCGCTTGTGGCCGGCAAGATTGCCTTCGACCTCGCCGCGCATGCCGTGGTCTTTGGGCGTGCGGCGCACGAGGAAGCCCTCGAGGTTCTTGCCCTCGGCGGCGGCGCGCAGCATGACGCCGGCGACGAGCGGATCGGCGCCCAGCGTCAGGCCGCCGACGGCGGTGATGTCGTCGTTCTTGAGGATGTTCCAGAACAGCTCGGAGATGAGCTTCAAGCCCTCGGGATGAAGGCTCGTCTTGCGCACATCGATGTAGTAGTTCGACGTGGCGCCGGAGCTGAGCACGAATTCTCCGAACCGCATGGAGCGTTCGAGCAGCATCTGGCGCAGTCGGTCGCGATTGTCGGTAGGCATGGGGCTCCAAGAGTTGCGGGTACGTCGTCGGCGGGTGCCCAGGGCACCCACGAAGTCTATCCCGAGAGATTAGCGGGCCGCTGTGTTGCGTCAAGCGTGGCGCTGCGTGGCGCTGCATGCGTCCTTGACCCTCGCGTGAGCGGGTTCCTACACTCATAGGCCTCCCGACCGGGCCCACGTCTGAATGGCCCATGGTCTGAGAGCCCACCCAACGCATGTCCCGAACATTCGGCTGGTTCGTTCTTCCACTCGCGCTCTGCGCCGTGCCGCCGGCCGAGGCGGGGCTTGCGTTGCCGGTCGCGGCGGTCGGCGCGGCGAACGCGGCGCGCGCGACGTTCCGGGCCGACCGCTTCGAGCTGAGGCTCCGGAAGCCGCCCGCGCGCATCGTTCCCGCGATGGGGGCGGTCGCCGCCCATGGTGTCGATGCGCCCGTCGCGGTACTCGGTATCCGCTCCGTCGACGCGCTCGCGTCGCGGTTCGGCGGCATCCTGTGGGAGCGCGAGTTCCGCGGCGAGGATGCCTCCACGGACCGGGTCAGCGATCTCGAGGCGTTCTTCATCGCGCACCTGCCGGCCGGCGCGGATCTCGAAGCGGCGCTCGCGGCGTTCCGTGACCTGCCCGAGGTCGCGAGCGTGGCGCCGATCGCGGTGCTGCCCGTCGCGGTGTTGCCGAACGATTCGCTGTTCACGGAGTCGTGGTGGTTCTACGACGCGGCGGGGCGTCACGACATCCACACGCCCGAGGCGTGGGACATCACGAAGGGGTCGGCCTCGGTGCCGATCGCGATCATCGACACCGGCGTGTTGATGGCGCACCCGGATCTCGGCGGCGTCACGCTGGGATCGTCGGGCGCCATCTGGACGAACGTGGCCGAGGCGAACGGGACGGCGGGCGTGGACGACGATGGCAACGGATTCACCGACGACGTTCACGGCTGGGACTTCGTCGACCTGCCACCGGGCTCGACGGTGACGATGGGCGAGGACGGCTTCACCGAGGACAACGATCCGAGCGACTACGCGGGGCACGGCACGGCTGTCGCGGGGCTCGCCACGGCGCTCACGAACAACCAGATCGGCGTCGCGGGGACGACGTGGCTCTCGCCCATCATGCCGCTGCGCGCGAGCTGGTCGGGGCCGGGGGCGGTGCTGGGCGCAGTGGACATGTCGTTCGTCGCGAAGGCGATCCGTTACGCGACGCGCATGGGCGCCCGCGTCATCAACTGCTCGTTCGAGACGGTGAACACGCCGGGGTTCGTCGCGGTCACCGACAGCGCGGTCGCCGCGGGCATCCTGATCTGTGTCGCGGCGGGGAACGGCGCGCTACAGCCGGCGCCGCCGGGATCTCACGATCTCGCGGACCGGGAGGACGTGCTCGCCGTCGGCTCGACGGGATCCACCGACGCGGTCGCGAACGATTCGAATCGCGGCGACTTCGTCGACCTGTGCGCGCCGGGCGAGGGCCTGAGCAGCACGTTCCTCGTGCGCGGCCCCGGCGGCGGGCCGGCCGAGGCGTCGTACCTCATCAACGCCTCGGGGACATCGCTCGCCTCGCCGATCGCGGCCGGTGTCGCCGCACTCGTGATCGCCGATCGCATCGCGACCGGCGCGCCGCCGCTCTCGCCGATGGACCTGCTGCTGCGCCTGCGTGACTCGGCCACCGACATCGTCGCCCAGAATCCCGGCCTCGAGGGCTACGGCGACGGCCGGCTGAACGCCGTCGCGGCGCTCACGCAGACGCGCGTCTCGTTCGCGCGGCACGCGGGCGCCGGCACCGTCGGTTCACCGGTGGTGCTGCAGACGACCGGGCTCAACCGCGTGATCGTCTGGGCGACGCGCGACAGCGCGCTCCTTTATATGTCGCCGTCGGGTGACACGCTGCGGCGCGTTCCGCTCGGCGCGTATGTCGTCGGCTCGCCGGCATCGGCGAGGCTCGCCGACGGGCTGGGCCCCGGCGTGTTCGTGGCGCTCAACGACGCGACCGTCGCGGGCTTCGACGGCTACGGCGACGTGCTGCCCGGCTGGCCGGTGCACCTGAGCATCCCCGTCGACCCTGCGGGAACCGGTGTCAGCGTGGGGGACATCGACGGTGCGGCGGGCAACGACGTCGAGATCGCGTGCGTCGCGCTCTCGGGCGGCGTGTACGCGTGGAAGATCGACGGGTCGCTGGTCAACGACTCGCCGACGGGATTCCCGGTGCCGTCGGGAGGTGTGAGGGCGACCTCGCCGCCGGTGCTGCTTCCGCTGGATGCGAACCCGGGCGCCGAAATCGTGTTCACCAACATCAACGGACGCGTGTATGCGTTCGACGCCGACGGCGCGGCGGTCCCGGGCTGGCCGAAGCTCGCGGGCGGCGGGGCGACCTCGCCCGTCGCCGTGTGGACGGGGGCGAATCCGCAGCCGCGCATCATCGTGGCGTTCGGCACCTCGATCCGCGCGTTCAATCCGGACGGCACGACCGCCTACACGAAGCCGCTGGGTGGCAACCTGGGGGGTTTCGATCCCATCGCCGCCGACATCGATGGCGACGGCCGCGACGACATTCTGGTGGCACTCACCGCGCCCGACGCGCTCGCGGCCCTGGACGTCGACGGCGATCCGCTGCCCGGCTGGCCGGTCACGCTCAATTCGACCGCCACCGGCCCGCCGGTCGCGCGCGCCGCGCAGGCGCCGCTGCCGTGGCTCGCGGCGGTCGTGGTGCCCACCGATCGCCTGCGCGCCTTCGCGTACGACGGTTCGGTGCTCACCGACTACCCGAAGCCGGGCGTTCCCGGGCCCGAGCTGACGTTCGCGTCCATGGGGCCACTCATCGGCGAGCGGGTGCTCACCTCGCCCGGACTCGACTCGACGTTCTACTTCTATATGCCGCCCACGAACGGCGGAGCGGCCCTCGCCGGCTGGCGCACCGACCGCGCGAACTTCGCGCGCACCGGGAGCAACGTGGTGATCCCCGCGCTGGGCGTCGTGAACAACGTGCCGGCCGCGGTGACGAACCTGCTGATCCCGTTCTCGAGCGACACGACGATCACGCTGGCCTGGACCGCGACGGGGGACGACAGTCTGCGCGGGCGTCCGCTCGAGTACGAGGTGCGCGCGTCGGAGGCGCCGATCACGACGCTGGCCGAGTTCGATGCGGCGACACTGCGCCGGGTCGTCGCCGCGACGGTCGACGCGGGCGGCACCGAGCACTTGGTGTTCACGGGGCTTGCGACCGGGCACACGTACTGGTTCGCGCTGCGCGCGCGAGACGCCCAGGGCGAGACGTCGCGGCTTTCGAACACGGTGGCGGGCACCACGAGCGTCGATCCGCTGGCGTCGGTACGCGGCGTCGCGGTGCGGACACTCACCCAGCCGAGCCGGGCGCCGGTCACGTTCGTGTGGCGCGGGCGCGCGGGCGCGACGGGGCAGACGCTGTCGGTCTATGATGTGAGCGGTCGCGTTCGCCATCGCGTGGCCCTGGGATCCGCGCCGAACGGCCAGGTCGTCTGGAACGGCGTCGACGGCACGGGCGCGCCCGCGGAGTCGGGTATCTACTTCGTGCAGATCCGCTCGGGCGGCGCGCACGGGCAGACGCGCGTCGTGTTGATCCGCTGATCGCGCCGCCGCACGCCGGAGGGAACCGCATGTCGCTGGGCTCACGGAAGAGCTGGATCCACTGCACCACCGTCGCGCTGTCGCTGGCACTCGCCCCGGTCGCCTGCACGCAGGCCCAAACGCCTGGTCCGTCGCCCGGTTCGGCGCCCGCGCAGCCGCCCATCGACGATCACGCGCCGGTGTTCCCGCCGTTCCCCGTGTCGGTGTTCGACGAGAAGCTCGACATTAACAGCACCTTCGGCGACCTGCGCAGCAACCATCTGCACGCGGGACTCGATCTCGCGACGGGGGCTCAAGTCGGGCGCGCGGTCCACGCGCCGATGGACGGCGAGATCGACCGGCTGCGCGCCTCGGGCGTCGGCTACGGGCGCTCCATTTATCTGCAGACGACCGATGGTCGTCTGGTGGTGTTCGGGCATCTCGACGCCTTTGCCGAGCCGTTCGCGTCGTTCGTCGAGCACGTGCAGGATTCGAGCGGCCTGTACGAGCAGGACCTGTGGCCCGAGGACGGGCGCTTCCCGGTGCACGCGGGCGACATCATCGGCTGGACCGGCCGCAGCGGCACGGGCTCGCCGCATCTGCACATCGAGATCCGACGCGGCGACATGGCGATCAACCCGCTGCGCGCGGGGCTCGTGATCCCCGATTCGACGATGCCGCGCATCGTGCGCGTGACGCTGGCGCCGCTCGACGACATCTCGGCCGTGAACGGCGGCCGCGCACCCGTCACGCTGGCGATCGGCACGCGCGACTCGGTGCGTGCGCAGGGCCACGGCCGGCTGCGCGTGATCGTCGAGGCGCTCGATGCGCAGACCGACGGCACGTACGACGTCGCCGCCTGGCGAGTGCGAGCCAGCACGAGCCCTGGTGACGAGTGGGTCGAGGTCCGCTACGACAGCGTATCGTGGGCGACCGACATGTCGCAGGCCGACTTCGTCTACGACCGTGGCCGCTACACAGGCGCAGGGCGATCGTCGGTGCTGCTCGCGATGCCCGACGGGCGCCTGCCGCGGATGACGCGCACGTCGGGCACCGGTGGAGCCAACGGGGCCGACGCCGGCGTGATCCGCCTCGATGCCGCGCATCCGAGCGTCACGCTGGCGCTCGAGGCCGAGGACCTGGCGGCGCACGTGGTGCGGCGCACGGTGCTGCTCACCGACGGTGCGCCGCCCGCGTCACCCGCGCCGCCCGACAGCGGCACGTTCGCGACGATGGCGTCCGGCGCCACGCCGCGCATCGAAGGCGTCGGGCGCTGCACGGTGCCGCCGGGGGCGCTGTTCGAGCCGACGCGGCTCCAGTTCCGCGCGGGCGCTCCCGCGAAGGCGACGGGAGAGCTGGAGCCCGTCGGCACGCCGATCGTCGTCGCGCCAGCGACGACGCCCCTACGTCTCCCCGTCGAGATCGCGGTCACCGTGCCCGCGGGCGTGGCGTTCGAGAAGCTCGGCCTGTATCGCGGCGGCGGCGACGGCTGGGAGCTGGCCGGCGACCGCGCCGAGCTGGCGGCGCGCGAGATCATCGCGTCGACGCGGCGGCTCGGGCGCTTCGCGCTGTTCCACGACGTGAAGGCGCCGCGCATCGTGCTCGTGCGGCCGGCGTCGCGCGCGCCTGTCTCGCCGTATCCGCGATGGGACCTCGAGGCGCGGCTCGGCGAGGCCGGCAGCGGCATCGACGCGTCGAAGACGTACCTCGCGGTCGACGGCCGGCGCGTGCCGAGCGAGTGGGATGAGGTCAAGAACACGCTGCGCTGGAGGCCGCTGCACGTCCCGGTTACGGGGACACATGAAGTCGAGGTGGTGGCCACAGACAGGGCAGGAAACGAACGCCGGACGGCCGGAACCTTTGTGCTAAGGTAACGCCCGGCGGCACGTGCCTCGAACGCTTCGGCGTCTGCGTGCCCGCCTTTCGCCCGCAGGGATGCGCCATGAAGCACGCCGAGTTCGTCCACCTCCACAACCATAGCGACTACTCCCTGCTCGACGGGGCGAGCCCGATCCCGCGCATGGTCCACCGCGCGGCCGAGCTGGGCATGCCCGCCGTCGCACTGACCGACCACGGCGCCATGTTCGGCGCGGTCGAGTTCTACCAGCAGGCGAAGAAGGCGGGCATTCAGCCGATCATCGGCATGGAGGCCTACGTCACGCGCGGCAGCCGCCGCGACCGCACGCGTGACACCGCCCACCACCTGGTGCTGCTGGCGCGCGACGAGCAGGGCTTCAAAAACCTGATCCGGCTCTCCTCGCTCGCGTTCCTCGAGGGCTTCTACTACAAGCCACGCGTCGATCACGAGATCCTGAGCCAGTACGCCGCCGGCATCACCGCCCTGTCGGCCTGCCCCAAGGGCGAGATCGCCACCGACCTGCTGAACGACGACGAGGCCGGTGCCGCGCGCACCGCGCTGGCCTACCGCGACATGTTCGGCGACGGGCACTTCTTCCTCGAGATCCAGAACCACGGGCTCGAGATCGAGGACCGCATCCGCGAGCGCGTGACGCGGCTCGCCGGCCGCACCGGCCTGCCGCTCGTCGCGACCAACGACTGCCACTACCTGCGCCACGAGGACTCGAGCGCGCACGACGTGCTGCTGTGCATCCAGACCGGCAAGACGGTCCATGACACGAAGCGCATGCGCTACGAGACCGACCAGGTCTATTTCAAGACCGCCGACGAGATGCGCGAGCGGTTCGCCGACCTGCCCCAGGCGCTCAAGAACACGCTGCTCGTGGCCGAGCAATGCAAGCTCAAGCTCGACTTCGGCAAGCCGCTGCTGCCCGAGTTCCCGCTGCCACCCGAGTGGCCGAGCGCCGAGGCGTTCCTCCGGCACCTGACCGAGCTGGGACTGAGCGACCGCTTCCCCGGCGTGCCCAGCCGCGAGATCCGCGAACGGGCCGCCTACGAGATCGACGTCATCTGCCGCATGGGCTTCGCGTCGTACTTCCTGATCGTGCGCGACTTCATCGCCTACGCGCGCGAGCGCGGCATCGGCGTGGGGCCGGGGCGCGGATCGGTGGCGGGCTCGCTCGTCGCCTACGCGCTGCGCATCACCGACATCGACCCGCTGGAGCACGGGCTCATCTTCGAGCGCTTCCTGAATCCCGAGCGCGTGACGATGCCCGACATCGACATCGACTTCGACGACCTTCGCCGCGGCGAGGTGATCGAGTACGTGAAGCGGAAGTACGGCGAGGGCAGCGTCACCCAGATCATCACGTTCGGCACGATGGGCGCCAAGGGCGTGATCCGCGACGTCGGCCGCGCGCTGGGCATCGCCTTCGCCGAGATGGACAAGGTCGCGAAGATGGTGCCCGACGGGCTCGGCATGACGCTCGACCGGGCGCTCGAGTTGTCGCCCGATCTGCGCGGTCTCGCGACGCGCGGCCCCGAGTTCGCGCGGCTGCTCGGCAGCGCCAAGGTGCTCGAGGGGCTGGCGCGCCACGCCTCGACGCACGCCGCCGGCGTGCTCATCACGCCGGGCCCGCTCACCGACTACGTGCCGCTGTACCGCCAGAAGGACGAGTCGGTCACGACGCAGTGGGACATGAATTCGATCGAGAAGGCCGGCCTGCTCAAGATGGACTTCCTCGGCCTGCGCACGCTGTCGATGCTCGATGAGTGCGTCCGGCTCGTGCGCATGCACCACGGCGTGGAGCTGAACCTGATCCGGCTGCCGCTCGACGACGACGGGGCCTACCAGGTGTTCCAGACCGGCGACACGGTGGCGATCTTCCAGTTCGAGTCGTCGGGCATGCGCGACTACCTGCGGAAGCTCAAGCCCACCGTGTTCGGCGACCTGACGGCCATGAACGCGCTCTACCGCCCGGGCCCGATGGAGAACATCCCGTACTTCATCGACTGCAAGCACGGACGCCAGGTGGCGCGCTTCGACCATCCCGCGCTCAAGCCGATCCTCGAGCAGACCTACGGCGTGTTCGTGTACCAGGAGCAGGTGATGGCCGCGGCGCACGAGCTGGCGGGCTTCTCGATGTCGCAGGCCGACGAGTTGCGCCGCGCGATGGGGAAGAAGCTGCCCGAGGAGATGGAGAAGAAGCGCAAGCAGTTCGTCGACGGCTGTGCCGCGAAGCAGGTGCCGGCCAAGACCGCCGAGCGCATCTTCGCGACGATGGAGAAGTTCGCGGGCTACGGCTTCAACAAGTCGCACTCGGCCGCCTACGCGCTGCTGGCGTACCAGTCGGCGTATCTCAAGGCCCACTATCCGGCCGAGTTCATGGCGGCCACGATGACGAGCGAGCTCGCCGACAGCACGCGCATCGCGACGCTGATCGAGGAGTGCCGCCGCATGGGGCTCAAGATCGAGCCGCCGTGCGTCAACCGCTCGGAATGGAAGTTCACGATCGAATCGGGGGCACTGCGCTACGCGATGGGCGCCGTGCGCAACGTCGGCCAGTCGGCGGTCGAGGCGGTGGTCGCGGCGCGCGCGAGCGGGCCGTACACCGACGTATTCGACCTGGCGCGCCGGCTCGACAAGGGCTCGCTCAACCGCCGCGTGCTCGAGAGCCTGGTGGCCGCGGGCGCGTGCGACGCCCTAGGAGCCGCAGGGGGAGCCACTGCGGGCGGAGCCAGCGGGGGCGCGGACCGGGCGCAGCTGTTCGCCTCGGCCGGGATGGCGCTCGACCAGGCGGCGGCACTCCAGCGCGATCGCGCGAGCGGCCAGTCGTCGCTGTTCGGCGATCCGCACGCCGAGTCGGGCGGTGTCGCCGTGGTGGCGGCCCCGCCACTGCCACGCGTCGATCCGTGGGCGCCGGCCGAGCGCGCGAGCCGCGAGAAGGAGGCACTCGGCTTCTTCCTGTCCAATCACCCGCTGGCGCCGCTGCGCGAGGAGCTGGCGCGCGTGGCGACCCACGACGTCGCCGGCCTCGCGGGGCTCGCGGACGGCACCGAGGTGCGCGTGGCCGCACTCATCGGCGAGATCAAGCCGCTCACGACCAAGCAGGGGCGGCGCATGGCCGCACTCCAGCTCGAGGACCTGACGGGGCGCGTCGAGACCACGATCTTCCCCGACGTGTTCGACGCGTCGCAGGCGCTGCTCGCGATCGACGCCATCGTCGTCGTGGCCGGACGCGTCGAGTCGCGCGACGACCGCGGCCTCAAGCTGCTCGCGGCCGAGATCCTGCCGTGGGAGAAGGCGCGCGCCGCCTCGCGCCCGACCCTGAACCTCGAGGTGCGTGCCGAGGACCTGTCCGAGGCGTGGTTCGCCGCCGTGGACGAGGTCCTGTCCTCGCACCCCGGGGATTCCGATGTGTATCTTCACATCGTGCTGCCCGACCGCTCGCGCCAGGGCAGCCGCTCGCGGCGGCATCGCGTGAGCGAAGGCGACGCCGTGCTGCGCGCGCTCGTCGCCGCGTTCCCATCGGTGCGCGTGCGCTGGTCCAGGGGGATGGCGTGACGAGCTGGCTCGACTTCGAGAAGCCGGTGCTGGAGCTGGAGCAGAAGATCCGCGAGCTGCGCGATCACGCGCGCGACCGCGGGCTCGAAGCCGAGGACGAGCTGCGCGATCTCGAAGGCAAGGCGGACGAGATGCGCCGCGAGATCTACGCGAACCTGACGCCGTACCAGCGCGTCCAGCTCGCGCGCCATCCGCGCCGGCCGTTCACGATGGATTACATCCAGGGCGCCTTCCGCGAGTGGACCGAGCTGCACGGCGACCGCCACTTCGCCGACGACCCGGCGCTGATCGGTGGCCCCGCATTCCTGGACGAGCGCGCGGTGATGGTGATGGGCCAGCAGAAGGGACGCGACACCAAGGAGAACCTGTGGCGCCGGTTCGGCATGCCGAACCCCGAGGGCTACCGCAAGGCGCTCCGGCTGATGCGGCTCGCCGAGCGGTTTCGCATGCCGGTCGTCACCCTGGTCGACACGCCGGGCGCCTACCCGGGGCTCGGCGCCGAGGAGCGCGGCCAGGCCGAGGCGATCGCCGTCAACCTGCGCGAAATGGCGCGGCTCCGCGTGCCGATCGTCACGGTCGTGATCGGCGAGGGCGGCTCGGGTGGAGCGCTCGCGATCGCGGTCGCCGACGTGGTGCTGATGATGGAGAACTCGATCTACTCGGTGATCTCGCCCGAGGGATGCGCCTCGATCCTGTGGCGCGACGGCAAGCGCGGTGCCCAGGCGGCCGAGGCGCTCAAGCTCACGGCCACCGACCTGACGCGGCTGCGCGTCGTCGACGGCGTGCTGCCCGAGCCGGTCGGCGGGGCCCATCGGGATCCCGCGGCGGCGATCGCCGTGCTCGGCGATGAAGTTCGACGGCACCTGGACCGCCTGTCCGGGGTATCCGTGACGGAGCTGCTCGACCAGCGGCTCGCGAAATTCCGGCGCATGGGTGTCTTCGCCGCCTGAGCGAGATCACCCGCCGCGCCGCCACACCGCCACCCGATCGTCACGTTCCGAAGGGCCGGGGGTTTGCCGGGGTCGAACACGGTTGCTAGACTCCGCCGATCCCGCTCGTCCGCCGGACTTGGTCCCCTTGGAAACGCACGGCATGCCCGTCAGTCCCGATCTGCTCGCCATCCTCGTCTGCCCGCAGTGCAAGGGCGACCTGGCTTACGATCCGGCCGCCGAAACGCTCACCTGCAACGCCTGCCGTCTCCGCTACAAGGTCGTGGATGAGATCCCGGTGATGCTCGTGGGCGAAGCCGAGAAGTTCTAGGCCCCGAAGCCCGTATCGCATGCGAAACCGCGCACCTCGCTGGCTCCTGCTCGGTCTCCTGGCCGTCTGCGGGAGCGCGGCGGCGGCCGCTCCCGACATGAGCACCGGCGCGCCGGTGCGGCTGATCGAATCCACGCCGTCCACGACGCGGTTCGACGTTGCCGTGCCCGAGGCGCGCATCGTGCCGGTGAGCGCCGACCGGCCGGCCGGCGTGGCGCGGCTCGCACTCGACGGCTGGGATGCGCTCGGCGCCGCGGGCGAGCCCGGGCTGCCGTCGCGCGTGGTCATCGTCGCCGTGCCGCCGATCGGCACGGTGCACGTGAGCGCCGAGGCGTTCGACGCCACGGTCCGCGAGAACGTGGAGCTGGCCGCCGTGCCGTGGGTCCCGCGCGGGACGACCGCTCCCGACGCCGCGGCGCTCGAGGGCGCCCGTGTGGCACCGGTGGCCGGCACCCGCGCGCGGCTGCTCGACGTGTCGTGGATGCGCGACCAGCGCGTCGCGCGCATCGAGGTGAATCCCGCCGAGTACGTGCCCGAGTCGCGCCGCCTGACGACGTGGGCCCGCGTCGCCGTGCGCGTCGACGTCGACGGCGCCGGACCGCCCGACATCCTCCGAGCAGGGGGAGGGCGCGTGGGCGAGCCGCTGGGCACGGCGTTCGACGAGGCGACCGCCTCGCCCGCGGCGCGCGGCGCCGAGGCGCTGTATCGCGAGACGCTGGTCAACTACGAACAGGGCGCCGCCTGGCGGCAGACGCGCCGCGCACGGCTCGCCGCGAAGCTCGACGCGAAGCTCGATGCGACGCTCGACGCGAAGCTCGATGCACTGGGCCCGAACGCCTCGCTCGACCTGCTCGCCGTGTCCGACACGAGCGTGTTCGTGGGGCGGCGCTGGCTCAAGATCGCGATCCCGCGCACCGGCTTCTACCGGCTGCCGTTCTCGCAATTCCGCCGCTTCGTGCCGTTCAACGACGACACGACGACGGCGCTCGACAGCCTGCGCCTGTTCACGTGGTCGGGCTCCTCGGTGCTGCCCGAGGCGGACTACTGCGACACCTGCGGCTATCGCGAAGTGTCGATCGGACTCGTCGACAACGGCGACGGCAAGCTCAACCAGAACGAAGACGCCATCGTGTTCTACGCGCTCGGGCCCAGCGACTGGGCCGACCGCTTCGATCCGTCACAGCCCGACACCGTGTTCGTGAACAACCCGCATGCCACGCGCAACGTCTACTACCTCGGCGTCGGCACGCCGGCGCTGCCGATCGGCGGCACGCCGAAGCGCATCACAACGCGATCGGGTGCCGTGAACGTCGACGGCGACGAGACGACGCCGGCGAACTTCCCATCGCGCGTCCATTTCGAGCAGGACATCATCTACGCGCCCGACGCATGGCCCGGCAGCTCGACGATGGTGTGGGACAAGTTCATGTGGGCGCGGCTCGAAAAGGAAAAGATCTTCTCGGCCGCCGCGGACGCGCCGCAGGCGGACGAGAACCAGCCGGGGCGCCTCCGCGCGAGGCTGTGGAGCTTCTACGTCCAGTTCTGCCTGAGCCCGCGGCAGGTGATCGACGTGACCTGGAACCAGACGCCCGTCGGGTCGTTCGGCTGGACCGGCTTCAACGGCTATTCACTCGACGCGCCCGTGCCGTCGGTGCGCAAGCTGGCGAACGCGCTGCAGATCACGACGACGACCCTCAGCTGCAACAACCTGGTCGGCGTGTCGTGGGTCGACCTGTTCTACGCGCGGAAGTTCGTGCCCGTGAACGACGCGCTCGAGTTCCGGCCGCCGGCGGGGGGCGGGCACTTCATCTACCGCGCCGGCCCGTTCAGCCTCGCGGCGCCGCCGCGCGTGTTCGATCTCGCGAATCCGCTGGCGCCCGTCGAGATCACCGGGCTCCAGTACACGACCACCACCGACGGCCACGAGCTGGCGCTCGAGAGCGTCGACGACGGCCGCCAGCGCTACACGGCGGTCGCCGACAGCGCGATGCTGCGCGTCGGCGTGGCCGACCTCGGCTCGGCCGCGGGGACGAGCCTCGACAACCTGCGCAGCGCCACCCAGCGCGCCGACTACGTCGTCATCTACTACGACGACTTCCAGGCAGCGGCCGACACGCTCACGACCTGGCGCCGCTCGCACGACGGGTTCCGCACCAAGGCCGTGCCGATCTCGGCGATCTACGACCAGTTCTCGGGCGGGCGCACCGATCCGACGGCGATCCGCAACTTCCTGCACGCCGCCTTCAACAACTGGGCGCTCCAGCCGTTGTACGTGACGTTCATGGGCGACGCCTCGTACGACTTCAAGAACCTCCAGGGCAAGGCGCTCGTGGGCCAGCCCGGATCCCCGCTGCCGACGTACGAGAACGGCTTCGAGTCGACGTCGCAGCGCCAGTTCACCACCGACGACTGGCTGCTCAACGTCGACAACCCGTTCGTCGTCGTGCCCGACTTCCTCGGCGGCCGGCTGCCCGTGCCCAGTGCCGCGATCGCCATGGACGTCGTGCGCAACAAGGTGCTCCGCTACGACCGCACGCCGCCGTTGGGCCTGTATCGCGCACGCGTGATGCTCATCGCCGACGACAACGAGCAGGGGGCACTGGACGATCCGCTCCACTGGGGGCACCTCGCCCAGACGACTCAGCTCGACACGCTCAACACACCGTCGGCGCTGGATCGTGTCTACATCTACCTGCACCTGTACCCCGACGGCTCGGCCGACACGAAGCCCGCCGCCAAGGCGGACATCATCGGCACGCTGAACGGCGACGGCGTGGCGCTGGTCAACTACGTCGGCCACGGCAGCCCGTTCAAGCTGTCGGACGAGGGCGTGCTGCTCGACACCGACGCCGGTGTGCTCACGAACGCGCAGAAACTGCCGTTGTTCGTCGCCGCCTCGTGCGATGTCGGGCGCTTCAGCGATCCCGCCGTGGCGAGCCTCGGCGAGCAGTTGCTGCTGCGCGCGAACGGCGGCGCCATCGGCGTCGTCTCGGCCACCGATCTCGCCTTCAGCGGCGAGAACGCGGCGCTGAACCGCACCATGTTCGACCGGCTGTTCTCGCGGTCGGCGAATGGGCACTACTCGGGCGCGGTGATGAGCGCGCTGGCCGCGGCGAAGTCGGGCAGCGTGAACAGCCAGAAGTACCAGCTCATGGGGGACGCGGCACTCCACTTGAACCTGCCCGAGCAGTGGGTCGACGTGACGCTGAAGGACGGCCAGGGTCGTGACACGACGGCACTCGCGCAGGGGCACCGCATGACGTTCACCGGGCGCGTCCTGGATCGCCCGGGCGGCACGCCGCTCACGCTCGACGGCACCGCCGACGTGCTCGTCGAGGACTCGGCCCCGCTGCTCCAGGCGCCGCCGTGCACCATCAATGGCATCATCTGCCAGCAGCCGTACTTTCGTTACAAGGCCGGTCCCATCTACCGCGGCACCGTCGCGGTGCACGGCGGGCAATTCACGGGCGACTTCGTCGTGCCGCTCGAGGCGCGCCCCGGCCGCCAGGCGCGCATCCGCGCCTACTTCGCGACCCCGGCGGGCGCGGCCCCGGTCGACGGCATCGGCGACCAGCGCCTGCGCGTCGCGACCGACGCGACGGATCTCACCGATGACACCGGGCCGAGCATCCGGCTGAGCTTCGCCGACGGCGCCACCCGCGTGGCGCCGAACGCGCGGCTCCGGATCGAGCTCGACGATCCGAGCGGGATCCTGATCACCGGGCACACGCGGCAGAACAGCATCATCGTCACGATCGACGGCAACACCACGACGCGCGTCGACGTCACGTCGAGCTTCGCGTACGCCGAGGGCTCCTCGCGGGCCGGCCTGGCGACGTTCGACCTGCCGAACCTGCCCGATGGAGCCCACCGTCTCTCGGTCTCGGCCGCCGACAACCTGGCCGCGGGGCTGACGGCCGGCCAGCACCGCTCGCAGGCGTCGATCGAATTCGAGGTGATCCAGGTCCCGCCGCTCAAGCTGCGGAGCGCGTATCTATTTCCCAATCCGACGGTTTCCGGGGGGCCCTCCAGTGGGGGCCGGTTCGTGGCCGATATCGAGGGGGGACCGGCCGAAGTGGTGCTGCGGCTTTACACGGCCGCCGGCAAGCTCATCCGAGTGCTCCACGCGTCCGGAGTGAATGGACAGCTCCAGCTGGCCTGGGACGGGATGGACGACGAGGGCTATGCGCTCGCCAACGGGGTCTACCTGTTCAGGATCCAGGCGAAGTCGTCCGCGCTAAATGGTTCAGATCCAACGACTCACAAGGCGCATCTGGAAGGCAGGATCGTCATCGTCAATCCCTGAGCAGGCTTGGCAAAAACGTGGAACGTGGCCCCGGGTCGCGGTGTAGTATGTCGGACCCTGTCTGTGTCATGGCGTGCAGCGGCTTGGGAGGAAATTCCAGTTATGCGGTTCAAGATTCATATCTTGGCAATCCTGATGGGCTTGCTCCTCGCCTCCTCGGCTTCGGCCCAGGGCACGGGCCGGTCACTCGACATTCAGCCCGGTGGGCGGCAGAACGGTATGGGAGCGGCGGGGGTTGCCCTGGCGGAGGACGCCACCGGCGTCACCTGGTGGAATCCTGCCGCACTGGGATTTCTGGAGAAGTCGGGCGTTCAGTTGACCTACGCCAAACTCGTCCCCGGTCTGGCGAACGACGTGAGCTACAACTACGGCAGCTTCGTCCAGCCCATCCAGGGCTTCGGCGCCTACGGCATCGGCATCACGTTCCTGTCCTACGGGCAGAGTGAGGGACGCGACGAAGCGGGCAACTTCACCGGCACGTTCGGCTCGAACGAGTTCTCGCCGGCCGTCTACTACGGCACGCGCATCCTGCCCGATTTCGCGGTGGGGGCGTCGCTCAAGTGGATTCGCATCCAGCTCGCGCCGACGAGTGCCTCCGGCGTGGGAACCACCTTCGGTCTCGATCTCGCGGCGCTCTACCGCATCCCGGCGGCCCGGCTCAACTTCGGCCTCAACGTCCAGAACCTCGGCCCCAGCGTCACGTTCATCAACGAGGACCAGGCGAGCCCGCTGAGTCGCAACCTCAAGGTCGGCGCGGCGTGGACGGCGTACCAGGACAAGCAGTTCGCCGTGCACGTGATCTCTGACTTCAACCAGTCGCTCGTCACGAACGAGTTCCGCACCTACAACCACGGATTCGAGCTGTCCTACGTGAACCAGTTCGCCGGCCGCATCGGCTGGTACGCGGATCCCGAGGGACAGATCAGCGGCATCACGTACGGATTCGGGGCGAGCTGGAGCAGCCTGAACCTCGACTTCGGCGGGATCCCGCAGGCCAAGGACTCCGGCCTCGACGACGTCTACAAGATCACGCTCGGCTATCGCTTCTAATCCGTGAGAAGCATCGCTTCGCTTCGACGCGCCGCCGGGACCGCGGCCGTCACGTGCTGCCTCGCCATGGGCCTCGTGGCCCTCGCGGTCTCGCCGGCTAGCGCGAGCGGGATCGTCGTCAAGCGGGTCACCGGTCCGAGCGCGGGAGCCGCGCGCGCCGGAGTGGCCTCGCTCGCACAGCGCCCCGACATCGCCCGCCAGATCACCGCGCGGACCGAGGCGTGGAACCGCGTCCCCGAGTTCGTCTCGCATCCGAAGGTGGACTGGTCCCCCCGCGCCGCGCGCCGCGCGGGCTGGCGCGCACCGGCCACGCCGCTGTCACGCACGCACCGCGGTGAACGGGGCGATGGGGCGCGCGATGGGCGCCAGGGCGCGCTCGCCACGGCCGACACCCTCAAGGTCGCGATCATCCGCATCGATTTCGCCGCCGACCGCGGAGGCTCGGAGTCCACGGGCAATGGGCGCTTCGACCTGTCGAACCCCGGCACGTCGGCGCCGCCGATCGACCGCCCGCCGCACAACAAGTCCTACTACGAGGACCACCTGACGGCGCTGTCGCGCTACTACGACACGCAGAGCTACGGGCGGGTCATCGTCGCAGGCGACGTCTGGCCGCGCGACGAGAACACCGCCTACACGATGACCGATATGGCCGACCACGGGCCGTGGAAGTTCAGCCCCGACATCTACATTCCCGCCATCGCGCTGTTCCGCGGCATGTTTTTCACGGCCGACACGCAGTCGGTGCGGCTCGGCGACCGCATCCCGTGGGATCAATACGATCGGTACATCTTCATCCACGCGGGCAGCGACCTGCAGAGCGACGTGCGGCAGGACAGCAAGGAGGACATCCCGTCCTTCACGATCGGCGTCGGCGATTCGGATGTCGTCATCTTCAGCGACTCGACGGCGTGGAACCGGGCGAACCCGATCGACCGCGCCTGTATCATCCCCGAGACGATCAACCAGGACGACTACTTCGGCGCCATCAACGGCGTGCTCGCGCACGAGTGCGGGCACCTGTTCTTCGGCTTCGCGGACCTCTACAACACCGAGAACGGCTTCCCGGTCGTGGGGCTGTGGAGCCTGATGGACTCGGGCAATCTCGTCGGCTCGCTGGTCGTGCTGCCCGACCAGACGGAGATCTTCGCGACCGGTCTGCTGCCGCCGAGTGTCGATCCGTGGCAGCGCTCGTTCATCCCCACGCCGCCGCTCCCGCTGCCGGAGGTCGCCTACGGCGACACGTTCGCGTTGCGGAGCAGCCAGCGCCACCCGGACATCTTCCGCGTGTCCCTGACGACCGACGAGTACCTGCTGCTCGAGAACCGCTACCTGGCACCCGCGGACTCGGTCGAGCTGGACCAGGCCGACACCTCGCGCGTCGTGCTGGGGCCGCTCAAGCCCGACCGGCACGAGTACGACGCGCTGCTGCCCGGCGGCGGCATCCTCGTCTGGCACATCGACGAGAGCGTGATCCCGAGCACCGAGTGGGTGTCGCCGTGCGACAGTACACGCGCGAACGAGCGCTGCGGCTTCAACAGCAATCCGCGCCGGCTCGCGATCGGCGTCATCGAAGCCGACGGGCTCGCCGACCTCGGCGATCCGAACTCACCGTTCATCCTCGGCTCGCCGAGCGACCCGTGGCCGCAGCCGCTGTCGCACGCGCTCGGCGATTCGACCGTGCCGAACCTGATTCCCCACATCGGCACGCTGCCGCACATCCGCATCGACTTCCTCGACGACATCGATTCGACGATGCGGATCGCCGCGTTCCGCACGTGGCAGCTCAAGGGGTGGCCACTCCGGGCGTCGATGCCGCCGGACGGCCCGCTGCCGCTCGCGATCGACGTCGACGGGGACAAGATCGACGATCTCGTCTGGGCCGGCGGTCCCGCCGGCAGCCCCGACAGCGCGCGCGTGTTCGCGCTCCGCGGCACCGGCACCGGCGTGATCGGCCTGTCACCGATCTTGAGCTCGGCACTCGACTGCAGGCCGAACCCGCTCATCGCGGCGATCCCGCGCGGCGACGAGCTGACGCCACTGCCGGCGATGATCGCCGTGACGACGCTTCCCAAGGGCCCGGACACGAGTGCCGTCGGCGGGCGCGTGTGGGTGCTCGACGGGCAGGGCGTGCCGATCCCGGGGTGGCCCGCGCGGTTGCCGTCGATCGTCACGACGCCGCCGGTGTTCGTCGGCGTTCCGGGAGATACGTTCGTCTACGTGGGCTGCGCCGACGGATTCGTCTACGCGCTTCGCGTCGACGGCAGTGTCGCCGCGATCAGCGGAACGGCGCTCGCCGGCGGGGTCCGGGGCCGGCTCGCCCTGTATCCGCGGCCGCTCCAGGCGGGCATCGTCGGCGGGTCGTTCCTCGCCGTGGCCGCGGGCGGCGGCTCGGGCCAGGTCGGCACGTTCGCGCACATCCTGGGTCCCGTGCCGTCGTCGGTCACCACGGGCGGGCCCCCGCCCGCGATCGCGACCATGAACGCCGTCGGCCCCCGCTGGCCGATCCAGGTCGGGAGCACCGGGTTCGTCCCCGACTTCCTGTGGCTCGACTTCGGCGGCGCGCGCGACACCGGCGCCGGCCCCGTCGTCTCGACCGACGACGCGGCGTGCTACAACGGCGCGCTGTCGCTCGTCGTCCACCACGCCGACCGGCTGTGGGCCTTCTGCCTCTCGGGGTTCGCCGTGTCCGGCTGGGGACAGTCGGTCGGCGACACGCTGAACCCGGGCCTCGCGGCCGGCGACGTCGACGGCGACGGATTCCCCGAAGTGGTCGCCCAGTCGATCAGCTCGCGTGTGTTCTACCTGTCGGTCGACGGCCACTCGACGCCGGGCTGGCCGAAGCGCGGCAGCCTCGAGCGCTTCCGCACGGGCGCCCCGCCGCTCGCCGCGCGCCTCGATGACGATGCCGCCACCGAGGTGATCGCGTTGAACGCGAGCGGCGTCGTCGAGGCGTTCGACGCGCGTGGCCACGAGCCGGAAGGCTGGCCGCTCGGGACAGGGTTGTTCGCGTCGGGAGCACCGGTGCTGGCCGACCTGAATGGCGATCACTTCCTCGAGCTCGTGGCACCCGATGCCACGGGCATCTGGTACGCCTACACGCTGCCGACGCGCGACTCGGCGCTGCTCGGCGTGTCGTGGCCGATGGTCGGCGGCGATCCGGGGCGCTCCTCGGCGCTGCCGCTCGAGCGGACGCCGTCCGGCGAACCGGCGTCCGCGGGCCCGCTCGTCGACGGCTCGCTCAAGGCGTATCCGAACCCCGCGCGGCGCAAGCCCGTGCGCTTCGCCTACCGGCTGACCGAGCCGGGCCAGGTCGAGTTCCGCATCATGGATTCGTCGGGGCACCAGGTCGCGTCGTTCACGCGCCCCGCGCGCCAGGCCGACAACGTGGAGACCTGGGACCCGGGCTCACTGCCTGCCGGTCTCTACGTGGCGCGGCTCAAGTTCCGCGGCGCCACCTCGGAGCGTGTCGAGACCCTGCCCGTCGGACTGCTGCGATGATCTTGCGCCTGGCACTGCTCGTGCTGCTGTGCGCGGTGTCGCCGGCGGGCGCGGGCGTTGCGTCCGAGCCCGTGCTCGCGCTGGCTCTCGTCGGCGGCGAGACCCAGCCGGACCTGCTGCTCGCCCAGCGCGTGATCGGGCGGGAGTGGGGCGCCTCCGACGATTCGGTCTACGCGATCCTCGACGTGCCGGGCTGGCGATCGGAGCCGATGGCCTTCGCGCTGTCGGCCGCGGTCCCGGGAGCGGGCCAGGCGTATGTCGGCTCGTCGCGCGCGTGGTGGTTCGCGCTCGCCGAGGCCGCCGGCTGGGCGGCGCGCTGGATCTCGCTCAAGCGCGGGCACGAGTTCAAGGACGACGCGGCGGCCTTCGCGGGCTCGCCGGACGACACGACGAGCCGCTGGTCGTTCGAACGCTGGACGCAGTCGACGGGCCGCGACGCGAGCGACCTGCGCACGCTGTACGCACGCGATCGCGAGGCGTTCTATGATCGGCTGGCGAGCGACCCGTCGTCGCTCGCGGGCTGGAGCGGTGACGCGGGTTCGGCGCGGGGCCAATTCACCGGCCTGCGCGATCTCGGCGATGACCGTCTCGCCAAGGCCCGCTGGGCCGAGGCGGGGCTGTGGGTCAACCACGTCGTCTCCGCGTTCGATGCGCTGCGCTCGGCGCGGCTCCGCGATATCCCGCTCACGCGCGACACGCGTCTCCGCCTCGGCGGTTCGTGGCACTCCGACGGCCCACAGGTGTCCGCCGTGGTGCGGAGGAATTTCTGAGATGACGCACCGGGGCAGACACGTCGCGATGCTGGCGATCACCGCCACCGCCCTCGCGCTCGCCGCCGCGGTCGCCCGCGCGGACGCGCCGCCCGAGGCGGGCCCCCCGTCGGGGCTGGCGTCGGCCTTAGCACTGCCGGTGGTCGGGGCACCCGCCACGGGATCCGAAGCACCGCTGCTGCTGGCCAGGCGCGCGAAGGCGCCGAAGGAGACGCCGGCGGCGCCGCACGCGCCCGCGGTGCTGTCGGGCGAGCGCGCGCGCACGCTGCTCCGTTCGCTCACCATTCCCGGCTGGGGCCAGGCCGCGCTCGGCCATCGCAAGTCGGCGACGGCGTTCGCCGTCGCCGAGCTCGCCGTGTGGAGTACTTACACGGCGTTCCGGATCCAGGAGAAGATGCGCGCGGACTCCTACAAGCGGACGGCGCTGGTCCTGGCCGGGATCGACCTGGACGGCCGTGACGAGGAGTTCCGGCGCATCGTCGGTTCGTACATCAGCAGCGACGAGTACAACCAGCTCGTCGTCTACCGCGACGCCGCGAACCTGTTCTACGACGATCACGGCCTGCTGGTCGACCCGGCCGGCTATGCGGCCTACGTCGCCGAGCACTCGCTCAAGGCGGCGGACCACTGGGAGTGGCCGAGCGACGAGAACCTGCTGCGCTACCGCGGCCAGCGCAAGGACACCCAGCGCGCCGAGCTGCGCGCGAACGCCGCGCTGGCGATGGCGGTGATCAACCGGCTGCTCAGCGCGGTGCACGCCGCGCGCATGGGCACCAGCGACGCCGATCACTCCTGGAAGCTGGAGTCGCTTCCGGACGAGCAGGACCCCACCGCGTTCAGAGTCGGAGTTCGGGCGCGGTTCTAGCGGGGAGGGGAACATGATCGCCGCGTGCCTTGCGATCATCCTCGCCGTGACGGCGCCACCGGCGCCCTCGGGAGTCGCACCGGATTCCGCCGGCTTCGCCGGGCGTGACTCGGTGCCCGCCGCCGACTCCGTCGCGGCCGCCGCGGATGTACCGTCGCCGCGCGATTCCACCGCGGGCGTGGCACCCGACTCGGCCGCGGCGGCGACCCGGCCGGCGTTCACGTTGCGCGAGGCCGGCGGCTTCGACGTGGGCTCACCGGGCGCATCGGTCGCCACGGAGCCCGCGGGGCTGGCACTCGACGCGTTCGACCGGATCACGCTGAGCGATCGCTCGCTGCGCCGCCTGCTGCGCTTCGACCTGAAGGGCACGCGGCTCGGCGAGGCGGGGAGCCTCGGCGACGATCCGGGACGGCTGCGGCGCCCCGGCGGGATGGCTCCCGCGGGAGCGCTCGGCCTGGCCGTGCTCGACGAGGAGAACCGCCGCGTCCTGCTGTACGACCTGTTCGGCCGCTACTCGAACGTGCGCGTTGAAATCGATGTCGCCGCGGAGGCGCAAGGGCGCGTGGTCCCCTCGGCGCTCGCGTCGGACCGCGCGGGTTTCATGTACGTCGGCGATGGCGACCAGGATCGCGTGCTGGTGTTCGACGCGGCGGGCGCGTTCGCGCGGGTGCTGAGCGGGTACGCGCCGGGCGGCGGATCGATCCGCGGCGTCGCCGGGCTCGCGGTCGGGCCGCGCGGCGACGTCGTCATCTGCGAGCGCGCGTCGGGCCGCGTCGTGCGGCTCGACCCGACCGGCGCGATCGCGGCGCGATGGGCGGTGACGCCGCCGCCGCTTGGCGCCCGCGCGCCGGCCGCCATCGACGATTCGTTGCGCATCGCGATCGCCGATCCGGCCGCGCGGACGATCCGCGTGTTCGACGCCGGCGGGCGGCTGCTCGCGCGGGCGCGGACGGCGGGCGAGCCGGTGGCGCTGACGTTCCACCGCGACGGCGCGCTGTGGGTTGCCGAACGCGACCCCGTGCGCGTGTCGCGGCGCGTGCTCACGCCGGCGCCGAGGGAGCCCTGACCGCATGACCCGGCGCGGGTGGCTGGTGACGGCGGCCCTGCTCGGACTCGCCACGCCCGCGACCGCCGAGCGCGACCCGTCGTGCGGCACGATGTCGCTGGTCTCGACCGGCGGCTCGGTCGTCTACCGGCTGCCGCACGCGTTCATCCGCCCCGGCAGCGACTCGGTGCGCGTGCGCGGCGTGGCGCTCGTGCGCGGGACGGACTACGTGCTCGATCCGCTGCGCGGCGAGTTGCGGCTGCTGCGCGATCCGGCGCCCGGCGACACGCTGCGCATCGATGCGTGCTGGCTGCTCGAGCCGCCGCCGCTCGAGCGCGAACGGCGCCACTACCGGCCGCCGTCCCCGCCGGGAAGCGCAGCCCGGGCCGACACGGTGCCGGACGTCGTCGAACGCGCGGGCGTGTCGCGCGAGCGGCTGGACGACGCCGGGGGCGCGACCGGCATGAACCTCGCCGTCGCCGGCAGCAAGACGCTCGCGATCGACTTCGGCTCGAACCAGGATGCCCAGCTCAGGCAATCGCTCGATCTCACGCTGAGCGGGCGCCTGACGCCGGGCATGGAGCTCACCGGCGTGCTGTCGGACCGCAACACGCCGCTGTCGGCCGGCGGCTCGACGCAGGATCTGCAGGCGTTCGACCGCGTGCTGATCGAGCTGCACTCGCCGACCCTCGACGCCCAGCTCGGCGACATCGACGTGGGGCTCGAGCAGGGCGAATTCACGCGGCTCCAGCGCCGCCTGCAGGGCGTGAGCGCCGCGTGGCGCTCGGGCCCGAGCGGCGCGCGCTTCGCCGCCGCGAACACGCCGGGCCAGTACCGCCGCGCCGAGTTCTACGGCGCGGAGGGCGTGCAGGGGCCGTACGCGCTCGCCGACGCATCGGGCTCGACCGGCGTCGGCATCGTGCCGGGCAGCGACATCGTGACGCTCGACGGCGAGCGCCTGACGCGCGGTGAGAGCGCCGATTACTTCCTCGACTACGACGCCGGCCGGCTCACGTTCACGAGCCGCCGGCCGATCTCCTCGAGCTCGCGCATCACCGTCGAGTACCAGTTCTCGAGCGGCGGCTTCCATCGCCGCATGCTGCTCGGCGGCGGCCGCTGGGAGACGACACGCGGCTTCGTCCAGTTCGGCGCCGTGCAGGAATCGGACGATCGCGGCCGCCCGGTCGAGGGCGCCTTCGGCGCGACGGACCTCGTCACGCTGGAGTTCGCCGGCGACTCCGCCGCGCGCGCCATCGCGGCCGACGTGAGTCCGAACGGCGGCGACTACGACACCGTGCGCGTCGACGTGCACCTGACCTACTCGTACGTCGGCGCGGGCGCCGGGCGCTTCGCGGTGCCGTTCAGCCGCGTCGGCGATCGCGCCGGCGACTACGAATCGTACCCCGTGCCCGGCGGCATCGCCTATCGCTACGTCGGCGCCGGGCTCGGCGCCTACCGCGTGGGCCGCGCGCTGCCGCTGCCCGAGTCGCACCAGCTCGCGAGCGTCGGGGGCGGCGCCCGGTGGGGCGGGTTCGCGGCCGAGGTCGAGGGCGCGGTGTCGCGCAGCGACCGCAACACGCTGTCGACGCGCGACGACGGCGACAACGTCGGCGGCGCCGGCCGCGCGCGACTGGCGCTCGAGACGCCGAAGGACGCGGATCGCATCGTGCGCGCCGGCGTGAGCGCCACGCTGCGCGACGTCGACCGGCGCTTCCAGGCGTTCACACCGCTCGGCGCCAGCTTCGAGGCCGAGCGGTGGGGCCTGCTGCCCGGCGCCGATCTCGATCATCGCCGCGAGACGGCGATCGACGCCTACGCCGGCCTGCGCGGGGGCGGCGAGCTCAAGGGTTCGATCGGGCGGCTCGAGACCCCGGGCGGCTATGACGCCCGGCGTCGCGAGGCATCGTTCGCGCGCACCGGGTTCCTGACGCTCCAGTCGCGTTACGCGTGGGCGCACGGGCGCGATGCGGCGCGGCGGCGCCCGGACGGTGAGCGCGAGCGCATCGAGGCGAGCGTGCGGCTGCGCGGCGCGTGGCTCGAGCCGTCGCTGCGCGCCGAGACCGATACGCGGCGATCGCCGTCCGACTCGCTGCCCGCCGGGGCTCGCACGCGAGCGGGCGCCATCGACCTGTCGACGGGCTCGCGCCTGGCGTGGCGCGCCTCGGCGGGCTACGAGCTGCGACGCGACGCGCTGCCCAGTGGGCTTCCAGGCACGACCGGCTTTGTCGACGACGCCGACACGCGCATCGTCTCGTCGCAGCTGCGCTCGCCCGAGGGCCGCCCGGTCTCAGGCGAGCTGCGCGTGCAGCACCGCCAGCGCGTGCCGTTCGGCGCCGCGGCGCGCACCGTGAGCGATCTGGGCGCCTTGCGACTGCGCGGCGAGGACAAGCGCCACGGGCTCAACGGCCAGCTCGACCTCGAGCTGTCCGGTGACGGCGAGAGCCGGCGCGAGCGACGCGTCGTGTTCGCGGGTCCCGGCCTCGGGGCCTACGACTCACTCGGCAATTTCACGGGCACCGGCGACTACCTGGTCGCGATCGTCGTGTCGCCCGACTTCGACCGCGTGAGCCGCGCGGTGACGAGCGCCCGGCTCGGCTGGGACTTCACGCCCGGCCCCGCGTGGGCGGGCTCGCGGCTCGGCTTCGACTACGAGAGCGAGACGCGGCGCCGCGGCGACCTGCACGCGATGGACCCCTGGGTGTCGCCGTCGCTCGTGCGCATCGACGGAGGGCTCGCGCGCGCGCGCGTGCTGCAACGGCTCGAGAGCGAGATCGCGCCCGGCTCGCGCGCCTCGGCGTTCCGGCTGCGGCTCGAGCGCGAGGTCAGTGCCGACCGGAGCTTCGAGAACTTCGGCCAGACGCTGGACTCGAGGAGCGCCGACCTGCGCTGGCGCGCGCGTCCCGGATCCATCACCACCACCGAGCTGTCGGGCGTGCTGCGACGCCAGGCCGCTGCGCAGGCGCTGGCCGGCGCGGGCTCGCTCGATCGCGAGATCCGCGAGAGCGGCGGGACAGCGCTGATCGTCGTCACGCCCGATACGCGGCTGCGCGCGGCCGCCACGGTCGAGGCCACGTGGTCCCGGCCGGCCGGGGCGACCGAGCGCACGCGCGTGCTTCGCCTGGGCCCGGACGTCGGCCTGGCGATCGGGCGACGCGGGCACGTCGAGTTCACCGCGCGGCGCGCGTTCGTGAGCGGTGCGGCCCTGACGTCGTTGCTGCCCACGAGCGAACCCGCGGGGCCGGCGCGCTGGGACGTGTCGAGCCGTGTCGACACGCGCGTGCACGAGACCACCGTGGTCGGCGTGCAGCTCGGTGTCACCGAGCGCGACGGCCGGAAGACGCGCGTCACGGGACGCGCCGAAGTGCGGGCGCTCTTCTAATGGGCCCGCGTCGCACGACCCCGCGGGGCGCGAATGCGGTTCCGGCGCTGGCGCTGGCGTTGGTGCTGGCGCTGGCGCTGGCCCTGACGCTGACCGCCACGCGCGCGGACGCGGTGTCGCTCGATTACCGGGGTGCCGTGCTGTCCGAGCGCCAGGTGGCGTCGCTCGTGGCGCCGGCCCTGCGGTCGCCGGGGGACTCGGCGGCGGTCCGCACGTCGCTCGGACGGCTCGTCGCCCGGCTCCAGGACGACGGCTTCCTCGACGCGCGCGCCGACGCGTCGTGGGCCGGAGGTGCCGCACCGCTTCGCGTCGAGGTGACCGAGGGCGCGCATCACCGGCTGGCGCGCGTCGAGTTCCGCGGGCTCGTGCCCGGCGACTCGGCGCTCGCGAAGGCGCTCGAGCTGCCGTCGGGCGGGGCGGCATCGGGATCGGCGATCGCCGCGGCGATGAACCGCGCCGTCGACGCCGCGGCCGAGTCCGGCCATCCGTACGCGCGCGTGTGGCTGAGCGGATGGGATCGCGACTCGACGGGCGAGCGCGTCGTGATCGGCGGTTCGCTGGGCCCCGAGATCTCGGTCCTGGGGCTTCGCTTCGAGGGCCTGCGCCAGACGAGCCCGAAACTGCTCGAGCGCGCGGCGGGGCCGGTGCGCGGCCGCTACCGCGAGTCCGCCGCACTCGCGGCGCGCGACCGTATCGAGCGGCTGGGCCTGTTCCGCAGCGTCCGGCTCGAGGACCCCGAGGGCGCCGGCGATTTCGAGACCGCCCGGCTCGTGCTGCGCGTCGAGGAGCGGCCGTACAACCGGTTCGAGGGTGTGGTCGGCTCGCAGGGCGATGGCGGCGTCGTCGGGCTCGCGCACGTCGAGCTCGAGAACCTGGCCGGCACCGGACGCGCCGCGGCGGTGCGCTGGGAGGGGCGCGGTCACGGCGTCGCCACGTTCACGGCGCGCTACGCCGAGCCGCTCGTGCTCGGGCTGCCGCTCGCGCTCGAGGGTACGTTCGACCAGCAGCTGTTCGACACGCTCTACACGTCGACCAAGGGCCGCCTCGCGGCGCGCTGGACGGGGTCGAGTGCCGCGGTGATCGAGACCGGCGTCGCCGCCGAGCGCGTCGTGCAGGAGCACGCGGACGTGCAGCAGGCGAACACGCAGAGCACGTGGCTCGCCGTCGGGCGCGACCGGCTCGACGACGCCGTCGCGCCGCGCGCCGGATACGCGTTCCGGCTCGAGGCCAGCCAGTCGTTCACGACCGAGCGGCGGCTGGACGGGTCGCGCGACACGCCGCGCTCTAGTGCCGCCGAGGCCACGGTGACCCGGCTCCAGCGCCTGGGACTCCGGTCCGGGTTCGCCCTCGAGGTGCGCTCGGCCGGCCGGTTCGGCTCGCGCCGCGTGCTGCCGCTCTACGAGCGCTACGCGCTGGGTGGCGCCGCGAGCCTGCGCGGCTATGATGAGGAGGCGTTCCGCGTCGACCGCTACGCGCTGTCGCGGCTCGAGTGGCGCTGGTTCCTGCCGGCGAGGCAGTATGCCTTCCTGTTCTGGGACCACGCCGAGGCCACGACGCGCGTCGCGACGCTCACCGGCGACCGTCTCGACGCACGGCACCAGGACGGGATCGGATTCGGCGTGTCGCTCGCGGCGTCGTCCGGACGGCTCGCACTGACCTACGGGCTCGCCCCGGGCCGCGGGGCCAGCGAAGGCAAGGTTCACGTCCGACTCATCTCGCCGTTCTAGCCTCCGGAAAGGAATCCGCCGCTCGTGGTGCTCAGCCGACTGACTCGTGAATGCCTGGCGCCCGGCGGGCGCGTGGCCGCGGCGTGGCCGGGCTTCGAGGAGCGTGAGGGCCAGCGGGCGCTCGCGACGGCGATTGCCGGCTCGATCGAGCGCGGCGGTGTGTTGCTCGCCGAGGCGCCGACCGGGCTCGGCAAGTCGCTCGCCTACCTGCTGCCCGGGCTGCTCGAGGCCGCGCACCACGGTCGCCGCGTCGTCGTCGCCACGTGCACGCGCGCGCTTCAGGACCAGCTCTACGAGCGCGACGTGCCGGCGATCGCGAAGGCGCTGGGCGTGTCGGTGGCCGCGGTGCGGCTCAAGGGCAAGCAGAACTACGTGTGCCCGCGCGGCGTCGACCTGGCGAGCGCGCGCGGCGAGGAGGAGGAGGAGACGCTCGAGGCGCTGCGCGGCTGGATGCTGGCGGATGAGGAGGGCGATCTCGACCGGTTCCCGGCGCCCGACGCCGACGCGTTCCGGCGCGTGCGGCCCGGTGTGGCGACCGACCCCGAGGCGTGCACGCTGCTGAGCTGCCGCCGCGGGCGCGAGTGCCCGTGGGTGCGCGCGCGACGCCTGGCGACCGAGGCGCAGGTGCTGATCGTCAATCACGCCCTGCTCGCGCGCGCCGCGGAGTCCGAGGGGCTGATTCCCGAGCACGACGTGCTGATCGTCGACGAGGCGCACCGGCTCGAGGACGTGCTGCTGTCGCAGCTCGAGCGCAGCGTGTCGCGGAACCGGTTCGAGGAATTGCTCCGCCTGCTCGGCGCCGGCCGCCGGCGCAGCGATGCCGGGCTGCTCGGCCGCCTCCGCGGCTACCTCCGGCCGCGGCTCGACGCGGCGCGGCCCGCGGACCTCGGCGACGAGATCGAGGCGCTGGCGCACCGCGCGCCCGAGACGCGCGTGGCGGTCGAGCGGTTGTTCTCGGCGATCGAACCGCGCGAGCGGACGCCGTCGCTCTACGGCGGGCGCGAGCGCTACCGTTCGGCCGGCGAGCTGCTCGGCCCGGACCTGGACCGGCTCGAGGTCGTGCTCGAGCATTGCGGCTACTTCGCCCGCGCGCTCCACCGCTTCGCCGACGCGCTTATCACGCCCACGGCATCGACGGCGGCCCTCGAGCTGTCGGCGGAGCTGGAGCAGGTCTCGGCGCGCTGGGCCGTGCTCGGCGCGGAGCTGCTGGACCTGTGCGAGGCCGGCCGCAAGGACTGCGTGTACTGGCGCGCGTGGGGGACGGGCGGCGTGCGGTTGCACGGCGTGCCGGTGTCGGCGGGCGACATGGCGCGACGGCTGCTCGGTCGCGCGCGCGCGACGATCCTGACCTCGGCGACGCTCACGACGGCGGGCGACTTCGGCTTCACCGCCGAGCGGCTCGGCCTCGGCGAAACGCTGGGCCTGCCGTACGAGTCGACGATCCAGCCCTCGCCGTTCGACCTCGCGCGCCAGATGCGCGCCTACGTGTTCGACGGCGGCCGCGCCGCGGAGTCCGACGCGGTGGCCGATGTCGTCGCCGAGCTGGCCGAGCGCACGGGCCGCAGCCAGCTCGTGCTGTTCACCGCGCACGACCGGTTGCGCCGCGCGCGCGAGCGCCTGCTCGCGTCGCTGGGAGATCCGTCGCGGTTGAACGCCCAGGAATGGGACGGTTCGGTGAGCCAGCTCACCGAGCGATTCCGCGCGCGACGCGGCTCGATCTTGCTCGGGGTGCAGAGCCTGTGGGAAGGTGTCGACTTTCCCGGTGAGGAGCTGGAGATCGTCGTCGTCGCGAAGCTGCCGTTCTCGGTCCCGGACGATCCGAGGGTCGAGGCCCGCGGCGAGCGGTTGCGCGAGCGGGGTGTCGAGCCGTTCCGGGCCGATGCCGTGCCGGAGGCGGTGTTGCGGTTCCGGCAGGGCGTGGGCCGGCTCATCCGCCGTGCCGACGATCGCGGGGTGCTGGTCGTGTGCGACCCGCGGCTCGCGACGGCGTCCTACCGGGGACCGTTCCTGGACGCGCTGCCCGCCGTGCCCCTGCGGTTTTCGCAGCCGCGCGAGCTGGCGGACGACGCGGCCGCGTTCTTCGCCTCGAATCCCGCGGAGGAGCTGGCGTGATCGTCCTGGGAGAACACCCGCTCTCGCTCGATTCGGTGATCGGCGTGGCGAGGGCCGCGGGTGGCTCGGATGCCGGCCGCGTGACGCTGGGCAGCCGCGCTCGCGAGAAGATGCGCGCGAGCCGCGCGGTCGTGGACCGGGCGCTCGCCGACGGCACGGTGATCTACGGCGTGACGACCGGCTTCGGCGATCTCAAGGATCGCCGCATCGCGCCCGACCAGGTGCGGACGCTGCAGCTCAACCTGCTCCGCTCGCACGCCGCGGGCGTGGGCCCGGCGGCGTCGCGCGAAGTGACGCGCGCCATGCTGCTGCTGCGTGCCGCCTCGCTCGCGCGCGGCGCCTCGGGCTGCCGGCCCGAGCTGGTCGAGGGGCTGCTGGCACTGCTCGACCGCGACGTGACGCCGGTCGTTCCGCTCGAGGGTTCGGTGGGTGCCTCGGGCGACCTGGCGCCGCTCGCGCACCTGGCGCTCGTGCTGATCGGCGAGGGCGAGGCGTGGCTCGGCACCCAGCGCATGCCCGCGGGGCTGGCGCTTCGCGGCGCCGGGCTCCAGCCGCTGACGCTCGAGGCCAAGGAGGGGCTCGCGCTCATCAACGGAACGCAGCTCTCGACGGCGCTTGCGCTCGTGTCGCTCGCCGAGGCCGAGTGCGTGTGGGAATGCGCGGTCGGTGCGGCGGCGCTGTCGACCGAGGTACTGTTCGGCTCGTTCCGCCCCGCGCGGCTCGATGTCCAGGGCCTGCGACCGTACCCCGGGGCGCTCGAGACCTCGCGCCGGTTGCTCGCGTATTCCCAGGACTCGGGGCTCGTCGCCTCGCACGCCGACTGCGGCCGCCTGCAGGACGCCTACAGCATGCGCTGCGTGCCCCAGGTGATGGGCGCGTCGTGGGACGCGCTGCGCTGGGTCGAGACGCAGCTCGACATCGAGATCGAGAGCGTCAGCGACAACCCGATCGTGCTCGCCGACACCGGCGAAGTCGTGAGCGCGGGACTGTTCCACGCCCAGCCGGTGGGCATGGCGGCCGACCTGCTCAAGATCGCCGTCGCCGAGATCGCCTCGCTGAGCGAGCGCCGCATCGACCGCCTGCTCGATCCGGCGCGCTCCGAGCTGCCCGCCGCACTCGCGGCCAATCCCGGCGTCGAGTCCGGCTACATGCTCGCCCAGTACACGGCCGCGGCACTCGTGTCCGAGAACAAGGTGCTCGCGCATCCGGCCACCGTGGATTCGATCCCCACCGGCGCGGGGCTCGAGGACCACGTCAGCATGGCGCCCATCGCCGGCCGCCACGCGCGGGCGGTCGTGCTCAACGCGGCGCGCGTCGTGGCACTCGAGCTGATGTGCGCCTGCCGCGCGCTCGAGTTCCGCCGCCCGCTCACCGCGGGCCTGGGCTCCGAGCGGCTGTACGCCGCCGTGCGCCGCCGCGTGCCCGCGCCCGAGGGAGACCGGCCGCTGTCCGAGGCCTGCGAGTCGCTCGCGCGCTGGGTGATGTCCGAGGAGCCCGCGAAGCTGGCCGAGGAGGTCGAGACGGCATGACGACGCCGGCGACCGCCCGGCGCGTCACGGCGCCGCGGGGCACGGATCTCTCGTGCCGGGGGTGGGCCCAGGAGGCGGCGCTGCGCATGCTGATGAACAACCTCGATCCCGACGTCGCCGAGCGCCCCGACGATCTGATCGTGTACGGCGGCACCGGCCGGGCCGCGCGGTCGTGGGAGGCGTTCGAGGCGATCGTCGACACGCTGCGCCGGCTCGAATCCGACGAAACGCTGCTCGTCCAGTCGGGCAAGCCCGTCGGCGTGTTCCGCACGCACGCGGGCGCCCCGCGCGTGATCCTCGCGAACTCGCTGCTGGTACCGGCGTGGGCGACGTGGGAGAAGTTCCGCGACCTCGAGGCGAAGGGCCTCATGATGTACGGCCAGATGACCGCGGGCTCGTGGATCTATATCGGCTCGCAGGGCATCGTCCAGGGCACGTTCGAGACGTTCGCCGAGGCGGCGGCGCGCCACTTCGGCGGCTCGCTCGCCGGACGCCTGGTGCTCACGGCCGGGCTCGGTGGCATGGGCGGCGCCCAGCCGCTCGCGGTGACGATGAACGGCGGCGTGTGCCTCGCCGTCGAGGTGGACTCGGCACGGGCGAAGCGCCGCGTCGAGACGGGCTACTGCGACACGCTCGCGTTCTCGCTCGACGAGGCGCTCGCGGCGGTGCGCGAGGCCGTCGCGGCGAAGCGTCCGCTCAGCGTGGGGCTCGTCGGCAACGCCGCCGAGGTCCTCCCGCGGCTCGTCGAGCTGAGCCTGACGCCGGACCTCGCCACGGACCAGACCTCGGCGCACGATCCGCTCGTCGGCTACGTGCCCGCGGGGCTCACGCTCGCGGCCGCCGACGCGCTGCGCCTGGCCCAGCCGGACGAGTACGTACGCCGTTCGCGCGCCTCGATGGTGCGTCACGTCGAGGCGCTGCTCGCGATGAAGGCGAAGGGCTCGATCGTGTTCGACTACGGCAACAACCTGCGCGGCGAGGCGGAGCGCGGCGGCATGGACCACGCACGCGCGTTCTCGTATCCCGGCTTCGTGCCGGCGTACATACGTCCGCTGTTCTGCCTCGGCAAGGGGCCGTTTCGCTGGGCGGCGCTGTCGGGCGACCCGGCGGACATCCTCGCCACCGACGCGGCCGCCCTCGAGGAATTCCCCGACGACGCGCGGCTCCACCGGTGGATTCCGCTCGCGCAGCGGCACATCCGCTTCCAGGGCCTGCCGGCGCGCATCTGCTGGCTGGGTCTCGGCGAGCGCGCGCGGCTCGGCCTGCGCTTCAACCGCATGGTGCGCGAGGGCGCGGTCGTGGCACCGCTGGTGATCGGCCGCGACCACTTGGACACCGGTTCGGTGGCCTCGCCGTTCCGCGAGACCGAGGCGATGCGCGACGGCAGCGACGCCGTCGCCGACTGGCCGATCCTGAACGCCCTGCTGAACACGGCGTCGGGCGCCTCGTGGGTGAGCGTCCACCACGGCGGCGGCGTGGGGATCGGGAACTCGATCCATGCGGGCATGGTGATCGTGTGCGACGGCAGCGCCGACGCCGACGCGCGGCTCGAGCGCGTGCTCACGAACGACCCGGGCACGGGCGTGATGCGCCACGCCGACGCGGGCTATCCCGAGGCCATCGAGTTCGCCAAGGCGAAGGGAATGGACCTGCCGGGGATCACCGGAACCGCGCGCGCGGGGGCGCGCGGGGAGACGCCGCGGGCGACGACGCGCGGCGAGGCTTCATGAGCGTGAGCCCGGGTGTGGGCGCCGAGTCCGGACGCGTCGTCGCCGGGCGCGCCGCGTACCTGATCCTCCACAACACGTCCGAGGTCGTCACCCCGGACCCGGAAGGCCGCACGATCATTCGCCACCCGCGCGGCGCCGTCGTGTTCCGCGACGGGCGCGTGCTCGAGATCGGCCCCGCCGCGGAGCTGTCGCGGCGCCATCCGGACGCGCGGCCGCTCAACGCGAACGGGCGTCTCGTGACGCCGGGCTTGGTCGACTGCCACACGCACATGATCTTCGCCGGCCACCGCGCCGGCGAGTTCGCGCGCCGGCTCGCCGGCGAGAGTTACGCCGACATCGCCGCCTCGGGCGGCGGGATCCGTACCACCGTCGCCGCGACGCTCGCCGAGCGGCCCGACACGCTCGAGCGCTCGCTCGCGAACCGGCTCGAGCGCTGGCGCGCGAACGGCTGCACGACGGTCGAGGTGACGAGCGGCTACGGACTGACGCCGAACGCCGAGGTGCGCCTGCTCGAGTCGATGCGCGGGGCGCGCGCGCGCGTGCCGGTGCGCGTGCACGCGACCGCGCTGCTGCTCCACGCGGTCCCCGAGGAGTACCGCGACCGCCGCGAGGCACTCATCGACGAGATGTGCGCGAATGTCCTGCCGCTGATCAAGATGCGCGAGCTGGCCACGGCGGTCGACGCGTTCTGCGACGACGTGGCGTTCAGCGTCGAGGAGTGCCGCCGGCTGCTGGGCTGCGCGCGCGAGCTGGGCTTCGCGATCAAGCTCCACGCCGACCAGCTGTCGCGCACGGGTGGCGCCCGGCTCGCGGCCGAGATGGGCGCCCTGTCGGCCGATCATCTCGAGAGCGCGGACGCGGACGACTGGGCGGCCCTCGCGGCCGCCGGCACGGTGGGTGTACTGCTGCCGGGCGCCGCACTCACGCTCGGCCAGGCCCTGCCCGCCGCCGCGATGATCCGGCAGAGCGGCGCACGATTCGCGATCGCCACCGACTTCAATCCGGGCTCTTCGCCGGCCCAGTCGCTGCTCGAGTGCGCGGCGCTCGCGGCGCGCGTTTGCCGGTTCACCGCCGACGAGATCCTGCTCGCCATCACCTGGAACGCGGCGAAGGCCCTCGGCGCCGAGGCCGAGGTCGGGCACCTGAATCCCGGCGCGTGCGGCGACGCCGTGACCTGGGAGTGCGAGACGCTCGAGGAGCTGCCGTACTGGATGCCGGCGGTGCGCCCCGACTGCGTGTTCATGCGCGGCGCGGATCTCGCCCTGCCCACCGTCGAACGCCGCGTCTGGCCCTAGGCGAAGTCTGAAAACTCCGATTGCTGCGGACCACGCTACGCGTGGTGCCCTTCGTCGCTCCTCGCTGCGGAGTATCTTACGATACGCCTCGCTCGTCGCTCCTCGCCGCCTTGCACTCGAAGTTTTAAGACTTCGCCTATCAATACGTGGAGTTGTTCATGAATCGAATCGTCGAGTGCGTGCCGAATTTCTCCGAGGGGCGCCGGCGCGAGGTCGTCGACGCGCTGGTGCAGTCGTTCGCCGACGTCCCGGGCGTCGTGTTCCTCGACGCCGAGATGGATGCCGACCACCATCGCTCGGTCGTCACGTTCGCGGGTGAGCCCGACGCCGTGGTCGAGGCGGCGGTGCGCGCGGTGCGGCGCGCCTCGGAGTTGATCGACCTGAACCACCACGCCGGCCAGCATCCGCGGATGGGGGCCACCGACGTCGTGCCGTTCGTGCCGGTCGAGGGCGTGACGCTCGAGGACTGCGCCGAGCTGGCCCGCCGCTGTGCGCGCCGGATCGGCGAGGAACTCGGCATTCCGGCGTTCCTCTACGAGGCCGCGGCGAGCCGCCCGGGGCGCGTGAGTCTCGCCGACGTGCGCCGCGGCCAGTTCGAGGGCCTGCGCGACGCGATCGGCAATGACCCCGACCGCGCGCCGGACTTCGGGCCAGCGAAGATCCACCCCACGGCGGGCGCAACCGCCGTCGGGGCAAGACGTTTCCTCGTCGCCTTCAACGCCAACCTGAACACGCCCGACGTGCGGGTCGCGAAGGCCATTGCGGCGGCGGTGCGCGAGCAGTCGGGCGGACTCCGGAACGTCCGCGCGCTCGGATTCAGCATCGAGGACGGCCGTCGCGCCCAGGTGAGCATGAACCTGGTCGACACGGCGGCGACGCCGATCCACCGCGTGCTCCACGTGGTGCGGGCGGAGGCCGCGCGCCACGGGGCCGCGATCTCCGGCTGCGAGGTCGTGGGGCTGATCCCGCAGGCGGCCATGCTCGACGCGGCCGAGGCGGCGCTCCAGCTCGAGGATTTCCGCCGCGACCAGGTCCTGGAGCTCCGGCTGCGCCGCCCGCCGCTCAGCGAATCGGCGCCGGTCGCGGGGTTCTTCGACGACGTGGCCGCCGCGACGCCGACGCCCGGCGGTGGCACCGTCGCCGCGTTCACCGGGGCGCTCGCCGCCTGCCTCGCGACCATGGTGGCGAACCTCACGGTGGGCAAGAAGAAGTACGCCGCCGCCGAGGAGGTGATGCGCGGGATTGCGCGCGACGCGACCGCGCTGCGCGGCACGCTGCTCGCGCTGTCGCGGCGCGACAGCGCGGCGTTCGACGCCGTGCTGGCGGCACGGCGCATGGCGTCCTCGACGCCGGCCGAGACCGCGGCGCGCGACCAGGCGATCGCCCGCGCCGAGCTGGAAGCGGCCCGCGTGCCCCTCGAGACCGCCGAGGCCTGCCTGGGCGTGCTGGAGCTGGCCACCGTGGCTGCCCGGCAGGGGAACGCCAACGCCGTGACGGACGCCGGGGTCGCGGGCCTGCTGGCGGCGGCCGCGGCCGAGGGGGCCTTGCTGAACGTCGAAATCAACCTGAAGTCACTTCCCGTGGGGGCCGATAAAGAGGACGTCCACAAGCGACTGCAACGACTTGCGTCCGCCGTGGCCGACCGTTCGGCCGCCTGCCGCGAGACGGTGCAGTCGATTCTCCACGCCTGACCCAGGGACGACGCTCCCGCCGGGGAGAATGCTGCATTGGAAAAGGCGATCGAGATCAAGCGCCGCGCGCAGCGTTGCATTCTCAACGGCGACCTCGACGGGGCTCTCGCGGAATACGAGAAGCTCGTCGTGTCCGGCGATTCCGATCCCTACTACTGGGTCCTGCTCGCCGACCTGCTCTACAAGAAGGGCAACGCCTCCGACGCCCAGCGTCGCTACCTCGAGGCGATCGACGGGTACGAGAAGAACGGGCTGTTCAAGAACGGCATCGCGGTGTGCAAGAAGATGTCGCGACTGTCGCTCGCCCCGCTCGAGGTCACCGGCCGCCTCGCGAATCTCTACGCCCGGGACGGGTTTACCACCGAAGCTGTCCTGAGCTACCAGCAGTGGGGTGAGCTGCTGGTCAAGCAGGACCGCCTCGAGGACGCGCGTGGCGCGCTCGAGAAGGCGATCGCGCTGAATGCCGAGGGCGGCCGCACGCACGACCGCCTGGCCGAAATCGCGGTGCTGCTGGACGACCCCTACGGCGCCGACCAGGCGTGGGCCGAGGCGGCGGACCGCTACGAACGCACCGGCCAGGTGGCCGAGGCCGAACGCTGCCGCAAGCGGCTCGTGACGCTGCGCGAGAAGGGGGTGCCGCCGGCGCCCAAGGACGATCCCCGCCGGGCGGCCGCCGCGTCGTCGGCCACCGAGGTGGCCGAGGCGTCGGAGGTGGAGGCGCCCGTCGCGTCGCTCGATCCGGCCTCACTTGGCGGCTTCATGGTGACGCCTCCGGGGCTCGAGCGCGACGGCGATGCACCGCCGGCGATGGCGCTCGACCTGCCGGAGAGTGCGGCGATCGAGATCGTGTCCGCCGCGGACGCGTTGGACGGCGAAGCCGAGGAGGGGCGAGCGTCCGCGCCGTCGCTGTCGCTCGCCGGGCTCGATGCCATGGACTACGCGCTCGAGCTGGACAGCGCCGCGACGGACGAGGCGCCGTCCGAGCCGGCGCGGCCGTCTCCGCCGGGGCGCGACGACCAGGGCGCCTTTGCCATCGATGACGACGCGGAGCTGACGCCCGAAGAAGCCCTGGCCATCGCGTCCGATGGTGCCCCCGAGGCGCCGGACGCTCCCACGTACGAAGAGAACGAGGAGTTGCCGGCGCTCGAAGCGTCGCACGCTTCCGAGGCTCCGATGTACGAAGCCACGTCCTACGACGAGGCCGTCGCGGACGACGAGGCGGCGGGCGTCGTGACCGACGATGCCGGCGCGCCGCTCGACGAGGCCGTATCGTTCGTTGACGCCGCGTCGCTGGACGACGGTGTGCCGGCCGATTACCGGATGTCCGACGCGGAGGCGGACGCCGCGCCGCCGCTCGGACCACTCGCTCCGCAAACGCTCGCGCCGGCGGAACCCGCGCTCGTCTCGGAAACGCCGGCGCCGCCTGTTTCGGAAACGCTTGCGCCGCTCGTTTCTGAAACGCTCGCGCCGCTCGTTTCTGAAACGCTCGCTCCGCTCGCTGCCAACGCGGTCGCTAGAGGCGAGGAGGCGCCGCGCGCCGCGTCGATGGCGATCGAACGCTTCGGCGACGACTCGAGCCCGGCGAAGCCCGGACTCGCATTCGGCTCCGGCGCTGCGGGCGACGGTGACGCCAGGGCTCCGGAGTCCGCTCCGACCCAGGAGGATTCGGGTCTCGCCGAGGTGAGCATGATCCTCGCCGAGGCCCAGACGTCGTTTCACGCCGGGGACCGTGACGCGGCGACCATGGCGCTGATGCGCGCCGCACAGGCCTACGACCAGCTCGGCCGCTACGACAGCGCCGCGGCCATCTACCGCAGTCTCGGACATTCCCCCGATGTGTCGCTGCAGCTGATGATGCTGTGGCTCAAGAACTGCCAGCGCCGCGATGACCGCGCCGAGGCGGCGCGCGTGGCCTGCGACCTCGGCGACCGCGCGCTGAACGACGGCGACGTGCCGGGCGCCCGCGACTGGTTCGAGCGCGCTCGCTCGTACGATCCCTCGAACGAGATCGCCGGCCGGCGCCTCCAGCATCTCGACACGGCACCCCAGGGCGGCGGCGTCGCGACGCTGGCTCCCGACGCCGAGGTGCTGCCGCTCGACGCCCGGACGGCGACAGGCGACGGATTCGTCCACGTGCGCACCGACCGCGACGAGCCCGTGGCGGTCGAACTGGGGGCGCTGATCGAGGAGTTCCGCCGGGCCATCGCGCCCGAGTTGGCGTCGGACCCGCAGGGCAATTACGATCTGGCCATGAGCTATCGCGAGATGGGCCTGGTCGACGAGGCGGTGGAGTCGTTCCGCCGCGCCGCCGAGGCGCCCGAGTTCCGGCTGCGCGCGGGCGAGTTCGCCGGGCGCTGCCTGCTCGATCTCGGCCGGTTCGACGAGGCCGCCGACGCGCTGCGGCTCGCGCTGACGGCGCCGGACGTTCGGCCGAGCGCCGTGGTGGACTTGCGCTACCAGCTCGGCCTGGCGCTCGAGGCGGCCGGCCGCTCGTCCGAGGCGCTCGAGGCGTTCGAACAGGTCTACGCCGCGCAGGCGAGCTTCGCCGACGTCGCGATGAAGATCCGCGTGCTCCGGAAGTCGTCCGAGGCGGCGTGATGACGCACGGTCCCGTTCGCCCGCCCGGGCGCGGGGTCGATCTCCACACCCACACGTACTTCAGCGACGGCACGCTGTCCCCCGAAGCCGTCGTGGCGCTGGCCGCCGAGCGCGGGCTCGCGGCCCTCGCGATCACCGATCACGATTCGCTCGAGTCGCTGGAGCCCGCTCGCCGCGCCGTGAACGTCGGCCTCGACCTCGTGCCGGGGGTCGAGCTGTCGTCGATCCACGGCGAGCTCGACCTGCACATCCTCGGCTACTACCTCGACCCGCTGCACGAGCCGCTGCGCCTTCGCCTCGACCAGTTCCGCGAGGAACGCCAGACGCGCGCGATGACCATGATGGGCCGGCTGCGGGACATGGGCGTCGAGCTGGACCCGGGCGAGGTCGTGAGTCTCGCCGGCCCGGGCGTGATCGGCCGGCCGCACATCGCGCGCGCCATGGTGCGCGCGGGGCACGTGCCGAGCCTCGACGACGCGTTCCGCCAGTACCTCGGCCGCGGCGGCCGCGCGTTCGTGCCCCGCGTGAGCTTCCGCGCCGACGAGGCCATCGACCTGATCCAGGCGGCCGGCGGCGTGAGCGTGCTCGCGCACCCCGGGCCGCTCCTGCCGGACTCGATCGTCGAATCGCTCGTCGGCTCCGGGCTGCGCGGTATCGAGATCTGGCATCCCCAGCATCACACGGCCACCGTGCGCCGCTATCGTGAACTCGCCCGTCGGCTCGGCCTGCTCGAGACCGGCGGTTCGGACTTCCACGGTGCCCACCGTGGCCCCGACCTCGGCGGGATGCGCGTGCCACTCGCCGCGTGGCACCGGCTGCGCGAAGCGGCCGGCGTCGCCGGCTGATCCCGGCGCCGCCCGTAGCGCCGCAACGCGGCCGCATGACCGCCCGCGCCGGACTGCCGCGGCCCACGGACGCCACGCGCATCGCCCCCGACTTTGACGCGCGTCGGCGCCCGCCGCTAGTCTCGCGGCCCCGTCACGGTTCTCGCTCCCGCCGGAGATCCTTGCGTCCACGCCCCACATGCGCAGACTCGCCTACGCCGGGCTCATGGTTGCCGCGGGCATCACCGGGGCGTACGCCGAATCCATTCCCAACTTCGAGGTGATCACCCTCGTCGCGTTCGCGTCGGGCGTGCTGCTCGGCGTGCGTGACGGCGCGGGGGTCGCCGCATTGACGATGCTCGTCTATTCGCTGCTCAATCCGTACGGCGCGGCGCACCCGCTCGTCACGGGATCGCAGGTCGCCGCCGAAGCACTGGCGGGCGCGGCGGGAGGGGCCCTCGCGTTCCTGACGCGCCGGCCGGCCCGTGTGCGGGCGGCGCTCCTCGCACCCGTGGGCGCGCTGCTCACCGTGGTATACGACCTGATCACCAACCTCGCGACCGGCCTCGTCTATGGCCAGATGCGCGCGGTGCTGCTCGGAGGCATTCCATTCGCCCTATGGCACATCGCCACGAACACGGCGCTGTTCGCGGTCGGGGGTACGGCGATCGTCGGCGTGCTCGCGCGCTATCGCGAGCGGCTCTCGCCCTCCTCGCGCTGATCCCGGCCGCCGCCTTCGCGGGCGAGTGGGTCGTGCGTCGCGATCTCGTGGGTTCGAGCCTGCCAGATCCCGTGTCGTGGGTCGGCGAGTACGGGCGCCCGGCGTGGACGGCGGACCAGTGGCTCGCCACCGGCGCGCCGGCGACGCTCGCGGGCCACGCGCGCGGCGGCCTGAGCCTGCTCGAGCCCGGTCGCCCGCCGCGCACCATGATGGACCCCGGCGGCGGCCCGTCGTTCACGCCGTTGCCGTGGTACGACAGCCTGCGCGTCACGTACGGCGAGGGGGGCGCGCGGCTGGGCTTCGACGGTGCGCTGGGCGTGATCGAAGGGCGCACGGGGGGAACCGGCCCGCGCGGCGCCGAAGCCGTCGTCAACGTCGGCAGCGGCGATCTCGGCTGGGACGAGAACTCGCTGATGATCGGCCGCCGCGACACCATGAGCTGGCTGCGCGGCGAGACCTACGGGCTGAACCGCGGCATCGCCGGATATCTCGACCCCGCGGGCCGCCACATGTGGGGGCTCGCCGGTGGCATCCGTCGCGGTGGGCACGGGATCGAGGCGAATTTCTCGCAGCAGGGTTCCGCGGGCCGCGTACTCGGCACCGAGGAGGAGGCGACCGCGATGCGAATCGGCAGCGGCCGCTACACGCTCACCGCCGCGGGCGGCGGGATCGAGGCGGGTTACGCGCGCGGCCGGTCGCGCCATACGAGTTTCTCGGATTTCTTCGACGAGTCGCTGCGCAACGCCACCGCCACGCGCTGGTCGGGCCGGCTGTGGCACCGCTCGGGGACGTGGGCGTCGGGCGAATACCGGACCGAGCACGTGCTGCGCAGCGAGTCGGACGAGTTCAACGCGCACACGCGCTCGGCGTGGGGCGTGCTCGGCTGGGAGGGGCAGGCCGGTCCCGGCCGCCTCGACGCCGAACTGGGCGCCGGGCGCCACGCGTCACTCGGCCGGAACGACATGGCGCCCTCGATCGCGTACGAAGTGCGAGGCCGGAACGTCGTCGCGCGCGCCGGCGTCGAGCGCGTGATCCACGCCGTGTGGACGGATCTCGCGCTCGACCAGCAGCCGTTCCTGCAGCGCACCTGGGCCGGTGTCGTGGACCTGAGTTTCGGTGCCACGCCGCGGTTCGGCGCGCGCGTCACGGCACTCGCCGGCCGCACGCGCTCGCGCGCCGTCATCACGCGAACGCCGATCGAGGACGTGGCGCTGCGCATCGGCGCCGCCGAGGATCCGGAGCCGTACGGATTCGGACTCGTGACGGGTGAGGCGCATACGGAATGGTGGCGGCTGTTCGCGTCGGCGTCGGCCTTCGCGCTGCACCGGGACCCCTCCGACATCCAGCCGCGCGTCGATCCCGGCTTCGCCATGCGCGCCGTCGCCGGCACGCGGTTCCGGCTGTTCCAGGGCGACATCGGGATCGATGTGTACGGCGGACTCGAGGGCGTCGGCACACGGGAGAGCGAGCTGACCGACCAACGAACGCTGGCCGGTTACGCCACGAGCAGCATCGGCACCGTCGTCACGTTCGGCGACGTGTGGATCACGATCCGCGCGCGCAACCTGGAGAACGAGATCCACGAGGAGCCGTGGCTCGACTCCGAGTCGTCGCTCGAGGCGCTGGGCCCGGGGCGCGAGATCCGTTTCGCGCTGACGGCGGTACTCCACAACTAGTCCGCCCCCGCGGATTACTGATGACGCTGACGCCCGCGGAGCGGTCGGCTGTGCTGCTCGTCGTCGGCCTGCTGGCACTCGGCACGTTGTGGGACCTGAGGCCCGTGCGCTACGCCGGTCCGGGGACCGCGGTGCCGCACGCCGACTCCGCGCGCCCCGCGGCGATCCCGCCGGCCGACACGTCGCGCGTGTCGAATGCGGCGACGCCTGCCCACCGCGTGGATCTCAACCGCGCCAGCCTCGAGGACCTCGACGCCCTGCCGGGCGTGGGCCCGGTGCTCGCTGGCCGCAGTCTGGAATTGCGCCGGCGCCAGGGCGCCTTCCATGACGTGCGAGACCTCCGCGCGGTACGCGGCATCGGCCCAAGGCTTTACGCGAGGCTTGAAGACCGCGTCGAGGTCGGCCCGCCCCCCTGAATACCCGGCCAGCCGTGCGAACTGCAGGGTTCTGGGCGCCATTCCATGCATTTCTTGGTGGGGTTCGTGGGTCCGCCGACCGATAACCCGGACGAGTCGGGCGGGCTGGCCTCGGGCGGTCCGTGCGCGGGTGCTCCATGTGCGCCCCGCGCACGCACTTGCCCCAGCACCCGCATGGAATTCGCGGAGCGAATTCGTTTCCCACCGGAGACGTGCGGTGACCATGGATCCCCTTCAGGACGACATCCCGCAGAAGCTGCTCGAAGCGGGGCTGGTCGACGAGAGCGCCCACCTCAAGGCGCTCCAGCAGCAGAAGAACGTCGGCGGCACCGTCCTCGCGAATCTC
>JANLWK010000206.1:0-5611 GCA_031364505.1 Candidatus Eiseniibacteriota bacterium | reverse complement strand
TCATGAGTGTTTCGCGACATCGGCGGGCCGCCGCCCGGGCGTTTCTGATCGTCTTCGCAGCCTGGGCCGCCCTCGGCGTGCCCGGCGGACCGTGTCTCGCCCAGTCGGTGCCCGTCGGCGCGCCCGCGGTGGGCCTGGGCTCGGCGCCCTCGTTCGTCACCGAGACCATCGGCTGGCGTCGCGTGCCCGCGGGGTCGCTCGCCGAGGCGCCGCTCACCGAGCTGGCCGACCGCGCCGCGATCGCGATCGAGTCCGAGTGGGCGCCGCTGTATCGCGGCCGCGACGGCACGCGCGTCGAGCAGGCGCAGCATCGCGCGCGCTTCGTCAACCGGTTCTCACGCGTGTCGGTCGGCGCCGACGCGCGCCGCGAGACGAGCCGCTTCCGCGGCGGCGAATCCGACTGGGACGTCGACGCGGGCGGATCGCCCTTCCGATCCGGCAGCGTCGCCGCCGGCTGGATGGGCGATCGCGCCGGTGCGGCCGCCTCGGCGACGTTCGTGCCCGACGGCCGCGCGGGTGCGGCGGTGGAGGCGCGCGCGCTGCTCGCGCCGGGCTGGCGCGTCGACCTCGGCGGTTCGGTCGTGCCTCGCGCGGGCACACTCGACGTGCGCTGGGAGGATCGGTCGGTGGCCGCGACCGGCGTGTGGAGCGAGCGCGCGACGAGCGCGCGCATCGCGGGCGAGCGCGGTCGCGCGAGCGTCGTGGCATCGCTCGCGTCGTTCGACCGGCGCCCGTCGCGGGACGCCTCGCGGCTCGACGGCTTCGAGCCGCGACTCGCGTGGCGCGAGGCCCGCGCGGGCGGCGCGCTGCGCCTGGGCGCCGCGCGCGTGACGGGCGAGGTTCGCCACGGCGAGGGCCGGCAGCGCGTCGTGGTGAGCCGGACGGCGACGCCGTACGCCGTGATCGCGGGCCCCGTGCGCGAGGACGTGTTCGAGCTCGGATTCGTGCCCGCCGCGCGCTGGGACGCCCGCGTATGGGCGGGGCGGAGCCTCAACACGGCGCGCGGCTCGCTCGCGCTGTGGCCGTTCGACGCGCTCGCCGCGATCGCCGGCACGCGCTACGCCGCCCACAGCGACGTCGCGCTGCGCCACGCCGGCGTGGCGATCGATGGGCGCCCGGCGGGCCGGCGCGGTTGGGACGGCGGGCTGGCGCTGTGGGCGCTCGACCCGTCGGGGCAATACGAGTCGTGGCGCGCGACCCTCGGCCTCGCCCGCGACGCGTTCGAGCGGCGCCCGCTGCGCGTGAACCGGCTGTGGCTCGGCGGCGTGCGGGTCGCTCGGACCCAGCCCATGGGTGCCCTGCGCGTCAGGCTCGAGGCGGTCCAGTGGGTGCCGATCCGGCTCGAACGGGGCGAGTCGGCGTCTCCCGGCGCGCCGGCGCCCGGCGGCACGCCCGCTCCGTCGGGCCCCGCCACGGCCGGCGAGCGGGGCCGGACGTGGGGCGGCACCGTCCTCCGGTTGGGGCTGGTCCTGCCCGCGGGTGATAGACTCGCGTTCTAGCCGCGCGGCGAGCGGGCAGAACCGCGATCCGCGCGGTTCACATGCCTCCCTCGGAGCCGGCCGTGACCTCGCGCTTCTCTTCGCTAGCAGGGTGGATCCTGGTCGCCGCGTGCCTCGCCGCCCGCGCGCGCGTGGCGCACGCGCACGACGAAACCAGTGAGAAACTGGGCCTCGGGTGGACGATCGCGTCACCCTCGCCCGGCGCGATTCCATCGAGTGGTGCGGCCGCGCACCTGCTGATCAGCGAGTTCGCGATCACGCCGACCGCCTCGGAGTTCATCGAGGTCATGAACCCCACGTCGGAGTCGGTCGACCTGGCGCGCGTCTACCTGTCCGACGACTGGAACCCGGCGACGCCCCGCGGCTACTACCAGCTTCCCGCGACCGGTTACGCGATTCCCGGCTCGCCGGCGCAGGACTTCACCGTCCGGTTCCCGAACTTCACCACCCTCGTCTCGCGCGGCGCCCTCGTCATCGCCTCGAACGCGGACGACTTCAAGAACACGTACGGCCAGGCGCCCGACTTCGAGATCAACTCGACCGACCCGAACGTGCCCGACATGGTCGACGTGAGCGGCAACGCGCCACGCCAGCGAGCGCTGCTCGCGAACGCCGGCGAGTTCATCATGCTGTTCTCGTGGGACGGCTCGTCGGACCTCGTCTGCGACATCGACTACGTCCAGTGGGGGGCCACGGGCGAGAACGGCGTCGTGAAGACTGGCCTGTCCGTCGACGGCCCGGATGCCGGTTCATCCACGTCGGCCTACGCGGCCGACACGCCGCTCACGAACCAGGTGTGGCTGGTGGCACCCACGGCGGGGCAGAGCCTCGCGCGGATCTCGCGCAGCGAGGGTCCCGAGACGGCGGGCGGCAACGGGTGTGCCGCGATGACGCCGACCGGCGTCGCGGTGGCGCCGGAACCGGCGGGGATCGCGTTGACGCCCGCGCACCCCAATCCGTTCACGCGTGGCACCCAGCTCGGCTTCACGTCGACGAGGGCAGGTCCGGCCCGGGTGGGCATCTACGACCTCGCCGGAACGCGTGTCCGGAACCTGCCAGTACCCGGGGCGGGACTACCCGGGCGCCACGACATCGCGTGGGACGGGTGCGACGATTCCGGCCGCCCGGTCAGGCCCGGCGTTTACTTCGCGGTGGCCGAAGTGGCGGGGTCCCGGGCGGTTGCGCGGCTGGTCCGGCTGCAATAGGCAAACCGCTGTGAATCTGGTAGGTTACCGGGTGAATCTAACGCACACGTAAGGATTATGATCGAACGCGAAATTCCATTCGAGAAATCGCTGCTTCGCGTGGGCGATCTCGCGCGCGCCACGGGCAAGACGGTTCGAGCCATCCATCTGTACGAGGAGCTCGGATTGCTCAAACCCGCGACGCGTTCGCGCGGTGGTTTCCGGCTCTACGAGCCGATCGCCATCCACCGCGTGCGCTGGATCGAACTGCTGCACGGTCTCGGATTCTCGCTGCAGGAGATGGGCGAGTTGCTCGAGGCCTGGTGGGGCGCCCACGAGGGCCCGCGGGCCATGGAGCAATTGCGGGAGTTGTTCGAGCGCAAGCTCGAGGAGACCCGCGCGTCGATGCAGCATCATCAACGATTGGAGCGCGAGCTGCTGGACGGGCTCGAGTACTTGAAGGTGTGCCATGTCTGCGCCACGCCCACGGTGGCCGTCGAGGGTTGCGTGGGGTGCGGACAGGATCACGGTATGAAGGACGAACCGGCGCTCGTCGCCGGCTTCATCTCCCGTCCGGCGCGGACTCGAACGTCGGGACGGGGTGGATTCGTTCGAGTCGAGGACATCAGGTGAATTCCATGGATCTGCCCATCGTCAGTCAGACCAAGCCCTCGGGTGTCTCCATCACTCCCCTCGCCGCCGAGAAGGTGGTCGAGCTGCTGAAGCAGCGCCCGACGCCCGATTTCGGACTCCGCGTGGGGGTTCGAGGTGGTGGTTGCTCGGGGAACTCGTATTTCATGGAGTTCTGCCCGGCCGCCGAAGAGGGCGACGAGGTGTACGACATGCACGGGGTCAAGCTCGTCGTGGACCGTCGCAGCCTGTCGGTGCTCGACGGCACGCAGATCGACTTCGTCGACAGCCTCATGGGCTCCGGGTTCAAGTTCAACAATCCGAACGTGCGGCACAGTTGCGCCTGCGGCGAGAGCTTCACCGCCTAGTCGCTTCGCCCACGTGAACGAACGCTTCGCGATGGAGCGCACAACACCCGCGCCGCGGGAGAAACAGGACGACATGAGCCAGCCGGATCTCGAGATCAAGGACCTCCACGTCTCCGTGGAGGGCAAGGAAATCCTGAAGGGCGTGAGCCTGTCGGTCCGCAAGGGCGAGGTGCATGCCCTGATGGGTCCGAATGGCTCCGGGAAGAGCACGCTCGCGAACACGCTGATGGGCCACCCGCGTTACGAGGTGACGGGCGGCGACATCCGGTTCAAGGGCGAGAGCGTGCTCGAGCTGGAGACCGACGAACGGTCGCGGCTCGGGCTGTTCATGGCGTTCCAGTATCCCGTCGCGATCCCGGGCGTGAGTGTCGCGAACTTCCTGCGCACCGCCCTGAACGCGCGGATCTCGGCCGGCGAGAGCAACGGCGACGGCGCGATGCCGAAGCGGAAGGGCGTCAACCCGAAGGAATTCCGCGCGCTGCTCAAGGAGAAGATGGCGCTGCTCAAGATGGACGACTCGTTCGCGACGCGTTACCTGAACGACGGCTTCTCGGGCGGCGAGAAGAAGCGCGCCGAGATCCTCCAGATGGCGCTGCTGAAACCCGAGATCGCGGTGATGGACGAGACCGACTCGGGGCTCGACATCGACGCCCTTCGGGTTGTGTCGGAGGGCGTCAACGCGCTCGCCGGGCCCGGCCTGGGCGTGCTGCTGATCACGCACTACCAGCGCATCCTCAACTACATCAAGCCGCAGTTCGTCCACGTCATGGTGGACGGACGCATCCAGCTGTCGGGTGGACCCGAGCTGGCCCTCCAACTCGAGTCACGCGGCTACGAATTCGTCCGCGAGGGCCGCGAGGTCGCCGCAGAATGACCACGACTCCGTCGATCGGCATCCGCGAGGAATACGCGGAGAAGTACGGCTTCCACGACGCCGACCAGTTCGTGTTCAAGTCCCGCAAGGGGCTCGACCGCGAACTCGTCGCCCAGATCTCGGAGATGAAGGGCGAGCCGACGTGGATGCGCGACTACCGCCTCAAGGCGCTGGAGCTGTTCTTCGCGAAGCCGCTACCCACGTGGGGCGGCAACGTCTCGGACATCGACTTCCAGGACATCTACTACTACGTCAAGCCCACCGACGCCGAGGTGAAGTCGTGGGACGACGTGCCCGCGGACATGAAGCGGACGTTCGACAAGCTCGGGATCCCCGAGGCCGAGCAGAAGTTCCTGTCCGGCGTCGGCGCCCAGTACGACTCCGAGGTCGTCTACCACAAGATCCAGGAGAAGCTCGAGAAGCAGGGCGTGATCTTCCTGTCCTGCGACCACGGGCTGCGCGACCACGAGGAGCTGTTCCGCGAGTACTTCGGCACGGTGATTCCGTCGGCGGACAACAAGTTCGCGGCGCTCAACTCCGCGGTGTGGTCCGGCGGCTCGTTCATCTACGTGCCGAAGGGTGTGCGCGTCGACGTGCCGCTGCAGGCGTACTTCCGCATCAACACGAAGGACATGGGCCAGTTCGAGCGCACGCTGATCATCGTCGACGAGGGCGCCTACGTGCATTACGTCGAGGGCTGCACGGCGCCGATCTATTCGAGCGACTCGCTGCACTCGGCGGTCGTCGAGATCATCGTGAAGCCCGGTGCCCGCTGCCGCTACACGACGATCCAGAACTGGTCGAACAACGTCTACAACCTCGTGACCAAGCGCGCCGTCGCCTCCCAGGACGCCGCCGTGGAATGGATCGACGGCAACATCGGCTCCAAACTCACGATGAAATATCCCGCCGTCTATCTCATGGGCAAGGGCGCGCGCGGAGAAGTTCTCTCCATCGCCTACGCCGGCAAGGGCCAGCACCAGGACGCGGGTCTTATCGTCATCAATCGCGTATTTGACTAACAAACTCGGTTTTTGTTCAAATGTCGCCTGCGGG
>JANLWK010000064.1:0-2382 GCA_031364505.1 Candidatus Eiseniibacteriota bacterium | reverse complement strand
CGGGAAGCTCGTCGAGAGCATCGAACCGTGACCACCAACGATTGCGTGTAGTGCCAATCAGAGGAGAACGACATGGGATTCCTGGACGGACAGATCGCGCTGGTGACGGGCGGTAATCGCGGGATCGGGCGCGGCGTCGTGACCGCGCTGCACGCCGAGGGCGCCACGGTGTACCTGACGGCGCGCGGCGCGGACGACGCGGCGAAGGCGGCGAAGGAGGTCGGCCCGCGCACGCACGGGCTCGCGTGCGACGTGCGCTCGTACGATTCGGTGCGCGGCGTGTTCGCGAAGCTCGCGGGTGAGGCGAAGGGGCTCGACATCCTCGTCAACAACGCGGGCGTCGGCGCGTTCGGGCCGACCGCCGACACCAGCCCTGAGGACTGGCGCATGGTGATCGAGACGAACCTGAACGGTCCGTTCTACTGCAGCCACGAGGCGATCCCGCTCATGAAGGCGCGTGGCGGCGGTTACATCTTCAACATCTCGTCGCTCGCGGGGAAGAACCCGATGGTGAACGCGTCGGCGTACAACGCCAGCAAGTTCGGACTCAACGGCTTCAGCGAGGCGATGATGATGGAGGTGCGCTACCACGGCATTCGCGTCTCGTACCTGATGCCGGGCAGCGTGAACACGGAGTTCGGCCGCGGCTCGGCGCAGGGCAAGGACTGGGCGCTCCAGCCGGCCGACGTCGGCGAGGTCGTGCTCGACCTGCTGCGCTCGCCCAAGCACGCGCTCTACAGCCGCGTCGAGATGCGCCCGAGCCAGCCGCCGCGGAAGGGCTGACCGAAGCGTCAGGCGTCCCATTTCGGCCCGCCACACCGCGTTCGTCACGCGGAACGGCCCGCAGGGCCCCTGCGCAGTTGAGGGGCTCGGGCGGGCTGCGATAGGGTCCCCCGGCTCTTAGCCAACAGATCCCATGGTCGCGCGGTGCCCAGGCTCCCCGGGGCGTTCGCGCCGGGCATTCCGGGCACCCCCGCGCGACACCCGCGCAGATTTCGGAGGCAGCGTGAGTTTCGTTTCGCACCACGTCCGATCGTTCCGTTTGTTGTTGCCATGCGCGCTGCTCCTCGCCGTCGTGACGACGGCCTCGGCGCAGCCCGAGAAGACGTCGCCGCTCGCCCGCAAGGCGGCCGTGCGGCGTCCCGCCGTCGACGCGCCGTTCTGGACCGGGCTGCCGACGGCCCCGTCGTTCAAGAAGATGAGCGACGCGCGCATCACCCGCGCCAAGGCGCAGATCGCGAAGCTGCTGGCCGTCAAGGGTCCGCGCACCATCCAGAACACGCTCGTCCCCTACGACGAGGCGGTGAACCAGCTCGACCAGGCGGGATCGCAGGCGGGGCTGATCGAGAACGTGCACCCGAGCCCCGGCGTGCGCGCGACGGCCGAGAAGGTGACGCAGGCCGTCGCCTCGTACGGCACCGAGATCTCGCTCAACCGGAACATCTACGAGGCGCTCAAGGCGATGGATCTGTCGAGCGCCGACGCCGAGACCAAGTACTACGTCGAGAAGGAGCTGCGTGACTTCCGGCTCGCCGGCGTGGACAAGGACGACGCGACGCGCAAGCTGATCCGCGCGACACGCGACACGATCGTGCTCACCGGTCAGAACTTCGACCGCAACATCCGCGAGGACTCGCGCACGTTCAAGGTCGCGGCGAGCGAGCTGGAAGGCCTGCCGCAGGACTGGATCGACGCGCACAAGCCGGGCGCCGATGGCATGGTCGAGCTGTCGATCGAGTATCCCGACTACTTCCCGGTGATGAACTATGCGCGGCACGAATCGCTGCGCAAGCGCATGTACGTCGAGTCGGCGAATCGCGCCTATCCGACGAACATCAGCGTGCTCGACTCGCTGGTCGGCGAGCGCTACCGCCTCGCGAACCTCGTCGGCTTCCCGAACTACGCGGAGTACGACTGCGCGGACCGCATGGTCGGCAGCGCGGGCGCCGCGCGCGCGTTCATCGACAAGGTCGTCGCGGCATCGGGCCCGCGCCAGGAGCGGGACTACCAGGTGCTGCTCGCGCGCAAGAAGCAGGACGTGCCGAACGCGACGGGCATCGACTGGTGGGACCGGTGGTACTGGACCAACCTGGTCAAGAAGGAGCAGTACGACTTCGACTCGCAGGTGCTGCGCCCCTACTTCCAGTACGACCGCGTGAAGCAGGGCGTGCTCGACGTCACGAGCAAGATGTTCGGCGTCGAGTACCGCCGCGTGAAGGGCGCGCCCGTGTGGCATTCATCGGTCGAGTGCTGGGAGATGCTCGAGAACGGCAAGCTCGTCGGGCGCTTCTACCTCGACATGCACCCGCGCAAGGACAAGTTCAACCACGCCGCACAGTTCGACATCCGCACCGGCGTCGAGGGCAAGCAGATCCCCGAGGC
>JANLWK010000040.1:0-6972 GCA_031364505.1 Candidatus Eiseniibacteriota bacterium | reverse complement strand
AGCCGCCGGGCGTCGCGTTGTCCCATGAGGATCAGTTCCATGGGGGTGCATATTCACTGACGCGTTAGGAGGGTGCACTTTCACTGACGTCCCACATCGCGGGAGGGCGACTTGTCGATCAGGGTCCCGCGTGGCTAGACTCCAGCGCGTCAGCACGCGTCGCTCCCTATCGCCCCCGTCGACATCGATGCCCGTGACCAAACAGGGAACTGTTCCGTTCGCGGCCGCCGGCACACGCACGCAGCACGCCGAACTGGCGGTGCAACTCGTTGCGGCCGCGCGCCGCGCGATTGTCGACGCGCGTCAGCAGGCCGCGACCAAGGCGACGGTTCCGCCGATGCTCGACCGGGAATTGCGAACCGTGGACGCTCACATCCGCACCCTCACGTCAGCGCAGGGGTTCCTCACACTCGAGGGGGGACAGGACCTCGCCGATGCGAGAGCCCATCGTAGCCAGCTCCGACGCGAGCTGACCGAATACCAGGAACCGTTTCGAGAGAATGTTCGTCGTTGGAGAGAGGCCGCCGCGAACCTCGAGCGCGCGCTTCGCGGCCAACCAGCCCCGCAGCCAGGAGAACGGCTCGCGGAGTTGTGCGTGGCGCTGGCTCCACTCCGGGCCGTGCTCGACGACGACTCGCGCCGAATCCTGCGCGCGGCCGAGCGCCGGGTGATCTCCGATCGCCGCCGTGCCGCGCGCGCCGTCGCGTCGCCGCCCGCCGGCACGCAATCTCCCGACTCGAACGCTGCCGCCCTCACCGCGGGCCTGGCCGCCGTCGACGCTCGACCCAGGTCCGGGCCGTCCAGCGAGCAGCTGAGCGCGTATCTGCCCGCGCCGGCTGCCCTCGAATTCGACGCGGAGGACATGCGACTTGTCGAGGCCCTGGTCGGCGGCGCGTTCGAGCCGATCGAGGACCACCGGCTGCACCTCGCGGCCACGAATCTTTCCCTGGTGGGCGGATTCGAGGCGCTCATCTGCCTGCCGCTGCTCCGGGGCGTGGAGCACTATCCGTTCCAGATTCGCACCGCGCTCCAGGTCATGCGCGGCATGCGCGGACGGGCGCTGCTGTGTGACGAGGTGGGATTGGGCAAGACGATCGAAGCGGGGATCATCCTCAAGGAATACCAGGTGCGGGGTCTCGCCCGACGCATCCTCGTGCTGACACCGCCGGCGCTAGTCGGCCAGTGGCGGGACGAGATGCGCGGCAAGTTCGGGCTCGACTTTACGACCCATGAGGATCCCGACTTCCGCAGACTCGGGCCTGCGGCCTGGGAAACCTTCGAACTGGTCATCGCTTCGCTGCACACGGCCAAGAGCGCGGTCCATCGTGAGGCGATCCACCGGCAATCGTACGACATGGTGGTGCTCGACGAAGCCCATCATGTTCGCAACCGCAACAGCGTGAACTGGAAGTTCTTCAACCGGATCCGGAGCCGCTTCGCGCTCTTGCTCACCGCGACCCCCGTCCAAAACGACCTCGACGAGTTGTTCAGCCTCATCACGCTGCTCAGCCCCGGACAACTCAAGACACCGGCCCATTTCCGGCGCGAGTTCGTGGAACGGGGGGATCGCCGCCGGCCAAGGAACCGCACCAAGTTGCGCGAGCTGCTGATGGACGTGATGGTCCGCAACAGCCGCAGCCAGGTCAGCGTCGTGCTGCCCCCGCGCCGCGCGTCCACGCTCCGGCTGGAGCTGACGACGGATGAGCGTCAACTCTACGACGCGACGACCCGGCTCGTACGGGCGCATTATGGTTCACGCGAGGATGGCACCGAGTGCGGGTCCGGCCGCGTGCTGTCCGCGCGCACGCTGCAGGCGGAAGTGGGGAGCAGTGCTGCCGCGCTGCATTCGACCCTCGTGGCGATGCGCGGGCGCGGCACGCTCGCCGGCACTGCGGTGGACGAGCTGTGCGAGCGGGCGGCCGCGGTGACGGGCGCGTCCAAGGCCACCGCACTGCTCGGGCTGTTGGGCGAGTCCCACGAGAAGGTGCTGGTGTTCACCCAGTACCGCGAGACGCAGCGGTTCCTGCTTCGCGCGCTCGCGCGGGCTGGAATCGCGGCGGCGGAGTTCAGCGGCGGGTTGACCGCCGCCGAAAAGGACGAGCAGGTCGCGGCATTCGCACGCGACCGCCGCATCATGGTCTCGACGGACGTGGGCAGCGAGGGGCGAAACCTCCAGTTCTGCCACACGCTCGTCAACTACGACCTGCCATGGAACCCCATGCGGATCGAGCAGCGTGTGGGCCGCGTGCACCGCATCGGTCAGAAGGAGCCGGTGCGGATCTTCAACCTTTCGAGCCGCGGCACGGTCGAGGATCAAGTGCTCCAGGTGCTGGACGAGAAGCTCAACATGTTCGAACTGGTCGTCGGCGAGCTGGGTGAAATCCTTGGGAATCTCGAAGACGAACGCGACTTCGAGAGCATCGTCCTCGACCTCTGGGCCGGCGCCCCCACCGACGATGAGGCGCGACGTTCAATTGACGACTTGGGCCGGCAGCTCACGGCGGCGCGCGAGCGGCTGGCGAGCGCCCGCGAATACGACGAAGCACTGTTCGGGCGGGACTTCGAGGCCGCCGAGTAGTCGAGGATCGCCAATGGTGGCAAGCATGCGGAGTCTGGGCGCAACCGCCGGGAGGAAACGTTGGACGTGACCCGGTTCGTGCTCTCGTGTGTGGAGCGCGCGGGCGGCGCAGTGGCCAGCCCGGGCCGTGGGCTCCACGAGATCCTGCTGCCGCCCGGGCTCGAGGGGGCCGTGGGCCGGGAACTCGTCCACCTCGCGGAGACTCCGGCGGCATTGCCCGAATGCCCCGGGGCGGAGCTCGCGACCCCGGGGAGTCCGGTGGTCGACGAGCTCATGGCGTGGGCCGCGGCCCGGGGCCGGTTGGCGCATTCGCGACTGCCCGCCGGGCGTGTTCGCCGAAACGGCCTGCGCGAAGAAGTCGAGCGCACGCTCACGTTCCTCCACTGCCGCGTGCGCCACGACGCCGGGTCTCCCGACGTGCTCGATGCACGCTACGCACAGTTCAACTTCCGGGTCACGTATCTCTCCGACGAAAAGCGCGAGAGGCTCTACTCGATCCCGGTGAATCTCCGGTCGGGCCACGTCAACCTGCGGCTCGCCGCTCGGCTCGATGGATCGGCGCCCGACGACCCCAATGAGACCCATCGGCCCGAAGCTGCCGCCATTCCGATGCGTCACGCCTACGCGGCGGCGCAGGACGGGCTGAGGCGCCTGGTGGATGGGGAGAGTTGCGACCGTCGCGTGCGCGTCGAGAATCGCTTCGGCGTGGAGTTCGTCCGCGTCAACGAGTACTACGATCAGATTGTGAAGGACCTGCAGCTGCGCCGGCTCGGGAATGACTCCGAAGCGGCGGAGCGGTTGGCGCAAAAACTTTCGGGGACGGAGGCCGAGCGCGCGCGCAAGCTGCACGAACTGGGTGAGAAGCACCGGCTGCACGTGCTCGCGCGGCTCACCAGCGCGTGCATCATGGTCCAGGCGAAGACATTCTTCACCGTGCTGCTCGACCGCGGAGCGACCACCCGGCACCTCCAGTTGTGCTACGACTCATGGCTCGAGCGGCTCGAGCTTCCAACGTGCGAGGGCTGCCACGCCGAAACGGCCCGCGTGCACGTGGCCACGGATGCACGACTTCTATGCGGGGCGTGCTCTGAAGCGCGGTGATCCCCGGCGATTGCGGTCGACTCGCGTCGTGAACTTACCGGCGAATCCGCCTCATCCCTCGCCGCTCGTCGCCAGCGTCTCCAGCTCCACCCAGCGCGCGTAGGCCGTGTGTAACTCCGCCTCCAGTGCCGCGAGTTGTTGCTTCACCTGCGCGATCTCCTCTCCACGCGAGGCGTAGAACGCCGGTGACGCCATTCGCTCGTAGAGCCCCTGCTTCTCGGCCTCGAGCGCCTCGATGCGACGCGGCAGCTCGCCCAGCTCGCGCTTCTCCTTGAAGCCCATCCGCCGCGTGCGCGCACTCGAACGCTGCGCACCAGGCCCCGCAGCCTTCGCCACCGGAGCCACCGCCGTTTCCGGCTTCCGCTGCCGCAGCCAGTCCTCGTAGCCGCCCACGTACTCGTTCCACTCGCCCGGCCCCTCGCACACGATCGTCGAGGTGACCACGTTGTCGAGGAACGCGCGGTCGTGGGAGACCACGAGCAGCGTGCCCTGGAACTCGAGCAACAGCTCCTCGATCAGCTCGAGTGTCTCCAAGTCCAGGTCGTTCGTCGGTTCGTCCAGCACCAGCACGTTGCAGGGCCGGGAGAGGATCATGGCGAGCTGGAGCCGCCGCCGCTCGCCGCCCGAGAGCCGCGTCACCGAGCCCTGCATCTGCTCCGGCGTGAACAGAAAGTCGCGCAGGTACCCAACCACGTGCCGCTCGCCGCCGCCGACCGCGATCATGTCGCGCCCCCCGGCCACGTTTTCGATCACCGTCTTCGCGTCGTCGAGCACGTCGTGAAGCTGCTCGAAGTGCGCCACCTCGAGCTTGGTACCCGCCGTCACCGTGCCCGCCTGCGGCACGATCTCGCCGAGGAGCAGCCCGATCAGCGTCGTCTTGCCGCACCCGTTCGGCCCCATGATGCCGATGCGATCGCCACGCAGGATCGTCGTCGTGAGATCGCGCACGATCGGCGTCTCCCCGTACCCGTACGTCACGTTCCGGCAGCGCAGCACCATCCGCCCCGAGCGCTCCGCCTCGACCAGCTGCGCCCTGACGGTCGCAACCTCTTCGCGCCGAGCCCCACGTTCCAGCCTCAACGCCTCGAGCGCCCGAACACGCCCCTCGTTCCGCGTGCGCCGCGCCTTGATCCCACGCCGCACCCACGCCTCTTCCTGCGCCAGCTTCTTGTCGAACAACTTCGCCTGTTCCACCTCGACCCGCAGCTCGTCCTCCCGCAGCGCCACGTAGGCGTCGTAGGAGCCGCGGTAGCTGCGAAGCGCCCCGCGATCGAGGTCGAGGATGCGCGTCGCGAGCGTCCCGAGGAACCGCCGGTCATGCGTGACGAACATCAGCGCCCCGCGCCGCCGCCGCAACGTATCCTCGAGATGCCGAATCGCCTCGATATCGAGATGGTTCGTAGGCTCATCCAGGACCAACAGCTCCGCATCCCGCACCAAAGCCGCCGCCAAAAGCACCCGCCGCTTCGACCCCGCCGACAACGCCTCGATCGCAGCGTCGAGGTCGAGCGAGAGGTCGTGCGCCACCTGATCGATCCGCGTTTCGATGTCCCAAGATCGGTCACTTGTCACCGCGCCACAGGCGACATGAAGGTACGCGCGCACCGACCCCACAAGATCCGGCGGCACCTCCTGCCGCAACGCCGCCACCCTCACCCCCGGCTGCCGAACGACGGCCCCCGAGTCCGGCACAGCCGCCCCCTCGAGGACCTTGAGCAACGTCGACTTCCCGGCGCCGTTGCGCCCAACGAGCCCAACGCGCTCACCGTCATCGATCTGAAGACTCACGGAGTCGAGGAGCGGAGGCCCGCTGAAGGTGAGGCTGACGTCATTGAGGCTGATCAATGCCATGAGCGCTTGTGCCTTCGTTTCGCCATAAGCATCCTCGCGGTTCTCCCTCGAAAGAAGCCTTGCAATGCGCGGATCGCTTTGAAAATATACGCCATTGTTCTTTCAAAGCTATTCGATGCTTTGAAAGGTGATCGCTCATCAAGGACGCAAGCACATGGAACGGAAGGACTTCAAGTCGACTGAAACGGGTCGCGTCATCCGCGCTTCGGGAGGTTATCTAGCCTTTGTCCCCGCACCGATGCCTCCGAAGTTCAACTACGACCCTGCTCTGGTGCGGTTGCTCTCGGAAGCGGACGGTGCACTCTCAGAACTTGCTGGCTTGGGGCGAAACCTGCCCAACCCGCGCCTGCTCATCGCACCCTATGTGCTGCGCGAGGCGGTCCTGTCATCGCGCATCGAGGGCACGCGCGCCAGCATCGCTGATGTGCTCATGGATGAACGAGTGAAGGAGACCAAGAGTTCGAGTGACGTTCAAGAAGTGCGCAACTACGTGACGGCTCTAAAGTACGGTATCCGTCGACTCGACTCACTGCCCTTGTCTTTGCGCCTCGTCGGCGAGCTTCATCAAAGGCTCATGCGCGGAGTGCGAGGCAATTCGGCGACGCCCGGAGAATTTCGCCGGTCACAGAACTGGATTGGCTCGCCAGGCAGCACGATTGAATCCGCGATTTTCGTGCCGCCACCACCGGATACGCTCATGGACGTGCTCGGTGAGTGGGAGCAATTTCTGCACGTACAGAGGATGTTTCCCGACCTAATCCAGTGTGCACTAGCGCATGAGCAATTCGAGGCCATCCATCCGTTCCTCGATGGCAATGGGCGAGTCGGGCGATTGCTGATCACTCTGTTTCTCATCGAGCGCCAGCGCATGGCCCAGCCGCTGCTCTACCTGTCGGAGTACATTGAGGCGCACCGTCAGGACTACTACGACTTGCTGCAACGCTGCCGAACACACGCCGAATGGGTTCCGTGGCTCAGATTCTTCCTGACAGGCGTACGGGATACTGCAAACGTGGCGCTCAGACGTGCCCGACGATTGATGGACTTGCGCGAGAAGTGGCGAAAGCAACTGCGAGACAGCGCAAACGCCCTCTCGCTGCTGGACGAGCTGTTCTTGAATCCCTACGTCTCGGTCGCTTACGCGCAATCCGTGCTGAAGGTATCGAATCCTACGGCGCGGCAGGTGGTGCTGCGGATGCAGGACGCGGGGCTCCTGAAGGAGGTGACGGGTCGAGCCTGGGGACGCTTGTATGTTGCCGAACCCCTTCTGCGTGCGATCGAGGACAATCCGAGGTCCAGGCGGGGGCTTGAGTCAAGAGGTGTGTAAACGACCTCAGGCGGCGACCCTCTGATTCGTCTTCGTGACCTTCACTCCATCCTCGAACACGACGCCGCGATAGACCGCGGCGGCCAGGTGCGGCGCGTCGATCTTGCGGAAGCGC
>JANLWK010000457.1:0-1553 GCA_031364505.1 Candidatus Eiseniibacteriota bacterium | reverse complement strand
TCCGCATCGACATGAGCGAATACATGGAGAAGCACAGCGTCGCGCGGCTCATCGGCGCTCCGCCGGGATACGTCGGCTTCGAGGAAGGCGGGCAGCTCACCGAGACGGTCCGTCGCAAGCCGTATTCGGTGATCCTTTTCGACGAGATCGAGAAGGCGCACCACGATGTCTTCAACGTGCTGCTGCAGGTGCTCGACGACGGGCGCATCACCGACGGGCAGGGCCGCACGGTGGACTTCAAGAACACGGTCATCATCATGACGTCGAACATCGGCTCGCAGTTCATCCTCGATGACGCGAATGCCGAGCAGCGCGAGGCGCGCGTGATGGATGCCTTGCGCGGCCATTTCCGCCCCGAGTTCCTGAACCGCGTGGATGAGACCATCATTTTCGACCGGCTGAGCGACAGCGACCTCGCGCAGATCATCGATATCCAGCTCCGTCGCCTCGACAGACGTCTGGCGGATCAAAAGCTCACGCTCAAGCTGACGGATGACGCGAAACGCCTCCTCGCCGCCGAGGGCTACGATCCCGTGTATGGCGCGCGCCCGCTCAAACGCGCCATCCAGCGTGAACTGCTCGATCCACTCTCGCTGGAGATTCTCGCGGGCCGCTTCCGCGAGGGAGAGACGATCTCGGTGGACACGAAAGGCGGGAAGCTGGTGTTCACCAAGTAGCCGCATCGAAGCAGTTGCACCATCGCCCGTGCTGGGCGACAGCTTGGGCGTTCATGCCATTCGTAATCCTGCTCATCCTCATGGCCGTCGGCGACGTGCTTTGGTGGAGGCACGCTTTGCAGCAACCGCGCCGGTGGATGCGATGGATGGGCGGGATCTTCGCCACATTCCAGCTCGCCGGACTTGCGGTGATTCTCGCCTCGCGCGGAGGAACGGCGCTGGAGGAAGCAATGCCCCGCCCACTGCACTCGATGATTTTTTTCTGGCACCTCCTCGTGCTGCTGCCGTGGCTCGCATGGCGGTCGCTCGGCGGACTCGGAGTGCTGGCGCGGAAACTGGCGCGAACCCCGCAACCTCCGGAAATTTCTCCGGTGAACGGCGGCGCCGGCTTTACGAGGCGTGAATTCCTCGGCGCGGCGGCGGCATTCACTCCACCGCTGCTCACCCTCGGCGCGGCCGGGGTCGGGGAGACGCAGCTCGATGATTTTCGCGTCCGTCGGCTCATCGTGCCGGTGCCCGATCTCCCCCCTGCGCTGGATGGCCTCACGATCGCGCACATCACTGATTTGCACGTGGGCCGCTTCACCCGGGGGCGCGTGCTGGAGCGCATCGTGGAGGAAGCGAACCGGCTGGATGCCGACGTCGTCGCGCTCACCGGCGATTTCATCAACCACTCGCTGCGCGATCTGCCCGCCGCGCTGGAACTCGTCCGCGCGCTGCGCGCCCGCAGCGTCGTCGCCGCATGCGAGGGCAATCACGACCTGTTTGAGAACCCGCGTATTTTCTACCGCGACTGCGAACGCGGCGGTCTGCCGCTCCTGCGAGGCGGTCTGGCGGATCTCACAGTCCGCGGCCAGCGCGTGCAACTGCTCGGCC
>JANLWK010000380.1:0-9118 GCA_031364505.1 Candidatus Eiseniibacteriota bacterium | reverse complement strand
ACCGACCCGGCGATGAAGAAGAGCATGCCGGTAATGAGACCGTGGGCGACCATTCCGAAGATCGCGGCGTTGAGGCCGAAGTCGGTGAGGGTCGCGATGCCGAGCATCACGAAGCCCATGTGCGCGACCGACGAGAACGCGATCAGTCGCTTCATGTCGGTCTGCGCGAGGCATCCGAGCGCGCCGTAGATGATGCCGATGACCGCGAGCACTGCGATAGCGGGCGCCCACTTCACTGCCGCTTGCGGCAGGAAGGGAATCGCGATGCGAACGAAGCCGTAGGTACCAAGCTTCAGCAGGATCGCGGCCAAGATCACCGAGCCCGCCGTCGGCGCCTCGACGTGGGCGTCGGGGAGCCACGTGTGGAACGGGAACATCGGCACCTTGATCGCGAACGCCACGGCGAAGGCGAGGAACAGCCACAACTGCTGGGGCGCCGTGAGCGGCATCGCGTAGAAGGCGTCGAGCGCGAAGGTCGCGTTGCCGGTGAGCGCCTTGTGGTGGAAGTAGAGCCACAGGATGGCGACGAGCATGAGCACACTGCCCGCCATCGTATAGAGGAAGAACTTGATCGCGGCGTAGACGCGCCGGGGGCCACCCCACACGCCGATGAGCAGGTACATCGGGATCAGCATCGCCTCCCAGAACACGTAGAAGACGAGCAGGTCGAGCGCCAGGAACGTGCCGATCATGCCGGCCTCGAGTGCCAGGATCGAGGCGTAGAACTCGCGCTGGCGCTTCTCGACCGACGACCACGCCCCGATCACGGCGAGCGCCGTGATGACGGTCGTGAGCAGCACGAGCAGTACGCCGATGCCGTCGACGCCGAGATGCCAGCTCGAGCCGAGTGACGGCAACCACGCGCGGTTCTCCTCGAACTGCCACCCCGCGATGCCCGGCGTGTAGCGCCACCACAGCGGCAACGAGAGCCCCAGCTCGGCCAGCGACACGAACGTCGCCCAGCGGCGCACGGCGCGATCGGCCGCGGGCGGCATCAGCATGAGCGCCACGGCGCCGGCGAGCGGCAGCAGCACGAGCGAAGTGAGCCAGGGGAATCCGGTCACGGATGGTGCCTCAGCAGGTGGAACAGGAGTGCGGCCACGCCCAGCGTGAAGAACAGGGCGTAGGTGCCGACGAAGCCGGTCTGGAACATGCGCAGCAGCGCCGAGGCGCCTTCGAGCGTGTAGCCGACGCCGTTCACCATGCCGTCCACGATGACCCGGTCCCAGAACCGCCAGAACCACAGCGAGAGGTGATAGATGGGTCGCACGGCCAGGCGCTCGTACAGCTCGTCGATCCAGTACTTGTTGAGGAGCGCCCGGTGGACCCCGCTCCACTGCTCGCGCAGGCGCGTCGCGGCCCCGGGCGTGCGCAGGTAGAGCTGGAACGCGACCGCGATGCCGGCGAGTGCGGCAACCACGGACACGACGATGAGCATCCACTCGGTCGACTCGGGCAGGTGGTGCGCGTGCGCGCGCTCGCCGCCGAACACCGGCGCGAGCCAGCGGGCGAACGGGTGGCCGCCCTCGATCATCGGCGGCCCGACGAGCCCGCCCACGACCGACAGAACCGCGAGAACGACGAGCGGCGCGATCATACTGGGGGGCGACTCGTGCAGATGGTGCTCGGCCTCGTGGGTGAGCCGCGACGGCCCGCGGAAGGCGAGCAAGTAGAGCCGGAACATGTAGAACGCGGTGAGCACGGCGCCGATGAGCCCGACCAGCCACACGACCCGGTCACCCGCCGCGAACGCGCTCGACAGAATCTCGTCCTTGCTGAAGAAGCCGGCGAACGGCGGGATGCCGGCGATCGCGAGAGTCGCGACGAGCATGACACCGTGGGTCCACGGCAGACGCCCCGCGAGCCCGCCCATCTTGCGCAGGTCCTGCTCGTTCGACAGCGCGTGGATCACCGATCCCGCGCCGAGGAACAGCAGTGCCTTGAAGAACGCGTGCGTCATCAGGTGGAACACGCCGGCCGTGTAGGCGCCCACGCCGCAGGCCATGAACATGTAGCCGAGCTGACTCACGGTGGAGTAGGCGAGCACGCGCTTGATGTCGTTCTGGGCGATGCCGATCGTCGCGGCGAACAGGGCCGTCGCGGCACCGATCACGGCGACGGTCTCGAGCGACACGGGCGCCAGGTCGAACAGCACGTGGAAGCGCGCCACCATGTAGACGCCGGCCGTCACCATCGTCGCGGCGTGGATGAGCGCCGACACGGGCGTGGGGCCCTCCATGGCGTCCGGCAGCCACGTGTAGAGCGGGATTTGCGCGCTCTTGCCCGTCGCGCCGAGGAATAGCAGCAGCGTCGCCGTCGTGATCACGATGCCGCCCGCCGGGAACACGAGGGGTGCTGCGGCGAACAGCGTGTCGAAGCGCAGGTCGCCGGCGGCGGTGAACAGGGTCAGCACGCCGAGGAGGAAGCCGAAGTCGCCGATGCGGTTGACGATGAAGGCCTTCTTGCCCGCCTCCGCCGCGGACGGCCGCTCGGTCCAGAACCCGATGAGCAGGTAGGAGCAGAGCCCCACGCCCTCCCAGCCCACGAACATGAGCAGGAAGTTGTTCGCGAGCACGAGCGTGAGCATCGCGAACATGAACAGGTTCAGGTACAGGAAGAACCGGCGGAACGACGGGTCGTGCGCCATGTAGCCGGTGGAATAGACGTGGATCAGGAAGCCCACGCCCGTGACGACGAGGATCATCACCGACGACAGCGGGTCGAGCAGGAAGCCGACGTCGACCGAGAAGTCGCCGACGCGCATCCACGTGTACGCCGTCTGGATCACGACGCGGCCGGACTCGGGCAGGCTCGCGAGGTGCAGCACGGCGCGCGCCGACCCGAGGAACGCGACGAACACGGCGCCACACGCGAGCCAGGCCGTGCCCTTCTTCCCGAGCCGGTCGCCGAGCAGCAGGTTCACCACCACCGCGGCGAGCGGCAGCGCAGGAATGATCCAGAGCGGCATTTCGGTCACGAATCAGCCCTTGAGCAGGTTGATTTCGTCCACGAACACGGAGTCGCGGAGCCGGAACAGGTTTACGATGATCGCGAGCCCGACGGCGACCTCCGCCGCGGCCACGGCCATCACGAAGAATACGATCACCTGCCCGTCGAGCGAGTTGAGCGCGCGCGCGAACGACACGAACGCCAGGTTGCCGGCGTTCAGCATCAGCTCGACGGACATGAAGATGACGATGGCGTTGCGGCGCACGAGCACACCGACAACGCCGATCGTGAACAGCAGCGCGCTGACGAGCAGCGCCCAGTCCTGCGGGATCACGGTGACTCCTCCCCGGCCGGCGCGATGGACGCGGCCGGCGTGATCGAATCACCGGGCCGCAGCATGGGCGAGACCCGCGCATCGCCGGCGCCCATGAACGTCGCCTCGGGCGACGGGTCGGGCGACGAGTTGGGCTTCCCGCCTCGCCCCTTGCTGATGACGATGGCGCCCACCATGGCGACGAGCAGCACGAGCGAGGTGATCTCGAACGGGAACAGGAATTTGGAATAGAGCAGCACGCCCAGCGCCTGCGTGTTGCCGACCGACGGGTCGAGCGGCGGGCCGGCCGGGCCGATCGCCCAGCGGCCGGCGAGCAGCAGCACCGCCTGGGCGACGACGATCGCGCCCGCGAGCCAGCCGACGAGACGGCGCATGACGATTGCGGCGCCCCGCTCGGGGTCGGCGCCTAAGTTGAGATACATGATGACGAACAGGAACAGCACCATGATGGCGCCGGCGTAGACGATGATCTGCACCATGCCGATGAACTCGGCGTGCATCAGGATATAGATGCCCGCGAGCGCGCAGAACGCGACGACGAGGAACAGGGCGCTCGTCACGGGATTCCGGTGCAGGACGACCAGCAACGCCGACACGAGCAGCAGCGCCGAGAAGCCGACGAACAGCGCGGGCACCATCACCGCGGCATCCTCATGTAGACCACGACGGCCGTCAGCACGACCCAGCCGAGCGACACGGGGAGCAGCACCTTCCACCCGAGGTCCATGAGCTGGTCGTAGCGGAACCGCGGCAGCGTCCAGCGCGCCCATATGAAGACGAACACGAGCACGGCGAGCTTGACGAAGAACCAGATGAACTGGAGAGACTCGGGCAGCCAGTGCCAGGGCCAGGTCCAGCCGCCGAGGAACAGCGTCACGGCGATCGCGCAGATCGTGATGATGTTCGAGTACTCGCCGAGGAAGAACAGCCCGAACTTCATGCTCGAGTACTCGGTGTGGAAGCCGGCGACCAGCTCGGACTCGGCCTCGGGCAGGTCGAACGGCGTGCGGTTCGTCTCGGCGAACGCGGTGATCATGAAGATGAGGAACGCGACCGGCTGCGTGAACACGAACCAGCCCGGCAGCGGCAGGCCGAACACATGGATCCACCCGGCCTGCGCCTTCACGATCTCGACCATCGACAGCGAGCCGACGAGCAGGATCACGCCGATGGTCGAGATCCCCATCGCGAGCTCGTAGGAGATCATCTGCGCCGCGGAGCGCAGCCCGCCGATCAGCGCGTACTTGTTGTTCGACGCCCAGCCGCCGAGCACCACGGCGTAGACGCCGATGCTCGACATGGCGAGGAACACGAGCAGCCCGACGTTGACGTCGGTGACGGCGAGGCCGGGGCCGACGGGGACGACCGAGAAGCTCACGAGCGCGGGCACGATGGCGAGGCCCGGGGCGATGCTGAAGATCACCTTGTTGACGCTCCCCGGCATCGACTCTTCCTTGAACAGCAGCTTCACGACGTCGGCGAGCGGCTGGAGCAGCCCGAAGATGCCGACGCGATTCGGGCCGAACCGGCCCTGCATGCGGCCGCAGATCTTGCGCTCGGCCCACACGAGGTATGACACGACGGTGAGGAAGACGAACAGGATGAAGACGATCTTGAGGAGTGTCAGGATTACGAACGCCGGATCCGGGTGGGCCTTCAGCCACACCGCCGCGGGGTGAACCAGCGGCAGGCCGAGGAACCACGCGGACAAGCGATCCCAAACGCTCATTGGGACGCGTTCCAGTCGAGCGCCTTCTTCTGCAGCAGGTACACGTAGCCGACGAGCAGGATCACGATGAACAGGATCATCTCGACCAGCCCGTACAGCCCGAGCTGCCGGAACGCCACCGCCCACGGGTAGAGGAATACCGCCTCGATGTCGAACAGGATGAACAGCACCGCGACGAGATAGAACTTGATGTCGATGCGCTGGCGCGCGGTGCCCATCGGTTCGACGCCGCACTCGTAGGGCGCCAGCTTCCGCGCACTCAGGCGTCGCGGCACGATGATCGCCGACAGGCCGAGCGTCACGGCGGCGAAGCCGATCCCGACGACGATGAACATCAGGATGGGCAGGTACTCACGCATGGACGTCGAGCTTCCGTACGGCGTCCGTCAGGGCGGGGACGACCTCGAACAGGTCGCCCACGACGCCGTAGTCGGCCACCTTGAAGATGGGCGCGTCGGGATCCTTGTTGATGGCGACGATGCAACGCGACGACGACATGCCGGCCAGGTGCTGGATCGCGCCCGAGATGCCGACGGCGACGTAGAGCTTGGGCGCGACCGTCTTGCCGGTCTGCCCGACCTGGTCGGCGTGCGGCCGCCAGCCCGCGTCCACGACGGCGCGCGAGGCACCGACCGTGGCGCCGAGCGCCTCGGCCAGCTCCTCGACGAGTTTGAAGTTCTCCGGGCCCTTGAGGCCGCGGCCACCCGACACGATGATCTCCGATTCGGTCAGGTCGATCTTCCCGCCCGCCTGCGCGACGACGTCTTTCACGCGCGCGCGCGACGCCGGCAACTCACCGGGCGCGAACGCCTCGACGGTCCCGGCCTTGCCGGCGCCCGTCATGGGCGTGAACATCTTGGGCCGAAGCGAGAGCAGGGCCGGCGTGCGCGGAAAACGCACGCTCTGCACCGCCTTGCCGGCGTACACCGGCCGCGTCGCCGTGAGGGCGCCGCCGTCGGCGGTGACGCCGGTGCAGTCCGATGCGAGCCCGACGCCGAGCCTCGCCGCCACGCGCGGGGCAAGATCGCGCGCCAGCGACGAGTTGGCGAACAACACGACGCCGGGCTTCACCTGTTCGACCGCTTTCGCCACGACGGCCGCGTCGACCACGCCGTCGTAGCGCGCGAACGACGCGTGCGTCGCGAGCAGCGTGCGATCGCAGCCGGCGTCGCCGAGAGCCGCCAGTCCGGGATCGGACGGGGCGAGGCAGACGCCGACGACCTCGCCGCCGAAGGCGGGCGCGAGACGGACCGCGAGGCCCAGCGCCTCGCGCGAGACCGGGCGCACCTTGCCGTCGCGCTGCTCGATGAAGACGAGGACGCTCACAGGAGCTTCGCCTCCTCGCGCAGCAGCCGCACGAGTTCCGGGATCGCGCCGACGCCCTCGCCCACGATGCGGCCGGCGGCACGCGGGGCCGGCAGGGCGAGTGCGGTCACCTCGAGGTTCGGCTCGCCGAGGACGGCGGGCTTCTCCTCGATCGGCTTCTTCTTCGCCGCCATGATGCCCTTGAGCGAGGCGTAGCGCGGCTCGTTGAGCCCCTTGTCGGCAGTGAACACGGCGGGCAGCGTGACCTCGATGATCTCGCGGCCGCCCTCGATGTCACGCTCGACGGTCGCCGACTCGCCGGCACGTTCGAACTTCGCGATCGAGGTGACGCACGGCATCCCGAGCAGCTCGGCGAGCATCGAGCCCACCTGCGCGGCGTCATCGTCGACCGCCTGCCGGCCGCACCACACGATCGCTGGCGCCAGGGGCTGGATCTCCGCCGCGAGCGCGCGGGCCACGGCGAGCGAGTCGGGGACGAGGTCCGCCTTGAGATGCACGGCGCGGTCGGCGCCCATCGCGAGGGCGTTGCGCAGCGTGGTCGGGAGGCCGGCGCCACCGAGCGACAGGACGACGACTTCGCCCGAGCCCTCCTGCTCCTTGATGCGGAGCGCCTGCTCGAGGGCGAACTCGTCGTACGGGTTCATGATCCAGGTCACGCCGGCGGGGTCCAGTGAACGGCCGTCCGCGGCCACCTTGACCCGCGTCTCCGTGTCCGCAACCTGCTTGATGCAGACGACTTGAATCACTGTGGCTCCCGCCCTGCACCCGCCACGCGCGCGAGCACGGGCATGCGATCGAGCCCCTGCGTAGGAAGCGACCGAGAGCCCGCGACCCGATGGACGTTCAACCGGCCGGGCAGTGTCACCTCGACGTGACCGAAGTGTCAAGCGATCGGCAGTGGGTCACTCGTTGTGCGTATCGCGAGGTCGCGCGCGGTCTCGCCGGCGCGCGCGCGTGTCAGCGTGCCGCCTCGCGCGATCAACTCGGCGAGCCGGCCGCGCCCGTTGTAGTTCGACGACATCGCGGCGCCGTATGCGCCGGCATCGAGGATCGCGACGCGGTCGCCGCGCTCGAGCGGCGGCAGCGGCAAGTCGGTGGCGAAGCAGTCCGAGCTCTCGCACACGGGGCCGACGACGGTCGCGGGCTCGACGTCACCCGCGCGAGGGCTGAGCGGCACGATGCGATGCGTCGCGTGGTAGAGGGCGGGGCGGATCAGGTCGTTGAGTCCCGCGGCGAGCACGACGAAGCGGCGCCCGCCGCGGCGCTTCACCCACAGCACCTCGGCGACGAGCGCGCCGGCGGGTGCCACCATCCAGCGCCCGGGCTCGAGCACCCACTGGATCGCGCTCCCCGCGGCGCGCTCGGCGAGCCGCGTGGCATAGCGCTCGAGCGGGAACTCGCGGGCGCCGGCCGTGTAGTCGACGCCGAAGCCGCCGCCGACGTTCGCCCACGCGAGTGGCGCGCCGCGCCCCGCCGACTCGCGCGCGAGCTCGAGCGCGAACGCTACCGCGTCCTCGAGCGGCTCGGTCTCGAGCACCTGCGAGCCGACGTGAAGGTGCACGCCCTCGACGCGCAGGTGCGGCCAGCGCGCCCGTGCCGCCCACGCCTCGAGCGCGTCGGCGGGGCTCACGCCGAACTTGGCGCCGCCGTGGCCCGTGGCGATGTACGGGTGTCCGGGAATCTCGATGTCGGGATTGACGCGGAGTGCCACCGGTAGCGTCCCACCCACCGCCGCCATCGCGGACTCGAGCACGTCCAGCTCACCGACGTGATCGGCGTTCACCGAGTGGACGCCGTGGCGCGCCACCCACTCGGCTTCCTCGGGGGTCCGGCCGTTGCCGTTGAGCACGCGGTGCGCGGCGTCGAAGCCGGCGCCGGCGGCCAGCTCGAGCTCGCCGATGGAGCCGGCCTCGGCGCCGAGCCCGACTTCGCGCAGCGTGCCAAGCAGCGCCGGCAACGCGTTGGCCTTGAGCGCGTAAGCGGCGAGCGCCCCGAGCGGTGCGAATGCCGCGCGGAAGCGGCGGGCGCGTTGCTCGATGGCGTCCAGGTCGTAGACCCAGCACGCGCGCGCGGCCGGCTCGAGCGTGCGCAGCGCATCGAGCGCGCGGTCGAGCGGGACACCGGCCATCACTGGAGCCTCCGCTTGCGCGGAGGCTTCCGGTCGTGCGGCGCCGTCCGCGCGCCGATCGCGACGCGGTGCGTCACGACAGCGATTCCGTCGCGAGTCGCTCGCTGGCGAGCGCCAGGTCGGCGGGCGTGTTCACGTTGAGCAGGCACGCGGCACCGCCCGCAAGTGCCGCGATCGCCGCGTCGTCCAGCCATTCGATGCGCAGCCGCGCGAGCCCGCCGCGCAGCGAGCGCACGCCGGAGTCCAGCGCCGCGCGAAGCTCGCCGGCCGCCGCGGCATCGTAGATCGCAACGAGCGGCTGCGGTATCCCCTCGGGCGCCGGCACGATCGCGTGCGGCGGCGACGCGGCATGGCGCGAGGCGGCGTATCGCTCGATCAGCATGCGCGGAAGATCGCGCCCCACGCAGGGAAAGTCCACACCCAGGACGAGCGCCGGCGCCCCGGGCTCCGATCCGGCCCACGCGAGTCCGGCGACGAGCCCGGCGAGCGGGCCCTCGAATCCGGCGACGTCGCGCACGCGGGTCGCCGAGGTCGTACCGGCGTCGACATCCGCGGGCGCCACGACGGCCACGTCGTCGCAGAACGGCGCGAGTATGGCGACGGCGCGGTCGAGCAGCGTGCGCCCGGCGACCTCGACGCGCGCCTTGGGCAT
>JANLWK010000376.1:0-4258 GCA_031364505.1 Candidatus Eiseniibacteriota bacterium | reverse complement strand
GATCTCGGCCAGAGCCCGCGCACGATCCTGGACGAACTGGCGCGCATCCAGAGCTCTGACGTGGTGCTGCCGCTGGCGGACGGCTCGGGGCGCGAGCTGCGCATCCGCTGCGTCGTGCGCCCCGACAAAGCCCAGGCGCTGCTGCTCGAACGCCTGGGCCTGCGACTGCCGGAGCGACTCCGGATCCCATCGCGGATCGACAAAATGTAGTGCCAACTTCACGGCCAAAAACGAGCTAACGTGTTGCGAGAACAAGAACCGGTCGCTCGAACTGGCGAAGTTGGGTTAGCCCGCAGTCCGCTTCGAGGCGCTACCTGGAGTTCAGGACCTTGGCCGATCTCAGCGGCCGCCCACGGGCGGCTCTAGCCGCTGCATGCCACGATCAGTAAAGGGACGCCCCTCTGCTGAGACCCTTCCTCACGATGACGTCGCGTTCATCGACCATCCCCTCGTCCGATCCTCTCTCGAGGTCCGCAGCAGTCTGCCGATCGCCCGCGGTGCGAAGCGGCCTCGCAGCGCACTTCCTCGGGCGCGGCGCGCTCGCCGAATCCCGGCGCGCCAAAACTACGGGATGGCCTTGGGCCGTGTGCCCGATTCTGCGCCCACTCACGACCTGGATTCACGGCCTCGGACACGATGTACTAGCAATCGAAGACCGTCCGCGTCTTGTGCCCAGTCAGTTGCATCGCGACCCGCTCCGTGACGCCGGCCCTCACGAGGTTCCGCACGGCCGTCCGTCGTAGATCGTGAACGAGCCGCCCGGGCGCGCCGTCACGGCGCAGGCCCGCTTCCAGGTCCGATGACACGAGCCTCGTAACGCTCCGGCCAGCCCAGCACCTGCGCCAGGCCGTGCGGCGTCGAGGGTGCCCTGTTCCGTGCATGACCGGAAGAATAGCCAATTCGGCAACGCGCTCCACCCTGATACATAACACTGATCGCGGGATAGGGACGAATGAGCCACCACTCGACTAAGGACCACGCGGTTGAGCTCGTCCGCGGATCATTGGCGCCGCTTCAGTCGACGGTGAGGCTGATGTTGATCGAGGGGACCGTGATCTGCATCTGAGCGCTTGCCTTGTCGGTCCATGAGGGCTGCGAGCCATGGCCCCACACGAGTCCGCCGCACCATACCCAGATCACGTACTTATACCCGGGGTCGACGTGAAACAGTGCTCCGACGGCTGCGGTGTGAGGCCCCGGCGTGCTCGAGAATATGTCCAGCGTGCCCATGTCTTGCCGCCCGTTCCACGCGTCGTTGCTCTGCAGCGTCGACCTCTGGTCGACGACCCGCGTATCGAAGCTACCATCGAAGGCGAATCGGTCGACGGACATGTCCATCCATACTTCCGCGTGCGATTCACCACCGAAGCCGCTGCTCCATGCGCCGACGAGATGGAATCCCGAGGGGTCGGCACTGGCCTGGAGGAGGCCGGCGATCGTCGCCTCGTAAGACACGCCGAGTGCCGCTACGGCCGTGATCGACGAAAAGTTGGGGCCATCGGTCGTCTTGATGTCGAACATCATCTCGCCCAATCGCGGGCCGGGTCCTGACGCTTCGGCCAGGGGACGAAGTTGCCGGCCTGAGCGTCGACCAGCCCGGGGCGCACCCCCGCGACCCGCTCGAGGCGAGCGCCTCCGCCACCGGTCCCCGTCCCGGTGACCCTCGCAGCCCCCCAAGACGTTAATCGCCGCACCACGCGCTCGAAGACTTGCACTCGGTAGAGCGGCGAGGACTGCGCGCCTCGGCAGGTAGCGATGGGTGCCGCGTGCGCGGCGGGCCACGAGTTCCGAGTCCCGAGCGTCGAGTGGCCACCGATGCGCTCGTCGGGCACCGGACGCGGGCTCCGCTGCTCTGGCTCTGACTCGCTAGCTTAGAGCGAAGTCGAGCCTCGAGGTCGCTCCCTTTTATCGCGGGCGGCGCCCTGCGGTGGCAACACTCCGCCCCGCAGGGAAGCCGCACTCTCCGCCTCGGAAACGGGACAGGTGGTCCCGTTTTGCGTTCCTTCGCGTGCCTTTGAGTGCCCTGCGATGCCCAAGCGTTCCTGACGCAAGTTCTTGCCGGGTTTGCTTATGTCTTGAGCGACAGTCACTTCGTGCTGACGGCGGTTAGAGTCTACGGATCAGAAGGTTGGGGGTTCAAATCCTCCAGGGCGCGCCAACTTACGGGAGTGGTCTCGGGCTTGTGCCCACTCACGACGCGGATTCGCGTTCGGCTAGTTTCTCGACCGCGGCACTCAGGTCGGCTTCGGACACGATGTCGTAGCGATCGAAGACCGCCCGCGTTTTGTGACCGGTCAGTTGCATCGCGACCCGCTCGGCCACGCCAGCCCTGACGAGGTTGCGGACCGCCGTCCGCCGCAGATCGTGAACGAGCCGGCAGGGACACTTGGCTGCTTCGCACGCTCGCTTCCACGTCCGGCGGAACTCCTGTTAGCGGCTCCCCGTCCCACCAGAACACCTAAGGGATGATCTTGCCGCGCTCGCGCTGGAGGGCTAGCGTGCGCTCAAATGTGACGCACGAGATGCTCCTCGCCTACGTCGAGAAGCGCCGCACCGGGGGGGCAGCCCACGCCACGATCCGCTTGAGATCGTCGTTCTCGGCCGCATGTACACGCTGGCCATTCATGCCGGCCTGCTCACCGCGAAGCGGCCGCTCCCCACAATCAAGGTGCGGAACACGCGGACGGGCTTCTTCGAGCCAGATGAGATCGCCCGCGTTCTCGCTGCCCTGCCCGAGGACTTGCGACCCGCGATCGAGTTCGCCTACCTCGTTCTCCCTCGCCTTGACCGGCACCTTCGCCAATGCCCTCGGTGGCGCGCACTCCGTCGCCCACACTCTGGACATCAAGGCGCTCGCCGAGCAGTGGTGGCAGACGGGACCTCCCAGCACGGTCGCAGGGGATCAGCCCTCGCCGAAGTCGTGGACCGTCTTCAGGAGATGCTCGATAGTAGGCCGCCGTACGCGTGACTGCCAGCCGGTGGTGGACACGACGAAGCCCCACCGGCGTTGGCCAGCAGGGGCCCAATCCATCGTGCGCTCAAGATCGTTCCGCGAGTGTCAGTGCATGCAGCCCCGGTAGTACGTCGCTGCTTCATCGAGGATCGCCATCTCTTCCGAGGAGAACGATCCATGCACGCGGACCCCCTTGCCGAGACACTTGGCGGTGAAGAACTCCTCACGCCATGGGATGTCGCCTTCCTCGATTCGGCGCTCCTCTTCCGGCGTCAGTTCCACTGGCGGGACCTCGCCCCACACGTTCCAGCGCAACAGGACCTGAAAGAGCTGGTCGAGCGGCCACTCTTCGGTTCCGCCGTAGTCATCGGGAACCGTGACGAGTTTGGCCTGAGCCCCGAATTTGACGCGTAGCGCGTACGAGAACGTTCCGCCGAGGATGTCGGCGTACTGAATGCCCGCGGTGAGCGCAGAGTTGGCACGCGTCAAGCCGCTGCACGTCACATCAGTCCAAGAGGTCAGCTCGGCGAGGACCGGTGCTCGATCCTGAAACGCGTCCTCGTCGTGGTGGATGGTCACGTGCAGGTCGATCGCCTCAGCGGGCTTCGATTGCCGACGCGAGGAGCGCTCGCCACTCGCGAGAACGAAGTCATGCACCTGTCGAAGTGCGTTGGTGAACGCCAGAGTCTTGTCGGTATCTTCTGTCACGCAGATGAGGCACGCGAAATGCGGCGTCAGAGCCTCAAGCGTGTCCTGCTTGATCGCCGCCTTGGCCTGCGGGGACAAGGCCGACTTCGAGGACCACTTGATTTCCGTGGTCGGTGTGAGCCCGTGCTTCTTCTTGATAGCCGCGAGCGCCGCGGCAGCTGCACCGAGATCGCGCGGGATCACGGTCGCGAAGATGATCGCCTTCCGGCCATTGATCTCGATCCACGTCTCGTCGAGGAACGCGTCCATGTGCCTCGACGTGGCGACTGATTCAGCCGTCTGTTCTCGCGTAACCTCTGCCGTGTTCTCTGCGCTCAAGACGCCCTCCCAGAAGGCCGAGCGTAGCACTAGAGCCGGGTTTCAATCACGCATCGCCGGGAGTCTCCGCTCCTCGCGATCCGTCGCGGCGACGCGCGGCGACTTGAATGGGAGCCAGCCTGCGGGCACAATCGACGCGGTCAGGAGTGCCGCCCATGTTTCTTTCATCGTTTATCCTCGGACTTGCCTTACTACTTGCTGCCGATTCTGCGGCGTCCAGGTCTCGCGCGCCGCATGCCCCGACACCCGCGGGCGTCTTCGGCTCGATCGACTCCACGG
>JANLWK010000039.1:0-2361 GCA_031364505.1 Candidatus Eiseniibacteriota bacterium | reverse complement strand
CCAGAACCCGTACTCGATCGTCGTCACCCGCACGCGCGCGGTGGACGCGAGCTTCGGGATCAACAACTACGTGGTGACCACCGGCCAGAGCGGCAGCGGCACGCTGACGCGCATTCCGAACCTGCCGAGCTACGACCACGGGACGCTGCTCAAGCTCGCGGCCGTGGCGGCCCCGAACTTCACGTTCATCGGCTGGAACGGCGACACGAGTGCCACGGGCGACACGCTGAGCGTGATCGTGACCCGCGCGCGTTCGATCAACGCCGTGTTCGCGCCGAACATCTGCACCTTGACCGTCGGCAGCGATCCGAACGGCACGGTCAACGTGGTGCCGAACCAGGCCACGTACAACCAGGGCACGCTGGTGACCCTGACGGCGACGCCGAACACGAACTACCACTTCGCCGGCTGGACGGGGGACACCACCGCCACGACGAACCCGCTCCAGGTGCGGCTGCAGCGGAACCGCACGATCAACCCGACGTTCGCGTTCGACGCCTACGCGGTCGCGGTCTCGATCCTGGGCGAGGGCACGGTCGAGCGCGCGCCGAATCTCGCCAGCTACCCGCTCGGCACGCCGCTGACCCTGACGGCGCACCGGGGCCCCGGGCAGACGTTCCTCGGCTGGGCGGGCGACACGACGGCCACCGACTCGACGCTGTCGCTCGTCGTCCGCCGCGACCGCTCGCTGGTCGCGAAGTTCACCGCCGCCGTCACGGTGACGGTGGTCGGCAGCGGCACGGTGACGAAGCAGCCCGACCAGACCGCGTTCCCGCTGGGCTCGGCCGTCCTGCTCACGGCGAATTCCGCCGTCGGCTGGCACTTCATCGGCTGGACCGGCGACACGACCACGACGAACAATCCGATCAGCCTCGCGGTGCCGACGTCGCGCGCCGTGACGGCCACGTTTCAGATCGACATGCACACGCTGGCGCTGTCGACCATCGGCAATGGCGGCGCCGCGGCGGTCCCGGCCACCGGCCCGTACCCGTACGGCACCCAGGTCGACCTGACGGCGACCCCCGCGCCGGGCAACGCCTTCGTCGGCTGGACCGGGGACGCGTCGGGCTCCTCGCCGACGACCTCGGTGATCCTGACCGCCGACCGCACCGTGACCGCCGTGTTCACCTGGCAGCTGTCGGTGACGTCGGCCGGCCCCGGCACGGCCGCCGCGAACCCGGTGCAGGCGAACTACGCGCCCGGCACGATCGTGACGCTCACCGGCACGCCGGTCCCGCACGCGCACTTCGTCTCGTGGTCGGGCGACACGGCGACCAGTACGACGCCGATCGCGATCGCCATGAAGGCCAACCGTTCGTTCACCGGCACGTTCGCGCCCGACGCCTACGCGCTGGGCATCACGATCGCGGGCAACGGCGCGGTGAGCCGCGCTCCCGACCTGCCGCAGTACGACCACGGCACGCCCGTGACGCTCACGGCGACGCCCGATCCGTACTGGCACTTCATTGCGTGGACCGGGGACACGACGGCCGGCGGCAACCCGATCACGGTGCCGATGACCGCGGCGCGCGCGATCGTCGCGAACTTCGCGATCGACACCCATGTGCTCAACGTGTCGGCCGGCCCGAACGGCCAGGTCGCCAAGAGCCCCGACGAGACGACGTACGATCACGGCACGTCCGTCACCGTCGCGGCCACGCCGGACGTCGGCTACCACTTCACGCTGTGGTCGGGTGACACGCTGTCGAGCGACAACCCGCTCACGTTCCACCTGGTCACCGACCGCAGCCTGACCGCGAGCTTCGCGCCGAACATGTACCCGCTGACGAACGACGTCACCGGCAGCGGCACGGTACTGCGCAGCCCCGACCTGCCCGTTTATTCGCACGGCAGCTCCGTGACGCTGACCGCGACCCCCGCCACCGGCTGGCACTTCCTGGGCTGGACCGGCGACACGACGACGTCGGCGAATCCCGTCACGATCGTGATGACGCATCCGACGACCGTGGATCCGGTGTTCGAGATCAACACCTACCCGCTGACCCTCGGCGTCCCCGGCGGCCACGGCGGGATCACGACGCTGCCCTCGCTCGCGATGTATCCGCACGGCACGATCGTCGAGCTCCAGGCCGATCCCGACCCCGGCTACAGCTTCGCGTCGTGGGGCGGCGACGCGAAGGGCACCGACCCCGTGACCCAGATCTCGATGGAAGGACCGCGCTCGGCGACGGCCGTCTTCAGCGTCCAGACCTTCCCGGTGAACGTCACCGTGTTCGGCCCCGGCACCGTGACCAAGTCGCCGAACCAGGCGGAATACCCCGTGGGCACGCCCGTCCAGCTCACCGCGGCGCCGTCCGACACGAGCCACCACTTCACGCGCTGGACCGGCGCCGTCGTCGG
>JANLWK010000352.1:0-16545 GCA_031364505.1 Candidatus Eiseniibacteriota bacterium | reverse complement strand
GTCGAGTTGGGGTACACACCGTGTAGCCATCGCACCTCCTGTGCTGTGATTGGAGCAGGACTCGAACACCCGCTCTTTATCACATCCGCACAGCGGTGCGATGGCTTTTTGCTGCTATCCCTCGCGAATAATCAAGGCTAGTGCAGCGTGAACACGAACGGCACCGCCTCCCACACGGGAACCGGATGGCCGTTCGTCATCGCCGGCGTGAACACCCACTTCTTCGCTGCCTCGAGCGTCACCGCGTCCAGCATCGGGACGTGCACCTTCTCGTCCAACTCGGCGCGCAGCACGCGACCGTCCTTGCCGATCAGGAAGTGCACGAGGACGGTGCCCTCGAGTCCGATGTCGCGAGCCATGTCGGGGTACTCCGGCTTCACTTCCTTGATCGACACGGGCATCTCGTCGACGACGGTGAAGTCACCGCGCGCCGGCAGCGGAGCCTCGAACACCGGCGGTCCGGACTGGACGGGACCCACGTCGATTACGCCCTGCGACGTGCCGTCGCCGTTCCCGATGATGTCGCCCGGCGGCACGATGTCCTGCCGAACGTCGTCGCGAACGGGCACGATCTCGCCGGTCCTGGGCCCGTGCGTGATCGCCGTCTGCGGGACGCGAGGTCGCAGCGGCTCGTAGTTCGGCGTGTACGATTCGGGGGCGTGAGGACGCGGATCCACGACGACGATGTCGGGCGTCGACACGATGCGCGGCACCAGCGCCAGCGCCGCGGCGAACAGCATGATCATGAGCGCGCAGCTCGCGGCCTGGGCGCGCGCCATGTGCCCGCGTGCGGCGGCCATCAGCTCGGGCGCGCCATAGGGCATGAAGTCGAACAGCGGGAAACGAGCGGTCATTCAAACTCCGGACCCCGGTCGGAGTGGCTCCCGGTCCGGATGCGCCTGGCGGCGCGCTACGCCCGTCACGAAGAAGCGTAGCACTCGCGAGTCCGGGCGTCAGTCGAAATCTGCGTCCCGCGTGCGGGCGATCAATGCAGGATCGCCACTCGCGCCGTGCAGGCGCCGTGGCCGTCGCTCAGGCGGACCCAGTAGCAACCGGTCGCGACCCGTGCGGCAACGTCCGAGGTGATGCGATGGACGCCCGCGGCGAGCGCCCCGCTCCACAGGCCGGCGATCGAGCGGCCCTGGGTGTCGAACAGCGTCAGCGTGACGGAGCGTGCGGCGGGGAGGAAGCACTCGAGGGTCAACGCGCCGGCCGATGACGTGACGGGCCGGACGGTGAGGCGCAGGTCATCGCGGCATCGCGGCGCCGGCGGGGCCGCGAGGATCGCCGAGCCTTCCGTGGCGATCAGCATCTGGCCGGCCGGAATCGCGACCAGCGTATCGGCCGAGCCGGACGGCCAGCGGACGAGCACCGAGTCCACCACGGCGGCATCGCCGAGACCGAAGTGCAGTTCCAGATTCTGCGAGTTGTACCCGGTCAGCGGCGTGACCTGCTGCATCTGCCACCGCGGGACGCCGGAGTGGTTCCGACGCAGCGGACCCCGAACCACGATCCGGACGGCGCGGTGTCGTTGCGATAGAGGAAGTCGACCTGGTTGGCGCGGTTGGCGACGAACAGATCCAGGTCGCCATCGCGATCGATGTCGGCCCAGTTGCAGCCGAAGCTCTGGCCGACGTCCGCCATCGCCTGGCGCAGAAAGGTGTACGCGGGCGGGCCGGCGTTGACGTAGAGCGAGCCGCTGCCGCCGTCGTTCGTGACGAACAGGTCGAGATCCCCGTCGTTGTCCACGTCGCCCCACGCGCTGCCGACGGCACTGGCCGCGACCGCCGGGAACACGGCGGCCGACACGGGCGACAGCGCGAACTGCGGCGGCCCGCCGTTGTGGTAGAGCACGCTCACCTGGCCGCCGTAGTTGGCCACGACGAGGTCCATGTAGCCGTCGTTGTCGTAGTCGCCCCAGCTCGCGCCGAGCGACGACAGCGCGTCCGAGAACGTGCGCCGCGTGAACGACAGACCGCCGCCGTTGATGAACAGGTAGTCGTTCTGAGTGCCCGCATTGCCGACGAACAGGTCCTCGTCACCGTCGTTGTCCCAGTCGGCCCACGCGCCGTGAATCGAGAACTCGGCGCCGGGCGTCAGCGTGGGCACGACGGTGCGGATGAGCGTGTAGGCCGGCGGCCCGCCGTTGACGTACAGGAAGTCGTCGCCGTTGAAGTTGACCACGTACAGGTCCAGGTCGCCGTCGTTGTCGATGTCGAGCCACGAGCCCGAGTTGGAGTTGGCGCGATCGTCCACGACGGCCGTGCCGGCCACGCTCGCAAAGCTGGTGTCGCCCTGCCCGGCATAGAGAAAGTTGCCGAAGCCGTTGCGGTTCGTGACGAACAGGTCGACGTGGCCATCGCGATTCCAGTCGCCCCACACGCCGCCGATCGAGCTGCCGCCATCCGAGACCACGGGCCCGGTGACGACTCGCTGGAATCCCATGCCGGTGGTGTGGAGGAACAGCGAGTTGTTCTGGCTCGTCAGGTTGCCGTGCGGCACGAACAGGTCGAGGAACCCGTCGCGGTCGAGATCCATCCACGCGGCTCCACCGCTCTCGAACGTCTCGGTCGTCACCGGATTCGAGGGATCGACGATGCGCGTGAGGACCGGGGCCGCGGCCTGCGCCGAGACCGCGGCCACGGCGTGCAGGAGCGAGAGGATCAGCAGCGACGACCGCGAAACCTGTGCGCGAATGCGTACCCCAATGCGTACCAAGTGATCCTCCGTCGCCCGGCCCGCAAGGGTGACGCAAGCCGTTCGATCCCCACAACGCGGGAGTGACGAGCGGCGGGCGAACGGGGACGAACGGATCAGTGGAACACGAACTTGCAGCCGATCCGCAGGAACACTCCGCTGTAGTCGATGGTCTCCTTCTCTCCGGGCGCGATGTAGATGATCTCCCCGTTGAGCTTCGTTTCGTTGATCGTGGCGTACCGATAGCCGGCCGAGCCGGTGAAGACCAGCTGCGACTCGCCCCAGTAGTCGATCCCGGTGAACACCTCGAACAGGCCGCCGGAGCCCTCGATGTTGCGATGCTGGGAGCCCTCTCCGGTGACCGACACGCCGACGGAGCCGGACTCCTGGATCACGCCCGCGGACCCGCCCACGCGCGCGCTCAACGCGCCGGCACTGGAGAACGAGTACGCGCCGAACACCCGGTAGGCGTTGGCGGGGAAGTTGTACTCGATCGAGCCGCTCGCGTCCTCGACATCGGTGTTCGCGAACAGGTGGTCGTATCCGAGGCCCATCGACCACCGGCTCGTGGTCTCGACGCCGAACTCGAGGCCGAGTCCGAAGCCGCTGTGGATCTCGTCCATCTCGAGACCGCTGCCCGCGAGCAGGGCGTTGATGTTCCCGACGTCGCGATTCACGTCGGTCATGTCATACATCGCGAACGCGACGTGGCCGGCGAACCATGGGTGCGCAGTCGCCGCGCGTGCCGGCGATGGGGACACGGCGATGAGCGCGAGCACCGCGAGGACATGGAGCACGGGGAGCACGGGGAGCACGGGGAGCACAGGGGCGACGGGGAAGCACTCCGCGGGACGCGGCGGCCGACGGGTCGACATCACGACCCTCCGAGGGAGAGCGTGCGCAACAGCGACGGCCGCGGCGTGCGGTCGCCACGATCGGAATCAGGGCGATCCTACACCCGCCACTTCAGATGAGGGCGCGACCACCCGCTAACGTGCATTCCGGCAACTGTATTCAAGAACAGCCTAGACTCCCTCGGCAGCGGGCGTACTCTTCCACCACGTCCGGAGCTGCGTCTTCGTCGGACGCTTGCCACCTCTTCCTCCGGGCGGCATGGGTGCCGCATGAAAACCCCTCGGATCGGATTTACCGCGATCGCCCTGATCGCGGTCGCCTCTTGGTCATCCGCGCATGCCCAGTGTTCCGGCACGACGGTGGACTTTGAGGACGACACGATGTTCGGGAACTTCACCTGCCCGGGTGATCCCAACTGCAACCCACTCCATCACGCGTATCTCCTCGCCAAAGGCTTCGACATCCTGGGCTCGCCACCGGGGTACGTCTGGAGTACGCAGTTCGGCGGACCGATGGGAACGACAGGCATCATCGTGGGCTTCGCCGAGCCCGATCACACCGAGACCGACGAGGGTTTGAGCACCGGTGAGATGATGACGGTCGACTTCATGGCGGGCAGCCCCACGACGGCAGGACCCGTCAAGTCGGTTCGAGTCGTGCTCCAAGTGATGCCGATCACAGCCAACAACAACGTCTCCTCGACCGTCACGCTCGACTGCTACAACGCCGCGCTCGGACTCGTCGGCACCTCGACCGTCAGCTTCACCGGCGTCACCGTAGGTGTGCTCACGCCCGGCGCGATCCAGGTGACGAGTGCCGCGACCGACATCGCGACCGCGCGGCTCACCACGAGCGTCCACCCGTTCGGCGGGCTCTTCGTCGAATCGATCTGTTACGAGGGTGGCGCGGCGCCGCCGCCGTCGGCGGACTTCGGTGACGCGCCCGACAACGCCATCGTGTGCGAGGCGTTGCCGTTCGCGACACCGCCGCCGTCGGACTACCCGACCGTCGATCCCTCCACCAACGCGATCGCGGGTCGCACCGGGCCCTATCACCTGAACATCACCGAGGTGCGGCTCGGTCTCGGCGAAACGGTCGAGAACGGAGCGAAGCAGGCGCCGTGCGACTGGATCAGCGGCGGTTGCGACGAGGACGACTCGCCGTTCCTGCTGTGTCTCGATCCCATCCCGGGCGGCTGCCGTTCGGGCGTGGTCGTCACGCCGGGCGGTCCGTGCGTGCGCCGCGCGTTCGGCGTGTTCGGTCCCTACCCGGGCAACCCGTGCTTCGGCATGTGGCTGTTCAACGCGCAGACGACGGCCGCCGCGTTGCCGGCGAACTCGTATCGCGTGAACGTCGGCGTGGACTGGAACCTGAGCCGTAGCTTCGGCGACGTGGGCGGTGAGTGGCCGCTCGTCGACTTCCCGGTCAGTATCGGCCCCGGTGCGGCGCAGAACTTCATCACGCCGCCGTTCACCGTGATCACCGCGTTCCTCTCCGGCGCCTCGTGGGCGATTGAACCGTTCTGGACGCGCTTCACGGTGGCGGAAGAGGCGATCTCCGCCACGTTCCCGGGCGGCAACTGGGACGGTAGCGGGCCGATCGGCGGCAATCGCGTCGGCGAGACGGAGGACTGGGTTCCGTTCGGCGATCCGCCGAACAATCATCCGAGCTGCGAGATCGCGGTGGGATACCACCTGTACAAGACGCCCGACGGCGGCGGCACAACGATCAGCTTCTCCGGCACGCCGCTCCCCGCGGGATTCTTCGGCCCCGGCTCGGACCCGTTCACCGGCACGGTCAGCCTGAAGGGGCAGCCCCTGACGACGACGCCTCCCGGAGTGCTCAACGAGACAGACGCGGTGATCCGCAGGTTGACGCCCGCATATCTCGACAGCGTGAACACGGTCGCGACCGTGCAGATCGAGCTGGTGGCGCTCTCGCTCCAGAGCGTTCAGCCCATCACCGTGACGGCCTTCGGAGGCACCAACCCCCAGACGTGGGACGTTTCGGTCTCCGGCTCGACGCAGGCGCCGCAGCCGCAGGGCACGATGACGATCCGCTCCAGCACGTGCGGCGCGCAGCTCGGCGGCACGTTCGACTCGAACCTGCCGGTGCGCCCGCACTTCATCTTCACGCGAGTGGGGCATCCGGGGGACGTGCGCGTGTACGATCAGGGCATGGCCGACGTGGTCACCTTCAGCTGCACCAATGAGCGCTGGCTCTCGTTCGAACCTCCCACCGTGCCGCCCGTGATCATCCCCGGCCTGAATCCGACCACGGTCAACGGAGGCCTCGGTCCCGTCCAGCTCATCACGCCGATTCTTCCGAACTTCTTCCCGGGCATCCAGGAGGATCGCTGCCTGTCCGGAGAGTGCGGCGAGTCGGAGATCTTCCGTGGCCGCGTGGCGCGCGCCAACGCGGCGCATGCGACGTGGTACCGCGGTCCCTCGCTGCGTGCGACGTCGCTCCAGGCGCTTCGCGCGACCGCGATCGACAGCGACGGCGACGGCATCGAGGAGCGGGTCGACAACTGCCCGTTCACCCCGAACACGTCCCAGCAGGATCAGGACCGGGACGGCGTCGGCGACGTCTGCGACAACTGCAACCTGGCCGGCAACGCGGGCTACAACGCGTGCCAGGAGGACGGCGACAACGATGGGATCGGCGACCGGTGCGAGATCACGGGTGTGCCCGTCGCGTCGCGGCTGCCGTCCCGCATGTCGCTCGCGATCCCGCAGCCGAACCCGGTCCGTGACGGCTTCAGCAGCGTCGTTCACCTGTCGCGATCGGGACATGCCGTCGTGCGGGCGTACGACAGCGGCGGCCGGCTCGTCGCTTCCGTGCTGGACTCGTGGCTCCCCGCGGGAAGTCACGCGTTCACGTGGCACGGGGCTGCCGCGACAAATCTGAAGAGCGGGATCTACTACCTGAGGCTGACGCTCAACGGCCAGACCGACACGCAGAAATTCTGCGTGCTGCGCTAACGCACCCAACCGCTCGGTACACCTCTTGCCCCTCTCGGCGCGTCCTACCCGCCACGGGCCCTCGATGGGGCCCGCATCGTGTCGGCGGGCCGTTCATTACGCCATCGGGAGGTTCGCGTGAAGAAACTCATCCTGCTGCTCTCCATCCTTTCGATCTGCTCGCTCGCTTCGCAGAATGCAATGGCCGAGACGGACCTCGGATTGCACGGCATCGGCGCCCAGGTGGGCATCGTGAGTCCCGAGGACATGGACGCGACCGCGGGGCTCGGCGCCATGGCGAACCACGGCATGCTCGCGGACAATGTGAGGCTCGTGTCGCACCTCGACTTCTGGTCGAAGACCGAGGATGGCACGGGCGGCGCGCAGGCATCGGTGCGTGATGTCGCGCTCGGCGCTCGCTGCGAATACACGTTCGCCACCTCGTCCACGCGGTTCATGCCGTTCGCGGGCGCGGGGCTCGGCATGCACTTCCTGAACGCGAAAGTCGAGTCGCCGGGCTTCCCCGACGTTGAGGAAGGATCCACGAAGCTGGGCTTCGATTTCGGCGGCGGTTTCAGCATGCCGGTGAACGGACGCACGGACTTTCGCTCCGAGGGGTGGTACGGCATCGTCGATTCGTCGACCCAGCTCTCGGTCAAGGCCGGGTTCATGTTCAAGGTCGGCAACTAGCGCTTCACGTTTCCTGAAGGCGAGGGGCGATGCCGCGAGGCGTCGCCCCTTCGTCATATCCTGGCAAGGTTCCGTTCAGCCGGCGCTCGGTCGTCGCTTGCCGGGCCGCTAGGGTGCGTGCCATGGCCACGAACGACCGAACCCCCGCCGGCACCGCGAGCAAGGTCCCCGAAGTCACCGTTGTCTTCTGGATCATCAAGATCGCCGCGACGACGCTGGGGGAGACCGGCGGCGACATGGTGTCCATGTCGATGAACCTCGGCTACCTCGCGGCCACCGGCATCTTCGCCGTGCTGTTCCTCATCGCGGTGGGCGTCCAGATCCGCGCGAAGCGCTTCCACGCGACGCTCTACTGGGTCACGATCATCGCCACCACGACGGTCGGCACCACGCTCGCCGACTTCGCCGACCGCTCGCTCGGCATCGGCTACGCGGGCGGTTCGTCGCTGCTGCTGCTGTGCGTGCTCGGCTCGCTGTTCGCGTGGCACCGCGCGCTGGGGTCGGTGTCGATCGACACCGTGAGTACGCCGAAGGCGGAGATGTTCTACTGGGTGACGATCATGTTCTCGCAGACGCTCGGCACGGCCCTCGGCGACTGGACGGCCGACGACGCGGGCTTCGGCTACGTGGGCGCCGCGGCGATCTTCGCCGCGTTGCTGGCCCTCGTGCTCGCGGCCTATCGATGGACGCGCGTCTCGCGCGTCGCCCTGTTCTGGGCGGCGTTCGTGCTCACGCGCCCGCTGGGTGCGGCCCTGGGCGACTTCCTCGACAAGCCTGTCACCCAGGGTGGCCTCGCGATGAGCCGCTATACGGCGTCGGGCGCGATCCTCGTGCTCATCGCCGTGCTGCTCGCGGTGTTCCGGCAGAAACCGGCCCGTCGGGCCCACTGAGCCTTGTGCTCGGCGAATTGGTGATGCAGCTGCCGACACTCAACTCAGGTGCCTCGCACGCGAGGATCTAGATGGCGTATTTACGGCGGTGCTCACGCCCTCGCGGCATCATCCGCGTCTTGACCCTCCCGTAGTAGTAGTCCTTCCATCGCGCCGGCAGCCCGATCCTCGACTCGAACAGCCGCTCCCGCATCACGTCGTGGTAGCCCAGCTTCCGTGTCGCCAGCCCCAGCCGCATCGCCGGCGTGTCCACATGCCTTCGCTCCGACACCCACTTCATCCAGTTCCGCCACACGAGCAGCTGCCACATCCGCCAGATCGCCATCTGCCGACGCTTGGCGAACGCGATCGTCTCCCGCTTGTGCGCAGCGCCCCCGTGCCGGATCAACAGGTCCAGCAGGTTGATCGCGAACAGCGGGTTCGCCGATGTGCGCGCGGCACGCGAGCTCGTCGTCCGATGCGTGATCGAGAGGTGCGGCAGGCGCTTGAGCGCGCGCGGATAGTCCGCATGCTCGTCGCTGTGGAGCTCGAGCGCCTGGCGCTCGGGGCAGACGATTGCCAGCGCCGTCGCCACTTCCTTCTCGATCGAACGGGGATCGGGCTTGCCGTGGAGTCTCTCCAGCTCCTCCCGCCGGCGGCGCTGGGCCCTGGTCATCCGCCCGCTGCGGCGTAGCTCGCTGTCGGTGAACCCATAGAAGTAGTGCGATCGCCGGCCGACGAGCACGTGGTAGTAGGTCGGGTGGTACTGGCTGTACTCGAACGACTGGAACCCGTCGAGGGCGAGCGACTCGCCCACGGGCACGCGAGGCCGCGTCAGTTCATGGAACAGCAGGCAGTGGCGGCCGATGCGGTTGGCGAGGCCGAGGATGGTCTGGGGCGAGGCGTTGTGCGAGTGGCCGAGCTGTCTCAGGCAGGAGCAGGCGAGTAAGCCGCGGAAGACCGGCTCGAGCAGCTCGGGCCGGCGCAGCCAGTACGTGGTACTGAAGCTCTGCTCGCTGAAGCGACGCCGGCAGGCACGGCAGCGGAACCGCTGGATACGGTGGGGATCGGCGAGGCGATCGAAGAAGCCGTCGCGGACCCGGCGCCAACCGTCGGTCTGCGTGTGGAATGCGCAGGCTTCATTGGGACAGAACGGGGGCCGGAACAGCTCCCGGCCGGACATGCCGGGGCATCAACGCAAACGGCCTGCCATCTCCAATCAGCCGAGCACAACCCCCACTGAGCGGCACCTGGCCCGGGGGGGCACGTAAGGCGCCATTCGGGTGGGCGGAAGCCCTGAAGGTGGTGCTCCGTCGGCACTTGTGTAAATCGAATTGTCCGAACCTTCGAAACCCAATACAGTATTGAGATTAAGTGAACAGGCGCCTGGCCGCGTCCCACGGGACCGCGCCAGGGGATCCATACTGGGAGGAAGCCAAACGAAAGGAGCATCACTGTGCCACGCTTGCTGACGCGGGCGGGTTCCGATCCCCTCGGGCCTCCGAAAGCAACTGAGGACCTTCATCATCATTTCAAACCGGCTTCATTGCCGCCCCGCGCGTTCCTCGCGCTCGGGCTGGCGGCCTGCCTCGCGGTCATCGCGGGCACGGCATTCGCCCAGGCCATCGATTCACGCCTGTGGGTCACGAACGGGAGCGTGAACAGCGTCGTCCGCTCCGGCCAGACGATCTACCTTGGCGGTCTGTTCGACCGCATCGGCCCCGCCAGCGGCGGTGGCGTTCCCTTCAATCTGTCGAGCGGTTCGGCTGCGGCTTCGTTCCCGCAGGTCGCGGGGGCCGTGTACGCCGTGGCATCCGACGCGGCGGGCGGGTGGTACATCGGCGGATCCTTCACGTCCGTCGGCGGGCAGCCGCGCGTGAACCTGGCCCACGTGGCCTCGGATCTGTCGGTCACCGCCTGGGCGCCCAATCCCGACACCGCCGTCGCGGCGATCGCGGTGAGCGGATCCACCGTCTACGTCGGCGGTGACTTCACGAGCGTCGGCGGCCAGCCGCGGAACCACATCGCCGCGCTGGACGCCTCCGGGTTCGCGACGACGTGGAACCCGAACGCGGATGGCCCGGTGGCCTCGCTGGCGGTGGATGGCGCGACCGTGTACGCGGGCGGCGACTTCAGGAACATCGGCGGGCAGCCGCGGCAGTCGCTCGCCGCGCTGGACGGCTCCGGCAACGCCACCGGCTGGGACCCGGGCGCCAGCGAGTGCGTGTACGCGATCGTGCCGAGCGGGCCGCTCGTCTACGTCGGCGGCGCCTTCACGAAGGTGAACGGTGTCATCCGCAAACGCGCCGCCGCGATCGACGCCTCGACCGGTGTGCCGACCGACTGGAATCCGAACGTGAACGGCCTGGTCACGTCGCTCGCGGTGACCGGCTCGGCCGCCTACCTGGGCGGTGGCTTCACCAAGGTCGGCGGCGTGCCGAAGCGATACCTCGTGGCGGTGGACCTGGCGACCGGCGCGCTGGATGCCGGCTATTCTCCCGCGCCCGACGGGGGCGTCGCCTCGCTCGTCACCGACGGCGCCACGCTTTACGCGGGCGGCGGATTCACGTCGATCGGCGGCCAGTCCCGCAGCCGACTCGCCGCGCTCGATGCGAGCGGTAACGCCACGTCGTGGGATCCGAATCCCAACAACGGCGTATTCGCGATGGCCGTGAGTGGGAGCAGGATCTACGCGGGCGGATTGTTCTCGGGAATCGGTGGCGTGACGCGTCGCAACCTGGCCGCGCTCGACGCCTCGAGCGGCCAGGCCACGGCGTGGGACCCGGGTGCCGACAACGAGGTCTACACGATCGCGGTCGACGCCGGCGTGGTCTACGTCGGCGGCTCGTTCAAGCAGGCGGGCGGCGCCCCGCGCAATGGCATCGCCGCGATCAACCCCGCGACCGGCGCGGCGCTGGCGTGGGATCCGAACGCGGATAGCCGCGTGAACGCGATCGCCGTGAGCGGCTCGACGGTCTACGCCGCCGGCTACTTCACGAACATCGGCGGGCAGGCGCGCAACCGCATCGCGGCACTCGACGCCGCCGGCAACGCGACCGCGTGGGATCCGTCGTCGGACGGCGGCGTCAACGCGATCGCCGTCAGCGGCTCGACGGTCTACGCCGCCGGGACCTTCACGAACATCGGTGGCGCCCCGCGCAACCGCATCGCGGCCCTCGGCGCTGCGACGGGCGCCGCGAGCGGTTGGAATCCGAACGCGAACAAGCCGGTCTATTCGCTGTCCGTGGGCGCCACGACCGTCTACGCGGGCGGTCTCTTCACGAACATCGGCGGCCAGACGCGGAGCGGCGTGGCGTCGCTCGACGCCGCGACCGGGTTCGCGACGACCTGGAGCGCCAACGCCAACGCGCCCGTCTCGGCCCTCTCGGCCAGCGGGTCGACCGTCTACGCGGGCGGAGAATTCACGACGATCGGCGGGCAGCCGCGCAAGGGGCTCGCCGGGCTCGACGCGACGTCGGGCGCCACGACGGCGTGGGACCCGAACAGGCAGGGCGTGCGCCCGTCGGAGGATGTGGCATTCCCGGTCTACGCCTCGGGCAGCTTCCTCGCGGTCGGCGGCCGGCCCACGGCCACCGTCGCCGCGATCGCCGCGGCGCCGGAGGTGCTTGCGATCGACCCGCCGCAGCCCGGCAACACGTCGTCGGTGTCGGCCACCGTGTCGGGGCGGTACTTCGTCAGCGGTGCCACCGTGAAGATCACGAGCGCCGGGCATCCCGACATCCCCGGAACGCAGGTCGTGGTCGCTGGCGACGGCCTCAGCCTCGCGGCCTCGTTCGACATGTCCGACGCGGTCCTCGGCACGTTCGGTGTCGCGGTCACGAACCCCGACGGCCAGAGTGGCGCGCGGTCCAGCGCCGGCCAGGTGCAGGCCGTCGAGGCGCCGCTGCTGCGCGTGGACCTCGTGGGGCCGCCGGCGATCCGCGCGGATCATCCCTCGGCGTTCGACCTGCTGATCCAGAATCCCGGCAACGTCGATGCGCGTGACGTGCCGCTGTGGATCTCGGGCATCCCCGCGACGGCCACGGTGAGCTTCGGCTTCGACCTCACCGCGGCGCCGACGGAAGGGGGCGAACTCGACTGGAGCACCGTGCCGCTCACGCTCGCCGGTCCCGGGGGGCACTACCTCGCCCTGCTGATCCCGCGCGTGCCGCCCGGCACCGTGGTCCGGCGCCTGTACGTGAGCGCGCCGAACGACATCCTCAGCTTCGACCTCCGCGTCGCGATCGCGCCGCCGTGGGAAATCCCGCAAGAGAGCGAGGAGCAGCAGGAGCTCCAGCTGAACCCGACGCTCGGCGACTGTCTCGTCGACGGCGGCGTGTTCTCGAGCCAGACCTGCGTGCAGCCTGGCCTCACGGCGATCAACGACTATCTCGCAACGCATCCGGAGATCGAGGCGATGAGCGGCATCGGGGTGTGGGCGAAGATCGCCTGGAATTGCCAGGGCGCCACTTCGATGCCCCAGGCGCTCGCGCTGTCCCAGGCGACGCTCGACTTCATGGGCCGGCCGATCTTCCCCCAGGGCACGGTGCCGCCGAGCTGCAGCGAGGTCCTGAACCCGCAGTGGAGCGAGGGGCTGACGGTCATCGTGGCCAGCTCGCTCGATCCCAACGACAAGTTCGGGCCGAGCGGCATGGTGGCGATCCAGCAGCAGATTCCGTACACGATCCGGTTCGAGAACATCGGCACCGCGGCCGCGCAGGGCGTGACGGTCAAGGACACGCTGCCGGCCGAGCTGGACCTGTCCACCGTACGCGTGGGCGTGATGACGTTCGACAGCTACGTCGTGGCGCCGGCCACCAGCTCGAGCTCGTTCACGACGCGCTACGACCTGCGGCCGGGCCACAACCTGATGGTCGACATCCACGCGGCACTGAATCCGGTCAACGGCGTGCTGACGTGGACGTTCACGTCCATCGATCCGGCGACGGGGCAGCTGCTGGATCCCGGGTCGCTCGACGGCTTCCTGCCGCCCAACAACCCCGCGCCGCGGGGCGAGGGCAGCGTGCTGTTCACGGCCGTGCCGAAATCCACCGTCGGCCTGAGCGCCCAGATCGACAACCGCGCGTCGATCGTCTTCGACACGAACCCGGCGATCCTGACGCCGACGTGGAGCAACATCGTCGACAACGAGGCGCCGCAGAGCAACGTGCTGCCGTTGCCCGGGTCAGCCGACTCGGCGAGCTTCACGGTGCGCTGGCAGACGACGGGCGCACCGCCGGACCTCAAGGACTTCACGATCTATTTCTCGAAGGACGGGGGCTCATACGAGGTCTGGAAGCAGAACACCACGACCACGACCGCGCAGTTCCTGCCCGACAACTCGGACAATCTCTCGCATACGTACGCGTTCTACAGCGTGGCGCGCGACGAGCAGGGCAACATCGAGCCGGCGCCCGGGGGACCCGACGCCGCGACGAGCTGGCTGACGGGTGTCGAGCCCGGCGTCACCGGGCCGCAGTTCGCGCTCGAGGGCGCGCGGCCGAACCCGGCGTTCGGGTCGATCCGCGTGTGGTTCTCGCTGGCCGGCAAGGGGCGGGCGACGCTCGAGGTGCTCGACATCGCGGGCCGCCGCGTCGTGCAGCGGGAGGTCGGATCGCTCGGAGCGGGCCGTCACTCGCTGTCGTTCGGGCCGGCCGCGGGGTTGCGTCCGGGCCTGTACTTCCTGCGGCTCTCGGCCGCGGGGCGCTCGCTGACCACGAGAGTCGTCATGATCCGCTGAGCGAAGTTCGCTCGCAGTGCTGAACGCGACGGCGGCTGCCCCGGGCGGCCGCCGTTCGCGCGTGGGGTCGCCGTCGCCCCGCGGCCGCCGCGACGACTATTCGTCGCTCTCCTGCTTCAGATTGGCGAACGGGAGCGCGCCGTAGTGATCGCGAAAGGCGAACTGAAGCCGGGCCTCCAGCGGTGCGGGGTCCTCCGTGCCCGTCGACTTCCACGTCACCCGCAGCGTCACGTGATCGCGGAGCTGCCACACGAAGCGCCCGCCCCAGTGGCCCACGACACGGCCGTGGCCGAAGCGGAGGTAGCGCTTCACGCGCTGGCGCAGCAGTGAGCGCACGCCCGGACCGCGCGCGCGGCCGAAGTAGAGCACATGAGCGCCGGGCACCCACCGCCGCTGCAGCTCGTCGATCGGCCGCGTCGGATCCTGGCCCCGATAAACCGGAGCGACGCTCTTCACCAGGAATTCGGGGGGATCGGACGACTCGCGCAACAACGCGTACACGCCCATCGCGTTCGGCAGCCCCATGCAACCCTCGGCGTGGAGTTGCCCGACGGTGAAGAACCCGCCGAAGCCTTCGGTCTCGAGAAACGCGCGAGAGCCGGGGGCGAGGCGGGAGCCGGGGGCGTCGTCCATGGGTGACCACGTTACCAGAGCACATGGGCCGTGCGCCGTACGCTATCGTGTCTCCCTCATGCGACGTTACATCGTGTACGCCCTCGTGCTGGCCGCCGTATCGGTCGCGCTGCTCGTGCGCCCGCTCGTTCCACGCGGATTCGCGTCGCATCCGCATGCGGCCGCGGGCTATGCGGAGGCGTTGCGGCTCGTCGACTCCCTGCGCGCCGCCGACTCGGTCGCCATCGCCCCCGAGTGCGCGACGCTGCTGCTGAGTCACGGCGTTCGAACCGCGCGCGTGGTCGTGCTGCTGCACGGTCTCACGAACTGCCCGGCCCAGTTCGATTCGCTCGCGCGGATCGCGTACGCGCGGGGTGCCAACGTGCTGGTGCCGAGGCTGCCGCATCACGGATTCGCCGACCGCATGACGGATGAGCTGGCGCGGGTCGATGCGGACGAGCTGTGCCGGTTCACCGACCGCGTGCTCGATGCCGCAGCGGGCCTCGGCGACAGCGTGACCGTCGCCGGGCTCTCGACCGGAGGCGTGATGGCGGCGTGGGCCGCGCAGGAACGCGCCGACGTCGACCGCGCCGTGGTGATCGCGCCGATGCTCGGCTACGCGGGCGCTCCGGGCCCGGTGCTCACCGCGGCGCTGACGCGCGCCGCCTGCGCGCTACCCAACGCGTTCGTCTGGTGGGACGGGAAGCGCAAGCAGGACCTGCCGGGGCCGAAGCACGTCTACCCACGCTTCGCGACGCGTTCGATCGGGGCCACGATGCGGCTCGGCGCCGCCGTCATGGCGCACGCCCGGCTCACGGCCCCGGCGAGCCGCACGCAGGTGATCATCACGGTCGGCGGCGACCAGGCGGTGGACAACACGGCCGTCGCGACCCTCGCGCGCCGCTGGTCGGCGCACGCCGACGTGGTCACGTACGAGTTCCCCGCGTCGCTCCACCTGAACCACGACGTGGTCGATCCGGAGCAGGTCGGCGGGAACCCGGCCGTGACGTATCCCGTGCTCGCGAGGTTCATCGCGCCGGGTTGAGCGGGGAGGCTCGGCGACGCGGATACCGCGAGGCAGGGCCTACGCCAGCCGGGCCGCCGCCTCGCGCACGAGCTTCGCGGTCTCGTCCCACCCGATGCACGCGTCGGTGATCGACACGCCGTAGCGCAGCGTCGACGCGTCGCCGAGCTCCTGCCGGCCCTCGACCAGGTTGCTCTCGAGCATCGCGCCCACGAGCGCGCGATTGCCGGCGGCGCGCTGCTCGACCACGCTCGACCACACCTCCGCTTGGCGGTCGTGGCGCTTGCCCGAGTTCGCGTGGCTGCAGTCGACCATCAACCGCGCCGGCAGACCCGCCGCGTCCATCCGCGCCGCGGCGTCCGCGACGAACGACGGATCGTAGTTCGGCCGATCGTGTCCGCCGCGCAGGATGACGTGGCCGGAAACGTTGCCGGACGTCGTCACGATCGACGTGCGGCCGTCCTCGTCGATGCCCAGGAACCGGTGCGGCTCCAGCGCCGCCTTGAACGCATCGAGCGCGGGCTGCAGGTTGCCGTCGGTCGTGTTCTTGTAGCCCACCGGCATGCTGAGCCCGCTCGCCATCTGGCGGTGCGTCTGCGATTCGATCGTGCGCGCGCCGATGGCGGCCCAGCTCACGAGGTCGTCGATGTACTGGGGAGTGATCGGGTCGAGCATCTCCGTGCCGACGGGAAGCCCCATCGACGTAGCATCGATCAGCGCCCGCCGGGCGAGACGCAGGCCGTGCTCCATGTCGAAGCTGCCGTCGAGGTGGGGGTCGTTGATCAGACCCTTCCAGCCCAGCACGGTACGCGGCTTCTCGAAGTACGCGCGCATCACGATCGCGACGCGGCCCGCGACCTCGGCGCGCAGTGCCGCGAGGCGGCCGGCGTACTCGCGGGCGGCGTCGCGATCATGGATCGAGCAGGGGCCGATGAGCGCCAGGAACCGCGGGTCGCGGCCGTCCAGGATCGCCGCGACCGTGGCGCGCCCCTCGGCGACCGTCGCCGCACTCGCCGCCGTGAGCGGCCATTCGGCCTTGAGCTGCCGAGGCGTGACGAGCGAGCGGAAGCTCGAGACGTTGAGATTGTGGGTCGG
>JANLWK010000331.1:0-5906 GCA_031364505.1 Candidatus Eiseniibacteriota bacterium | reverse complement strand
TCTTCTCGCAGACGAGATTGAAGGCGACATAGAACTCGAATCCGGCGATTCGAAAGCTGCGCTCGCGAAGTACGAGGCCGTGCTGCTTCAAGCCACTTCTCAAGCCCCCAAGGGCGACATCGTCGCCGAGTTGCGCCGTCGGCGCGCGGAGTGTTTCCACCTCCTCGATCGCCACGACGAAGCCCTCGTGGAGGCGAAGCTCGGCATCACCCACTGCCGTGAGCTCGGCGATCGATACGAAGAGGCCGCCACGTACCGTGTCGCCGCGATGGCGGCGGCTTCATTGGGGCGGCCGGATGAGGCTCGTGAGTTCTTCGAGCAGGGGTTCACGCTCTACGAGGATATCGAGACGCCGTATGAGTGGGGGCGTCTGTGGATGGCTTTTGGTGATTGGCTCGCTTCGGATCTCGCGGGGGCTTATCGGGATCCGCGGCTGGCGCTCGAGGCGTATCACGCGGCGCACTATCGCTTCGAGAGCATGGGCGCCAATGCGCGGCTTGCGGACGCGAACGCGCGGATCGCGAGGCTCTCGACGCTGCTGCAGTCGGGTGTGGTGACCATGGAGCCGCGGGTCGCGGAAGCGGCTCCGGTCGTCGTGCCGTCGCCGCCGCGATCGCGCGCGTCGCGTTCGCGCGAGGTGCAGCGCAAGACGGAGTGGGCGGCGGAGCGGTTCTCGCTGCTGACGGCGAACGCCTCGATCATCGAGCTGCTCGAGAAGGTCGAGAAGCTCGCGCCCAGCCGGGCGCCGGTGCTGGTGCTGGGCGAATCGGGAACGGGGAAGGAGCTCATTGCGCAGGCCCTGCACAAGCTCTCGGGCCGTCGCGGGGAGTTCGTGGCGATCAACTGCGCCACGTTGCCGCGCGAGGTCATCGAGAGCGAGCTGTTCGGTCACGTGGCGGGGGCGTTCACGGGCGCCACGCGCGACAAGGTCGGCCTGCTCGAAGTGTGCGAGGGCGGCACGGTGTTCCTGGACGAGGTGTCGGAGATGTCGACCGACCTCCAGTCCCGCTTGCTGCGCTTCCTGGAATCGGGCGAGCTTCGCCGGGTCGGCGCGACGAAGGTGCATCGCGTGACGACGCGCGTGGTGGCGGCTTCGAATCGCGAGGGGGCGGAGCTTCGTTCGGGCAAGCAGTTCCGTTCGGATCTCTACTATCGCCTGGCGAATGCCGTGATCCTCCTGCCGGCGCTGCGGCGTCGCGGGCCCGCCGATGTCGGGCTGCTGGCGAGGCACTTCCTCGAGCGCGCGTGCCTCGAGGAGGGCAAGCGCGTCACTCTGTCCGACGCCGCGATTCAGCGCCTGATGACCCACTCGTGGCCCGGCAACGTTCGCGAGCTCAAGTCGATCATGTTCCAGCACGTCGTGCTTGCGCGTGACGGCGCCGAGATCCAGGCGGACGACGTGCACTTCGACGCCACGGCGACGCCCGGCTCCCTGGACGAGGAGCTGGCGCAGACGGAACGCCGTCGCATCGAAGAGGCGCTGAGGGTCAGCAACAACTCCAAGGCCGACGCGGCGCGGATCCTCGCCATGCCGAGGACCACGCTGATCAACCGCATGAAGCGGCTGGGAATCGACCCGGACTAGCCTGTTCGGGGGCCCTCGACGGCCATCCGCGCGGCCACGGAGCCGCGGCGCGTCCCATCCCGCCTAGTGTATTTGCTCCTAGGGGGATGCGCGGGTATTCTGCGCCGCCTTGACCGGGGCTACCCGTGCCCTTGCCCTCTCGGGCTCTCGTTCAGGAGGTTTGTGTTGCCTGCCCATCGGCTCCGCGCCGTCGTCGCGTTCGCGTTGGTCGCCGGAGTGCTCGTCTGGCACTCCCCGGCGCATTCGGCGGCCGAGGTGTCCAAGCTGAGTCTCGTCCTCTCGGGCAGTCCGACCTCGCTCAGCGCCAAGGATTTCAACGAGACGGTCATCGGCGGGTTGAACCGGCGGGTGCTCCAGCCGCGCGGGCTCGAGGGGCTCGACAACATCAGCTACACGTGGCTCTACGACGCGCAGCTGCGCTACTTCGTCCGCCAGAACTTCGCGGCGGAGTTCGGCGTCGGGCACATGCGCACGGTGTCCAAGCGCGAGTACCTGCCGACCATCCAGTCGGCGGTGCAGATCCGCACGGAATTGCTGTCGGTGCCGGTGCACGTGGGCGGCGCGTACTACCTGCCTTCGTACAACCAGGGCGACTTCATGGCGCGCGCCTACCTGGGCGGCGGCCTGCTGAGTCTCGTCTTCAATCGTGAGAAGTTCGAGACCTTCGAGTCGAACACCGACAGCGCCAGCACGTTGATCGGCAGCTTCAAGGTGACGGGCCGCGGCGACAGCCCGGGCTACTACCTCGAGACGGGCGTGCACATGTTCTTTGCGTCCCGCTTCTCGGTGATGATCGGCGCGCTCTATCGCAGCGCCAAGGTGCGCAACATGGAGAGCGTGCGCGTGAACTACTCGTCCGCGGGCGCGCAGCATCCCGAACTCGGGCCCACGGTGCCGCTCGATCTCAGTGGCATCGGCGCCCGCTTCGCGGTGGCGATCGGGTTGTAGCGAAGCGCTGGAAGTCTGCGCGGCTGAAATCTGCCTCGGTGAGCATCCGCCGGGGCAGCTTCATTTGTGAGCGCCATGCTCCTGCCCCGGGGCAGGTTCGTTTATGGCCCCCAAGATCGCCCGTCCCGGCGCGGATTTCGTTTGTTCTCACTAAACACGATTCGGTCGCCATTCGTTCTTCATGGAATAGAAAAGAATTTGCTTGCCCGGCGTCATATGACGGTGGCTTCATCATTTCGCTGCTTCACTCCTCGGACCACCATCACTTGCCGCAGGTGGCCCTGGGCCCTGACCGGGATGCCCAGGGTCCCCGGCTATTTGCCCGAAAGACCCCATGCGCCCCTTGTCGCATCCCGCGTCGCGGCGACCACGTGTTTTCCGTCCGAGCCACCTGTCCCACTCATCCCAATCCCGCTCACTGGAACGAGTGTTCGCGCTCGTCGGACTGTTCGCGCTGGTCGCATCGCTGGCGTTCGCCGGCACCGCGCGCGCGGAATCCCGCGAGGAACGGGAGCGGGAAGCGCGTGAACGCGCGCTGCGCGCCACCTCCATGGAACGCGACGCGGATCGCGAGTCCGAAGCGGCCGAGTCCGAGGAAGAGCGCGAGCTGGAAGCCCGCAATGCGGAGCGCACCCGCGAACTGCGCAAGAACTTCATTCCCCGGGCGAACCTCGCGCAGATCGGCTCGCCGACGCTGGGCTCGGTCGGCTTCCGGCGCACGACGGACGACGTCATGGCCGAGGAGCGCGCGCGCGGCACGGTGATCGAAGAGCCGGTGCTGATGCCCGAGCGCGAGCTGGACCGCCACGGCCTGCCGATGAATCCGGAATCACCGCACGTGTTTTCCATTCCCCCCGGTGCGAACGAGCGCGGCCCGCTGGCGGGTCAGCCGCTCGCGCCGCAGGCACTCGGCGTCAATTTCACGGCGGCGACACTGTCGGGCACGAACCCCACCAGTTCGTTCCCACCGGACTGCGACGGCGCGGTTGGGCCGACGCAGTACGTCGTCGCCGTGAACGGACGCATCGTTACCTTCAACAAGACGACCGGCGTCGCCGACGGCGTGCTCAACGCCACGACGAACACGTTCTTCACGAGCGTTCGCGCCGGCTCGGGCACCAGCGACCCGATGGTCCGCTTCGACCGGCTGAGCGCCCGCTGGTTCGTCTCGATCATCAACGTGTCGACGCCGAACCGCTGGCTGCTCGCGGTGAGCGACGCGGCGAGCAACGGCACCATCTCGGCCGGCACGGTGTGGACGTACTACTTCTTCATTCCCGCGACGACGTCGCCGACGATCTCGAACGGCAGCACGTGCCTGTCGGACTATCCGTCGCTCGGCATCGACAACAACGCGCTCTACATGGGCGTCAGCGAATTCTGCGGCACGGGCCAGCCGTTCCAGCAGACCGACGTGTTCGTGATCCGCAAGACGTCGGTGCTGAGCGGCGGACCGATCGTCGTCACCGCGTTCCGCGCGCTGATGACGGCATCGGGCGGTTACGTCGGGCCGTTGTCGGCGCGCGGCGCCGACAACTACGATCCGGCGGGGAACGAGGGCTACTTCGTCGGCGTCGACGGCGCCTCGACCGGCCTGTTCTGGCTGAACCGCGTGTCCGATCCGGGCGGCACGCCCGGACTCTCGGCGAACATCGGGATCACGCTGCCCGCGTATTTCGTGCCGCGTCCCGTTCCGCATCCGAGCAACACCGGCGGCTACTGGGGCCGGCTCGATCCGCTCGACGACCGTCCGCTCACCGCGCACATCCGGAACCAGCAGCTCTGGTGCGGCCACAGCGTCGGCATCGACAACACGGGATCCACGAACGGCACGTACCTGAACGCGACGCGCGTCGGCGCGCGCTGGTACCAGATCAACGTCCCCGTCAACACCGGTACGCCGACGATCACGCAGTCCGGCACGGTGTTCACGGCGACCGCGAGCAACGACTCGGTGAGCAAGAACTACTTCATCCCGTCGGTCATGGTGTCGGGCCAGGGCCACGCGGCCATCGGCTTCAGCACCGCCGGCGAGACCGACAACGCGAACGCCGGCACGGCGGGCCGGCTCGTGTCGGACGCGCTGGGCACCACGCAGGCGCCCGCCGCGATCACGACGAACACGAACACCTACAACCCGACGAGCGATCCGGGCGGCGTCAGCGCCGGCCGGCCGCGGCGGTGGGGCGACTATTCGATCACCTGCCTCGATCCGCTCGACGACATGTCGATGTGGACGGTGCAGGAGTTCTGCGACGCGAATAACTCGTACGGCGTCCGCGTCACGCGCCTCCTCGCGCCGTTGCCCGCGACGCTGGTGTCGCTGCCCGACGTCCAGGCCGGCCAGTCGTCGGTGAGCGTCACGCTCACCGGATCGTCGGCGTCCGGACGCGGGTTCTTCGACCCCGGCGCGAACCTCGCCTCGCCCGCGCGGCCGTTCAACCATCTCAGCGCCGCGGTCACGAACGGCCCCGCGACGGGGACGCCGCCCACAGTCGTGTCGGCGACGTACGTCGATCCGACGACGGTCACCCTGGTGCTCAACACCAGTGCCGCGACCGCGAACATCGGCGCCGAGAAGTACACGCTGACGATCACGAACCCCGACGGCCAGACCAGCGCGGCCGCGATCGTGCGCGTCACCGCGGCGAACGCCACGATCACGGCGTCGGCCGGAGCGGGCGGCACGATCAGCCCGAGCGGCGCGGTATCGGTGCCGCTCGGTGGCTCGCAGTCGTTCACGATCACGCCGGACGGCTGTCACACGATCGCCGACGTCGTCGTCGACGGCGTGTCGCGGGGCGCTACCGCGAGCTACTCGTTCACGAACGTCACGGTGGATCACACCATTACCGCGAGCTTCGCCATCATCGTCGAGACGATCACCGCCAGCGTCGGCTCCGGCGGCACGATCAGCCCGAGCGGTGCGGTGGCCGTGAACTGCGGCGGAGCCCAAGCGTTCACGATCGCGCCGAACGCGTGCTTCTCGATCCAGGACGTCGTCGTCGACGGCGTGTCGCGCGGCGCCCTGACGAGCTACACGTTCACGAACGTCACGGCGAACCATACGATCGCGGCGGCGTTCGTCTCGGGCGTGGCGCCGCCGGGGCCGGTCACCGGTCTCGCCGCGACGCAGCTCAAGACCGGCAACGGGGCCGGCAGCAGGACGCGGGTCCAGCTCACGTTCACCGCACCCGGCGGTGGCGCGACGGTGGAGGTGTGGCGCGCCGGCTTCGGCAGCTACCCGCTCTACGCCACCTCGCCCGGCACCGGATCGGTGCCCGCGAGCCCGGGCTCGTATCCGCCGCCCGGATGGACGCTCACGTCCGTCACCGGTTCGGGCCAGACCGACACGCCGCCGTCGCGCGACTTC
>JANLWK010000284.1:0-16553 GCA_031364505.1 Candidatus Eiseniibacteriota bacterium | reverse complement strand
CGACCGCCTTGAACACCTCGACGATCAGCGGCTCGGTGGCCGAGGAGCCGATGATCTTCACGAGATCGCCCTTGCGGACGCGGACGGAGTAGTTGACGAGCACCTGGGCGAGACGGCCGAGTCGGGGATCGGGCATGGTCGCGAGTCCTGTCGTGCGGGAGACGTGAGGGAACACCGAACATCTCGCGCAGTCTGCCCCCGGGCCCGCCGCGACTTCAAGCCGAGCGCTGACGAGCGCGGCGCTCGCGACGCCCCGCGTCGGCCCCGGGCGCTATCGTCTCGACACCGGCGGCGGGGCGCCCGGCGCGCGCCGATGCTAGACTCGCGGCGCATGAGCCGCTCCGGCGCAGCCGATCGGAAGCACCCGTCGCCCCCGCTCGCGCCGCCGGCACCCCCGCCCGGCCCGGTCGCGGCACTGACCGTGCGCGACTACTGGGCGATTGCGCTCGTCTCGGCGGCAGTGCTGCTGCTCGAGATCGCGGCGACGCGGATCCTGAGCGTGGTGCTCTGGTACCACTTCGCCTTCCTGTCGATCTCGCTCGCCATGCTGGGGCTGGCGGCACCCGGCGTGTTGTTCGCGCTCCGGCCGCCGTCCGAGAAAGCGCTTCCGGCCGTGATGCTGGCCGCCGCGGTGACGCTGCCGGGCTGCGTGATCGCCGTATTCAAGCTCGGACGTCCGCTGCGCGAGGCCGGCCGGCTCTTTCCGGGTCTGGCGAGCGTGATGAACTCCGGGTTGATGCTGCTCATCGTCGCCGTCCTCGTCCCGATGCTGTGTCTCGGCGCGGCCGTGTGCCTGTTGTTGCTGCGCGCGCCAGGACGCCGCATCGCCGGGCTCTACGCCGCGGACCTGGTCGGCGCGACGGCCGCCGCAATCGCGATCGTGCCGCTCATGTCGCATGCTCCAACGCCGCTCATCGTCGCGGGCGCGGGGTTCCTGCCGCTCGCGGCGGTGGCACTCGTGCGTCCGGGCCTCTGCGTCGCGGCGGCGGCGATGGCCGTGGTGCTCGCGGGGTTGATGGTGTGGGGCGAGCCGTTCCGGCTCCACTATGCCAAGGAGTACGCGGAGCGCGGCGACGTGCTCTACGAGCGCTGGACGCCGACGGCGCGAATCACCGTGTTCCCGAGCCCATTCTTCACGCCGCGGCCGGCAGAAGCGTTCGGCTGGGGCTTCGGCGCCAACTACGTGCCGGTCGCGGTCGACCAGTTGTGGATCGAGCAGGATGGCGCTGCCGGCACGCCGATCACGCGCGTCGCGTCGCCCGCGACACTCGACTCGCTCGACCACCTGTTCTACGACGTGACGAGCCTCGCCCAGCAGCTGAACCCGGTCGACCGCGTGTGCATCATCGGCGCGGGCGGCGGACGCGACATCCTGACCGCGCTCAAGGCCGGCGCCCGCGACGTGGATGCCGTCGAACTGAATCCGTGCGTCATCGAGGCGCTGTCGACGCGGTTCGCCGCGTTCTCGGGCGACGTCTATCACCTGCCGGGCGTGCACGCGGTGGCGAGCGAGGGACGGAGCTTCCTCACGCGGTCGCGCGGCGGGTACGACCTCGTGCAGATCTCGCTCATCGACAGTTGGGCAGCGACGTCGGCGGGCGCCTTCGCGCTGTCCGAGAACTACCTCTATACGACCGAGGCCGTGGGCCTCTACTGGAGCCGGCTCACGCCGCGCGGCACGATCTCGATCAGCCGCTACGCCGCGACCGACCGCATCTCCGAGTCACTGCGGCTCACGCTGCTCGCCCGCCGCGCGCTCGAGGTGCAGGGCGTCGCCGAGCCGACGCGACACCTGGCCATTGCCCAGGGCGACCGCGTCGCCACCGTGTTGCTCATGCGCGAGCCGGTCGATGCGGCGTGGTTCGCGCGGTTCGACACGCTGTGCGCGGCGCGTGGCTTCGAGCGGCTGTGGCCGATCGCCGAGGGCGAGGCGCCGCGGTCGGTGATCGCGCGTCTGCTGAGTGCCCCGGCGGGCGAGCTCAGCTTGCCCGGGCTCGACCTGAGCCCGCCGCGCGACGACCGGCCGTTCTTCTTCCAAACGGTGCCGGTGTTCGGCCAGGTGAACAGCGCCGCGCTCTCCAAGTGGTCCACGAACGAGAACTCGGTGCTGCTGCTGCGCGGGCTCCTCGTGCTGATGCCGCTGCTGGCCGCGGCACTGCTGCTGCTGCCGTTCCCGTTCGCCGGTCGCTTCGTACGCGGTGCCGATTTCTGGCGCGGCAGCGCCTATTTCGCCGCGATCGGGCTCGCCTTCATGTTCGTCGAGGGCTCGTGGATCCAGCGCTTCATTCTCTACCTCGGCCATCCGAGCCATGCCACGACCGTGGCCCTCGCCACGTTGCTGCTCGCCGCGGGCGGCGGCGCCGGGCTGGCGGGGCGCATGCCGCTCGCGCGCGTCCAGCGCGCCGCACTCCTGCTGCCGCTCGTGGTCGTGGCGATCGGGTTCGCGGCAGGGCCGCTGTTCCGCGCCACGATCGGCGCGGCCTTCCCGTTGCGCGTGATTGCGAGCGTGGCGCTACTCGCGCCGGCGGGGGCACTCATGGGCTTCGCGTTCCCGGCGGGAATGGAACGCTTCGGCGATCCGCACAAGGCGTGGTACTGGGCCCTCAACGGCGTAGCCGGCGTCGTTGCGATCGTGTGGTCGCTGGCGCTCGCCATGACCTTCGGCCTCGTCGCAACCGGCATGATTGGCGCGGCGTGCTATCTCGTTGCGGCAAGCCTGATTCAGGGCCCGCGGGCGGCGACCGGAACGCGGGAGTGAGACTTCCCGTTCCATCACCTAACCATTGACACCCGGGCTTCCGGGGGCGGACGATCCGTCGGTTCACCCCTGACCGGGGAACGGTTGGCGCACATCACTCCCCGGCGCGCCAGCGACAAGGCGCCGCATCCCGCGTCGCCGGAGGTAGCCGCTGATGTTTCGCAGGTTGCTGTTGCTCGCGTTCGGTCTCGCGATTGCCGCGCCCGTCGGCGCGCAGACCATCGTCTGTTCCGGGATCAACGTTCCGATCACGCTCTCCGTGCCGCAGGCCTGCCAGGGATTCCCGGTGAACCTCAGGGTCACGGCCTGTGGACCGTGCGTGCAACTTTTCGGGTTCACGAACCCGCCGCAGGGTCCGATCCGGATCACCGCCGCGGCGAACGTTGGGCAGTGCATCACCACCGAGTGCGCGCCGGAATCGCTGCTGATCCCGATGGGGACGTTCGCGCAGGGGCACTACGCGATCAACGTGGAGCTGTTCGTCGACGTCACGCTGCCCGACAGTACGCACTGCACGTCCACGCGCCGGGAGACCGTGGTCTTCGACGTACCGACGAACTGCGGCGGGGTGCCGCCGCCGCCGCCCCCGCCGTATCCGCTGCCGTTCGTGCAGGCGATCGAATTCGGCCCGCCGGCCTGTTCCGGGCAGCCGATCCCGTTCCGCATCGCTGGGTTCCTGCCGAACACCTGCTATCAGTTCCACGGCGTCCAGTTCCTGCCCGATCCGCGCATGGATCCACTGCCTCATCCGCCGGTGGCCAGGGTGCTGATCGGCGTGGACGACTGCCGCGGTGTGCCGTGCATCGAGCAGGGCCAGGTCTGGGAAGCGCGCCAGTTGCTGCCCCCGCTGCCGGCGGGATTCAACAGCATGATCGTCGAGGTCGAGCAGGTCAGCATCTGCGACACGGCGCGTACGCCGCTCTCGCTCATTAGCGCCGTCATCCCGTTCTTCGTCGCGGACACCTGCGGCGACTCGATCCCGCCGCCCTACCACTGCATGCTCGCGAACTGGGTCGTCGACCATGACGACCGCGAGTGCAACGCGCGCGTGGGCCCGGGCACGCCCGCGGTGCTGCGCTTCGCGGTGGGCGCCGACGTCTCGGTGGGCGGGCTGCAGGGCAACATCGTGCTCGACCCGCCGGCCCTCACCATCACCGACATCCGCGCGATCGGCGCGGCGTCGGGCATGCAGGTGGCCTGGCAGCGCACGGCATCCGGCGCGAAGTACGTCCTGTTCTCGGACCACGGCCAGGTCATTCCGCCGTGTCCGCCGGGCGGGGGCGTCTTCTGCGACGCCACCGTGCTCGAGGTCGTCGCGACGCAGACGACGCGCGTGGTCGTGCCGCCGGTGACCCTCGCCCACATGAACGATCTGCTCGTGGCGGACTCGATTGGGAACGCGATTCCGTTCTGCCCGACGCTCGTGAGGGTCACGAACGTCGCCCGCATCTGCAGTGGCGGCGAGACCTGCGACGCGAACTCGGACGGCAGCCTCGACGTGCGCGACCTCGTGGTGATGGCGCGCTGCGTCCGCGAACCGAACACCTGCCCGGCCTCCACCGAGCGCTACGACTGCAACCGCGACAGCCTCGTCGGCGTCGACGACGTGGTGTGCTGCGCGTTCCGGATCCTGAGCGGCCGCGTTCCCGACTCGCTGGCGGTCATCCGCCTGCCGGAGCTGGGTGTCGCCTTCCAGGCGCCGGTCGTGACGGCGGCGGGCGTCGATCTGCCCCTGCGCGTGCGCGGCGCCGACCGCCTGGGTGCCGCGAGCTTCGCGTTCCGTGTCCCCGCCGGCGTGACGTTGATGGGGGTCGACCTGCCGGGTGCGTCGTCGTCGTGGATGCACGTCGAGGACGCCTCGGGCACCCGGGTGCGCATCGGCTTGATCGCGCTGACGCCGTCGACACCGGCCGAGCTGAACGTGGTCGTTCACCTCGGCACGTTCGGAGGTGGCGCCGCCGGGGCGGTCGAGCTGACCGCCGCCGACTTCGCCGACGTCGACGGACGGGCCGTGACCCCGAGCGAGGGCGTCATCGGTATCGCCGTGGGCGGAACGCCGCGGATCACGCTGTCCGCGGCGCGGCCGAACCCGATGTCGCGCGAGACGCGCTTCGAGTTGAGGCTGACGGCCGCCGCGAGCGTGGACCTCGCGATCTTCGATCTCACCGGACGCCGGGTGGCCACGCTCGCGAAGGGCCGAATGGACGCGGGCGGGCACTCGATCCTGTGGGACGGCACGCGCACCGACGGCAGCCGCGCCCCCGACGGCGTGTACTTCTACCGCGCGAGCGGCGCCGGCGATCCGGTGACGCGCAGGCTGGTGCTGATGCGCGGCAACTAGCGAGGGTCATGGCCACGCCGTTCGTGGCCGAAAACCCAAAGGGTAGCGCGCGAGGGGCGGTCCGAGTGGGCCGTCCCTCGCGACGCGACGCCGGCGGATGCGCCCTCCGGTGCGCGACGAACGAGGGAACGAGCCGATGAGAATGGATTCTCGATCGAGCGGTGCGGCCGATGAACCATCGGGCGCCGTCGCCGAACCGGCGGTGGAGCATGCGCCGCCGCTAAGTCTGTCGACGAACCCCGGCGCCGACGAGCCGGCGCCGTGGCGCCGGCTCTTCCTAAACCCGCGCGAGCCGTTCCTCGTCCCGCTGCTGCTGCTCCTCGCGACGCGGATCCACTTCTGGCGCCTGTTGCCGTTCGCCTCCGAGGACGCGTACATCACGTTCCGCTACGCGCGGAACCTCGTCCTCGGCTACGGCCTCACCTACAACCCCGGCGATCGCGTGATGGGCTTCACGACGCCGCTGTGGACGGTGTGGAGCGCCCTCGGCTACGCGCTGACGCGCGACCCGGTGGCGTGGTCACGGGTGTGGAGCGTCGGGTGCGACGTGCTGACGCTGGTGCTGTTGTGCGCGCTCATGCGCCGGCACGCCTCGCGAGCCGCCGCCTGGTGCTTCGCGCTGATGTTCTCGTTGTGGACGTACTTCGCCGCCGTATCGGTGTCGGGCATGGAGAGCAGCGCCATGCTCGCCCTGATCGTCCTGTCCGCCCATCTCATCGACCGGCGGAGTGTGTGGAGCGGAGCGGCGCTCGCGGCCCTGGCGCTCATCCGGCCCGAAGGTTTCGCCGCCGCCGCCGTGCTGGCGCTGTGGGCGCCGGGGCGCGCGCGGCTGATCGCCGTGGGCGGAACGCTCGCGGGCGTGGCCGCGCTGTGGAGCTACTTCGGTTCGATCGTGCCGCAGAGCGTCGTCGCGAAGTCGGTGATCTACGGCACGCCCGGGCCGCTCGCCGGGCGGCACTGGTGGGAATGGCTGTCGCCGTTCGCGTTCGGTCGCTGGCCGGTCACCACCGAGGGCAGCATCCTGTTCGCGATGGCGGTCGTCGCCGCACCCGCGGCCGTGCTCGGCGCGATGACGCTCGGCCGCCAGCACCGGAGCGCGCTGACCGCCGCGATCGCGGCGATGCTCGTCGTCTGGGCGGGCTACGCGGCACTCGGCGTGGCGTACTTCTCGTGGTACCTGGCCGTGCCGCTCGCCGGCCTGATGGCGCTCGCGGCCATCGGACTGCCGCGGATCGCGCGGGGTCCGGGCTTGTACGCGAGCCTCCTGTTGTTCGTGCTGGGAACGTGGACCGTCGCGCCCGAGCTGTATCGCGCGCGCGCGGCCGCCGAGTGGAAGAGCTTCGGCGGTGCCGCCGAGTATCTGGCGAGCCACTGCCGCGCCGGCGAGAAGGTGATGCTCGAGCCGATCGGCATGGTCGGCTGGCGCTGCAAACTCATCGTCGTCGACGAAGTCGGACTCGTGTCGCCGCAGGTCAGCCGCCGGCGCACGCAGGGGCCCGGCTGGATGACCGACATCGTCGCGTCCGAGAAGCCCGAGTGGCTGGTGATCCGCCAGGGCGTGCTGCGCGAGGGCACGGCGTACGCGGGCGTGGGGGCTCCGTTCCGCGATCTCGGCGAGCGCGACGCGCTGCTCGCGACCTACCCGATCGTCGAGACGATCCACGCGGACGCCGGCGACCAGGCGCTCGCGATCCTGCGGCGCGCGGAGTAGTCGGGGCGAGACGGAGCCGCACGCGCGGCCGCGCCACTAGGGCGCAGCGTCCCCCGACGCCATGGGAGCCGGCGCGGCGCGCTCGAACATCCGCGCCGAGAACTCGCCGTCGTCGGCCGTGACGGGGCAGAGGCCCACGTTGGCGACGCCCGCGCGACGCAGGGCGGCGACCATCGAGCCGAGCCGGGCTGCGGGAATCCATCGATCGCCGCTCCCGTCGTAGGTCTGGAGCTCGAGGACGGGGGCCGCGGGCGGCAGTGTCGTCTGCGCCGCGCCGCGCGCGGCGTTCCAGCGCGTCACGGCTCGCCGGCCGAGACGCCCGACCCACGCGGACGCGTCGGCGCCGTGCCCGGCGGCCCACGCATACGCCATCACCACGACGAGCCCGTCGTCCCGGGCGATGCGGCCGAAGTCCTGCGACAGCCCGGCGTGCACGCCGTCGGCCTCGACCACCGGGGCCGGCACGCTGCGCCCGAACTCGCAGTCGGGGCGCCACGCGCGCACGGCGCCGCGGCAGGCGGCGAGCAGTGCCTCGATCGTATCGGCGCGCGCCTGCGGGTCCATCGAGCGCGACACCGCGAGCCGCTCGCCCGGCGCCATGAAGGCGTCGTCGTCGAACAGCACGCCCTCGATCGGCGTGTAGACGGCGAGGTCGGTGACGAAGTCGATGGCCGCGCGCCGCACGTCAGGCAGGTCGGGCGACAACCGCGTGGGCCACGCGGCGACGGCGCTCGCGACGAACGCGTCGGCGCCGGGGCGCGGGCCCCGCGCCGGCGCGGCGGTGCGCGATTCGACGATCCGCCACTCGGGATGCCGCTGCCGGACCCACGTCAGGTTCATGGTCGGAATGCGCGCCCAGACGTGCAGGCGTGCCTGCGCGAGCTTCGCCGCGACCATGCCCCAGACGTCCGCGCGGGTGAACACCTGGTGGTTCGTGAACCAGGCCGCGGTGAACCGCCCGTCGCCCGCCGGATCCGAGCACGCCTCGATGAACGCGTGCGTCGCGCCCAGCTCGCTCACGCGGCGCACCAGCCGGTCGACGCGCGCCGAGAACACGGCCGGGCGCGCATCGTAGAGGTCGTCGAGATCGATCTGCACCGCGCGCATGGGCGGCGGCGGGATGCGCAGCCACTCGCGCTCGGTGCCGAACTTCATGTGGCGCGTCACCATGATGCGCGGCAGGTAGCCGGCGCGGAGGTCCTCGCGCGTCGCGGCGCGTTCGCCGAGCCCGACGGTCGTCGTGAAGCCCGCGAGCCCGGCCACACCGCGCGCCATGTCGTTGTGCTCGCCGTACGGCCACACGAGTACCGGCACGGCGTGCCCGAGCCGCGCGGTGAGCGTCCGCTGGGCGAGCGTCAGGTCGGCGCGAAGGCGCGCGCGGTATTCCTCGCGGTTCTCGTAGCGTCCCTCGGCGAGCAGGTAACGGCGCGTGACCGGCGACGGTGCGGTGTCCTTGTAGGGGTCGCTGGTCACGAACCGGTGGATGTCGTGCGAGTGCGACACGACCTCGACGAGCGAATCGGCGTCGAGGGCGCGCAGATCGTCCCAGCCGAGCAGCGGCGGCATGTCGGGCGGCGGCTGGTCGACGTACGCCGAGATCACCGCGAGCGTGGCCGGCACGCGCTCGGCCCGGAGCACGGGCAGCGCGCGATCGCGGAAGCTGCGGAATCCGTCATCGAACGTGAGCACCATCGTCTTCGCCGGCAGGCGCTCGGGGTGCGCGGCGAGCTGGATGACGCGGCGCAGCGGAACGAAGGTCCAGCCGGCGGCGCGGCAGACGCGGATCTGGGCGCGGAGGAACGCCGGCGAGACCGTCTGGAGCGGCGTGCCCGGCGCATCCGAGATGTCGTGGTAGCAGAGGATCGCGATCGTCGGCATCGACGACGCGGCATGCTTCGCCGGCGTGCGGACGCCGACCACGCTTCGCGTGGTGCCCGCGGCGGGTGTTCCGACGGCGAGGAGCAGGAACGCGAGGACGCCGCGTGCGAATCCCATCGAGTTGCCTCTGGCTCTAGAAGCTCTTGCTGGCCGACACCGCCCAGAACCGGCGCTCGTAGCCGGACGATGACGCGAGGTTCGAGTTGCTGCGGCCGCCTTCCAGCGACAGCGTGATCGCCGGCAGGCGCCACTCCGCGCGGCCCGACGCGTTGAAGTAGTCCTCGGTCTCGCCGGCCTTCTCGCGCTGCCAGCCGTAGCGGCCGGTGCCCGAGAACGTGACGTCCGTCCGCGGGGTCCACGCGAACGCGAGCCCGGGGCCCCACTCCATGTACTGCTCGGGATCATAGTACCCGTTGTCGAGGTCGCGCCGCGTGCGCAGCTGGTCGAACCCGGCGAGCGCCGACACCGAGCCGTGGCGGTGCGTGTACGCCTTCCAGGCCGCGGCCGCCGACTCGTGCTGCGAGCGGTTGTCGTCGCTGTAGAACCGCTGGCGCTCCGAGGCGCGCAGGGTCAGGCGCTGGGTGGCGTTCCAGTCGACGCCGCCGATCCACGCGCGGGCCGTGATGCCTCGCGCCACGGCCAGGCGCGAGACGACGAGGTCGTTCGAGACGCCGAGATCGATGCGCAGCCGATCCTCGGGCCGCACGACGAGGCCGAGCTCGACCAGCCCGGTCGTGCCGGCGCGGTCGCCGAAGTCGGCGTACGTGTAGCGCGCGTTCGTCGTGACCGCGGGCGACCACATGTGCTGGAGCCCCGCGCTCACGCGCAGCGGGTCGCTCGTGCCCCCGGCGTCACCGATGTTGTCGCGCTGCGCCCCCAGCGACGCCGTGGTGCGGAAACCGATCGGGATCTCGAGCCCGAGGCTGGTGGTCTCGGTGCGCTCGCCGTCGCTGTCATCGGCGCGCGAGAAGCCCAGCGTGGCCACCACCCGCAGCGCTTCCTTCAGCGTCTTGTCGAGCTCGCGTGCCTCGCGGTCGTTCGGACGCACGGCGAGATAGCGGTCGAGTGCTACGCGCGCGCGATCCGACTCGCCGTTCCAGTAGCGCGCGAATGCCAGCGCCTTCCAGGCCTCGGGATCGGCGCCCGGTTCGTTCGCCATGGCCCCGAGCTGCGCGGCTGCGCGGCGGTGGTGCCCCTGCCAGTTCTCGTTCATCGCCAGCCCGAGCCGGGCGCCGCGGTTCGCCGGATCCTGTGCGAGCACGGCGCGGTACTCCGCCGCCGCCTCGCCGTTGCGGCCCATCCACGACAGCACGCGCGCGCGCTCGGCCCGCGTATCGGGATCACCCGGACGCTCGGCGAGCAGCGAATCGTAGGCGGCGAGCGAGGCGTCGAGGCTGTCGGCCCACGACAGCGCGAGCGCCCGCGCCATGCGCGCCTCGCGATCGGCCGGATCCTCGGCGACGCGCCGGTCGAGGTCGCGCAGCGCCCCGGGGAGATCGCCGGCGAGCATGCGCTCGCGTGCGAGGTCCAGCCGCACGTCCTTCGTGAGATCCGGCCGGTCCTCGAGCAGCCGCTCGTACATCATCACCGACTCGGCATGCTTGCCCGCATAGCCCACGACCGCGGCCTCGAGCCACTTCAGATCTGCGCTGTCCGGGTCGCGTCGGAGCCCGCGGCGGATCACGGCGAGCGCCTCGGCGTTCCGACCGGTGTCGGCGAGACGGCGCGCCTCGGTCCAGGCGAGCCGCGTCGAGTCGACGGGTGCGGGGGCGGGCGTGGTGTCGGCCGCCACCGCGACGGGCGCCGGCTTCGGGTTCGGCCTGGGCTTCGCCCGGGTGACGGCGACGCGCTTCGGCGCGCGGCGCTTCGTGCGTCGCTTCGCGGCGTCCGCCTCGCCGGCGAGTGACACGGCGAGCGCCACCAGCACGATCAGCGACAGCGCGCGCACGAGCCACGGTCCTCGCGGCGCGGCGGGCCGGCCCTTCACGCGGGGCGTCATCGCGGCGTCTTCCACTGCGTCACCGAGCCGCGGCGCGGGCGCATGAACAGCCCGATCGGCGTGGCGTAGGCCGTGATGATCGACATCAGCATCCAGTAGATGATCGGGTAGGTCACCGCGACCGGGAAGTGCCGCACGATGCTCGGGTCGTAGCGCGAATCGAGCATCACGCCGGTCAGGAGCTGGGTCAGGCACAGCGTGCCGATCGTCATGCCCCACCAGTTCGGGATCGGCGACACGCCGACCGGCGGGATGCCGAACGCGTAGGACAGGATCCAGAACGTCGTGAGGATGACGAAGCAGTAGGCCCACAGGATCGACAGCGTCGACTCGAGGTAGACCGGCCACATCCGGCGCGCGCGCCACGTGATCGAGATCCGCGCGTAGCGGCGCAGCACCTGGGCCAGGCCCAGCGCCCAGCGCTTGCGCTGAATGATGAGGCTGCGAAGCGTCGAGGGCACCTTCATCCATACGAGCGCCCGGGGCTCGTAGCGCACGTCGTAATAGGCGCGCTGGAGCTTCCACGTCATGTCGATGTCCTCGGTGGCGATCTCGGGGCTGTAGAGCCCGACGTCGATCAGCGCCGATTTCCGGAACGCGCCGACCACGCCCGACATCGTGAGGATGCGGCCCCAGATGCGCTGGGCGCGGCGCAGCAGGCTCACGATCGAGGTGAACTCGATCATCTCGAGCTGGGCGAGGAACGTCTCGCGGTTGTGCACGCGCGGGTTGCCGGTCACGCCGGCGACGCGTGCCGACTGGAAGTGCGGCGCCATCCAGCGGAGGATCAGCGGATCCGGGGCGGCGTCGGCGTCCATGATCAGCACGATCTCGCCGCGGATGCAGGGCAGCGCGTCGTTCATCGCCATGGCCTTGCCTTCGTTCCGCTCCTTGGCGATCAGCCGCACGCGTCCCGACTCGACGAACGGCCGGATCGCCTCGATCGTGCCGTCGGTCGAGGCGTCGTCGACGACGACGACCTCGTAGTTGGGATAGTCGATGCTCGTCGCGCAGGCGAGCGTCTCGGCGATGCCCTTTTCTTCGCAGTAGGCGGGGATGAGCACCGTGGCCATCGGGTAGTGATCGAGCACCGGCGGGTGGTCCAGCTCCTTCGTCTCGCCCCGCTCGCGGCGCAGGTAGAAGTTGATGCCCGTGGTGACCCAGGTGATCGCGCTCAGCACCGGGTAGAAGGCGAAGAACCCGAGCGCCCACCAGTAGATGGCGTGGTCCGGCACCGCGCGGAGAAAGTCGGGAATGCTCATGGCTTCTCCGGCTTCGGCGGCGCGGACGCGCGCGGAATCACGGCGTCGCTCGGCACGTACGCCTTGCCCTCGGCGCTGAAGCGCACGCGCACGACCGGCGCGTTCGTTCGATCGCGCGGCATGTCCACGAACGTCACCGGACGGCCGACGCCGTCGTGCGAGTAGTCGGCCGTGACTTCGCGCAGGTGGGTACGCGGTCCCTTGCGGCGGAAGATCCGCGCGTTGTGCCACGCCCACGCGGCCGTCGCCGCCACGATCACCACGAAGGAGATGGCGACGAACATGAGGGTGAACCGAACCTCGTCGCGGCCGACCCGCTGGAACACGATCCACCACCAGTAGACGAACAGCGCCCAGCCGGCGATGGCGACGAGGGTATGGAACAGCCGGCGCGGCGGGCTCGCCTGGATCGGTGGCTTGATGGGGGTCAGTTCGGTCATGTCCCTTGACGCCGGTCGTCCTGTGCACGCGTGAGCCGGCGGGCCGATCCGGACAGCGGAGCAGCCCGCGGGCGGGATGGCCATGGGCCAGCCCGAGGTCCCTTGGTTATCGGCTGCGGCCCGCCGGGTCCTTAATGGACCGGCCGGGTGTGTGAGGCGGGATGATGCGGAAGGGCGCGGCCTAGAAAACGGTGTGGAACAGCCCCCAAAGCCCGATGCCGAGCGCCGCCAGCGAGTCGCCGGCGATGAGCCCGCCGCCGACCAGCGACACGGTGCTCATGTCGTCGGGCAGATCCTCGTGAGCGCCGGACCGGGGTTTCCGGCGGGTGAGCGTCTGCCACAGCGAGCCCACGATGCCGCCGCCGCCGAACCAGGCACTCGTCCCGAACTCGACGAACCCGCCGAACGACGACGCGTAGGGGCTCGGGAGCACGACGCAGTCGAGCGCGAAGTCGGTCGCGTAGCCGGCGCGGCTGCCCCGCACCCACGCGATCCAGCCGGGATTCCCCTTGATGGCCTTGCGCAGGCCCTCGGTCGCGATGCCGATCGCGATGCCAATTGCGAGCGCGGTCATGACCTTCTCGTTCGGATGGGTGAGGCCGCTCAGCGCGCCGACGAACTTGAACGTCATCGCCGACTGCCACTTCTCGATGCCCGGCGCGTCGGGGTGGGCGTACTGGTTGAGCGACAGGATCGGGTAGGCCTTCATGAACAGCCGCGCGAGCGCCACGCTCATCACGGCGCCCATCGTGACCCCGACGACCTGGTAGCGGAACTGGATGTTCCGGTTCGTGCCGAGCCGCCACCCCGTCGAGCGGTCCTGCTGCATGTCGCCGCCGACGCTCGTCGAGATGAGCAGGATCGAGGCGCAGATCAGGCCGCTGATCGGATTCGTCAGGCCCATCGCGGCGAGGATGAACACGGTGACGACGAACGCGCTCGAGATGGGATTCGAGTCCGAGATGCCGAGCGAGATGCCGTTCACGAGCAGGAACACGAACACGAGCAGCAGCGACGTGATCACGAACAGCGGCGGCTGGTGGAGCGGGCCCGTGGCGACGGCGAAGATGGCGAGCGCCCAGAACACGACCCACGCCCACAGCGTGCGCGTGTCGGTGCGCTTCCAGTCCTCCGCCGGCTCGGCCTGCTTCGCCTGGCCCCACTGGCGGGCGGCCGCGATCGCGAGCAGCGACATGTCGACGATCGCCGCCCCGAGGATCATGCCGAGCGCCACGATGAAGCCGATCTTCCGGAACGGCGCGTTCGCGTCGAGCCAGCCGTGCGCGCGCAGCCAGGGCGTGAGCCACACGCCGATCGCTCCGAACACCAGCGCGGGGACGCCGATGCGCGCGCCGACGATCATGCCGGCGCCGAGCGTTGAGGCCGAGTAGCCGGTCACGGCGAGCGCCGGCATCGCGGGCGAGGCGAGGCCGCTGCCGAGGCCGAGCAGCGTGCCGCCGCCGAGCTTCGCGATCGAGTCCTTGAGCAGCCGGATGTCGGTCAGCGCGCGCAGGATGTTCGCGACGGCGAAGCCCGACGGGAAGCTCAGCCGCATCGTGTCGACGAGGATCGGCGTGTAGAGCATTCCCACGCCGACGCCGAACATGCCGATGCACAGCATGTAGAGGATCAGGATGGCGACCGGCGGCTCGGGCAGCCCCAGCCACGTCATGGCCTGGATCAGCACGGCCATGCCGGACAGGCTCGCGACCGAGGCGGCCATCGTCTGGATGTAGTTCGCGCCGTGCTTGCCCTCGGCGCCGTAGCCGTACGTGACGACGCTGCCGAGGATGCCGGCCAGCACCTGCCCGCCGACGAAGAAGCCCAGCGAGAAGTTCATGTAGGCGGCGGTGACGCCGCCCAGGGGGCCGAGGATCAGGATCGCGACCGCGCCGAGCAGCACGTGGTAGCCGATCGAATCGATGCGGGGAAGGAAGCGGCGCGGGCCTGAGCCGGACATGACTTGCAGCATAGCATCGGGCGCGGCTACGAATCACGACGCGCCCGCGCACTCGACACGCGGACCAGGGCCGGCACCGTCCCCGATCGCCAGCAGGCGCTCAACTCGCTCCGAAAGGCCTCCCCATGAACCACGTCGAACAGATCCACGACCTCTACGAAACGACTTACCAGACGATTCGCGTCAACACCGAAGGCGTGACGCACGCGGAGAGCCTGGTCCAGCCGCAGCCCGCCGGGAACTGCATGAACTGGATCGTCGGCCACGTGCTGTCGAGCCGCCAGGGCCTGATCGCGCTGCTGGGCGATGAGCGCGTGTGGTCCACCGAGCTGACGGCGCGCTTCAAGCGCAGCTCGGCGCCGGTGACGGGGGAGGCGGACGCGTATCCGTTCGAGCGCATGCTCGACGAATTCGAGGAATCGCAGCGGCGCCTGCTGCGCGGCATCGACCGATGCACCGAGGCACGCATCGACGAGCCCCACGAGCGCATGGGCACGATCGGCAAGGCCTTGTACGTGCTCAACTTCCACGAGGCGTATCACAGCGGCCAGACGGGCGTTCTGCGACGGCTGATCGGCAAGCCGGGCGCCATCAAGTAGCCTACAAGCCGCGGGCGCGCTTGTAGTTGGCCGCGCGCCCCGCGGGCCCCGGCGACAACGGCGCGAGCCATGCAGGGGTCATCTTATGTATTCTTGTGCGAGGATTGGCCGTCCTTAGTCCGAACCCTCGCACTCCCATGAGGATTCCCCCGTCATGACGAATGCCCGCCTCACCCGGGTCGCCATATTCGCCCTGGTCGCCCCAGCGGTCCTAGTTCTCGCGCCGTTCGCCTCGCCAGCCACGGCCGCGACGATCCAGATCATCAACAAGGACGGCGCCGGCGAAGGGTTCAACGACGCCACGGCCGTGGCTCCGGTCGGTGGCAACGTCGGGGCGACGCGCGGCGCCCAGCGACTGAACGTGTTCAACCAGGCCGCGGCGGTCTGGGGTGCGATCCTGCCGAGCGCGGTGACGATCAAGTGCGACGCGAACTTCAATCCGCTCACGTGCGACGCACAGGGTGCCGTGCTCGGCAGCACGGCCCCCATCAGCGCGTTTCGCGACTTCTCGGGCGCCCCGTTCGCCAGCACGTGGTACGTCGGGGCACTGGCGAACAAGTTCCGAGGCACCGATCTCGACGCCGCGAGCAGTGACATGGTGGCGCAGTTCAACACGGACGTGGACAATACCGCTTGTCTCGGCGGCGTCAGCTGGTACTACGGCTACGACCACAACCATGACACGGACATCGACCTGCTCGCCGTGGTGCTGCACGAGCTCGCTCATGGCCTCGGCTACACGTCGCTCGTCGACCCGACGAACGGCCAGTACGCCGGCTTCCCGGGGGATCCGCACACCGACGCGTTCACGCGGTTCCTGTTCGACAACACCCAGAACAAGTTCTGGGACCAGCTCACCGCCGCACAACGCGCGGCCTCGGCGATCAATACGGGCAATCTCGTCTGGCGCGGCGCCCTGACAAAGCGTTACGTGCCGAGCTTTCTCGCCGGGCGCTCCTTCGTGACCTTCAGCGGCACGGGAGGCTTCACGGGGGACAAGGAGCACGGCGGCGCGGACTTTGGCCCGCCGCTGGGCCCGGTGGCGGTGACGGGACAGTGCATCCTCGTGTCCGACGCGGCGGCGCCCACGAGCGACGGCTGCTCGGCCTTCCTCAACGCCGCGGCGGTGAGCGGCAAGGTCGCCGTGATCGACCGCGGCCTCTGCAACTTCACGGTGAAGACGCAGAACGCCCAGAACGCGGGCGCCAAAGCCGTGATCATCCTCAACAACACGACCGGCATCGTCGAGATGGTCGGTGATGGCACCCCGTTCAACATTCCCACGATCAGCCTGTCACAGGCCGATGGTACGGCGCTCAAGAACGCGATGAACGCCGGCACCGTGAACGTTTCGATGGGCACGCTGCCGCCGCCCAAGTTCCAGGGCAGCGACGACGCGGGCTACGTGCGCATGTACGCGCCGAACCCGGTCGAGTTGGGCTCGTCGGTGTCGCACTTCGACACCGAGGCCACGCCGGACCTGCTGATGGAGCCGATCATCACGGCGAACCTGACGTCGGAAGTCGACCTGACGCGGGCGCTGTTCGGCGACATGGGCTGGATCGATGCCACGACGGCGACGATCATCACGGCGCTGTCCGGCGA